>DPEO01000095.1 GCA_003530935.1 Desulfomicrobiaceae bacterium | reverse complement strand
TTTCCGAGGGTGCGGATTTTTTTTATTCCCTGTTTCGCCGAGCCAACAGTGCCACCGGCGCGAGGACAAAGGGCAGGGCGAGGTGGATCCAGTCCAGAAGCATCGTGGTCGTCGGCGAGAAAAAGACCTCCGGGGTGTTCTTGGCCACCCGGGCGAGTCCCGTGGCCACGATGCCGAGCCAGAGGACGGCCTTGAGCACAGCGGCCCGGCGGGGCCGCCATCCGCGACGCCATGCCGCGATGCCCAGGGTAGCTCGGTAGCTCAACCAGAAGAGCAGCAGTGCGGCGAGCGCGTAGTGCATGCGGTGGGTGGCGTAAAAGTCCGCAGTCCAGGCAAAGCCCGGTACGTCCGCCAGGTAGTAGCGCTTGAAAATGGGCATCTGGGCAAGACCCGTGAAAAGGAGGCCGAAAATCACGGCCGCCACCAGGCGCCGTTGCCACGGGGGCGGCGTGGGCACGGCGGCCTGCGGCGCGGCCCCGCCGGGATTACTTGTCTTCATGGGAATCCTCCTTGGTGGCGCGCAGGATATGCAGGGCGCCTGCGGCAATCCCGGCCAGGGGGGCGGCAAGGATGGCGCGTGTCAGGCGTTCTTCCTCATGGAACGGATCGGGCACGGCCTTCAAGTGGGGTCGTCCTGGTCCGGTGGCGATGGCGGCATTGAGCACGTCAAAGGGTACTGGAGAGACATAGACGGTATTGGTGCCGCCGTTTTCATGCTCGCCGTAGAGGAATCCATTCATGGACTCAGCCAATTGGTGCGCTTTTTCCACAATGGCCTGTCGGGGGCCGATGGTTTGCACGTCGTATGGGCAGGCCTCGATACAGGCCGGGAGCGCGCCTTCGGCAATGCGGTTCCAGCAGCGGTCGCATTTGTACATGACCCCGTTGCCGGCGTAGGAGGGAAGCAGGTCGAGGTAGAGTCCCACGCCGGTCTGGCGCTCCGGGATATGCCAGGGGCACACCGCTTTGCACTTGGAGCCCCCGAGGCAGATCTGATCGTTGATGCGCACGATGCCGTTGGCCTGCTTGAAGGCCGCGCCCCACGGGCACAGATTGGCGCAGGGGGGATTGGTGCAGTGTAGGCACCTGCGGGGGATGTGGATTTCGAAGGGCTGATCGTTGTAGGTCCCGGTCGCGGTTTGGATGAAAAGCCAATTGTACGGCGTGAGCCGGTCGTCCACCAGGCGCCGTTCAGACCAGTCCGCCACCTGCACCCGTCCTTGGGGGTACATCTTCGGGAAGGGTTTGGTGGGGCGGGGGTATTTGGCTTGGTTGGCCTCCCGGCAGGCCTCCACGCAGGAGCCGCATCCCACGCACCGAGAGAGGTCGAGCATGGTGGCGAGTTCTTCTCCTGCTGCTGCGGCCTCGCTGGTCCCGGGAAGCACCGAGAGCGCGGCGCTCGCCCCCAGCCACTGAAAAAACGTTCGTCGGGAAATGCCCATAGAGTCCTCCAGAAAAAAATCAGGGCCACGGATAGGCATGGCCCTGGGGCTGTCAAGGACGCCTAGCGTCGGGCAGCCCGTTCCCAATCCGCTACTTCGTGTTCGTCCACCTCTTCCCAGCCGCTGATCATGGCCGCGATGTGGCTGGTGAGGGTGTGGCCGGTGGTGGTCATGTAGATGTGGATGATGACAAAGGAGAGGATGCCGAAGGCACAGGCCAGGTGGATGAGGGCAATGGTTCGCAAGCCGAGGAAGGTGAGCCCCCACACGGCCCAGTCGTTAT
This sequence comes from Desulfomicrobiaceae bacterium, assembly GCA_003530935.1. Taxonomy (GTDB): domain Bacteria; phylum Desulfobacterota; class Desulfovibrionia; order Desulfovibrionales; family Desulfomicrobiaceae; genus Thermodesulfomicrobium. Next base: position 5,138 of record DPEO01000095.1, on the reverse strand, counting down.
AGAGATAGTAGAGAAGGCCGGTGCCCATCTGCAGAGTGAGCAGTACTGCGGTGAGCGCCAGGTAGGTCAGCCGCTGCAGGGGGTTGTGTTTGGCTTCTTTAGTCTTCTGCACAGGGTGGGGTTTTCCCTGGAAGATACCGGAGGTGTAGTAACGCACCACTTCCCAGAGCTTTTTGCTGGTGGGAATGTACTGCTTCCATTCTCCGGTGGTGAAGACCCAGAAGATGATGAAGGCAAAGAGCACCACCCAGCCAAATCCAAAGGCGTTGTGAATCCGTACCGCAGTATGGAAGCCGAGCAGGCTGTAGGTTCCATGGACTTCGAATCCGGTCAGGAGCAGGACGAAAATGATGATGGCCTGCAGCCAATGCCAGAAGCGTTCGAAGCGCGTGTAAAGATAGATTTTGGTTTTCGCCATGGGATCCTCCTAGCGCTTGAGAGAGGCGATGAAGCGGCCAAGACCGTGGAGTGCGACGCCGATCACCGAGATGACCACCAGTGCCCAACCGCCGGTATCCAAGGCCTGCACTCGGTCGCGGGCGGGCATGTACACCCCCTGGATATGGCGGAGGCGGCCTTGGGCGCTATGGCATTCGGTGCACGCAAGTACCTGCTCTTTGGGGGCGACCATGTGGGTGATGGGGAAGACGTATTCGGTATCCACGAAATCGTACTGTCCGCTGTAGGGGAGCCCGTTGTACTCCTGGCCAACAGCGATGGCCTTGCCCCAGTCGAAGTCCGCCCAATATGCTCCGGAGCCTTTGGGGCCAAAGAGTTTGGGAATGACCATGGTTTTGTTGACCTTGTCGTACGGAGTCCGGCCGGTGTGAATTTTGAAAGGGAAGATGCGGGATTTCGGGTCATTGGGACTGCCTTCCGGCCAGCTCAGGCGGACGGGCTTCGTGGGGTCGATGATGTCCTTGGCGGTCGTGCCTTGAATGGAGCCGTTGTACCAAGCATAATAGGGAGTGACGTTTTTGCGCCACACGAAGCTCCCTTTTTTGGGATCGTAGTCGGCCTTGCCGAATGCGTCCTTGTGGATGGGACGCTCCTTGTCGCCGGCCTGGGACCAATCCCAATGCATTTTGGTGGGAAGCGCCCGGGCAAAGGTGGGGATGTGGCAGCTTTGACAGGCTACCTTGTCCGTATGGTCGTTGGCCTTGGCATGGGCCTTGTGCGGCGTGTGTCCGTGGCAGGATTCGCAGCTGATCTTGGCGGCAAGGTCATCCTCGAGCAGACTTTTGCGCTCCGTAAAGGCCGGGGTGGCATACACCCGGCCTGCGATATGGTGGGCGCGGGTGGAATGACAGCGGCTGCAGCTAAAGTTTTGGCCGTCGATGCCCATGTGGACGTCAAGGGCCTTGTTGGGATTGGTCATGGAGGAATCGAGGTCGCCGTGTTTCACGCCGTCTCCGCCACCGCCGTAGAAGTGGCAGGTGCCGCAATTGCGGCGGGTGGGTTTCCCCACGGATTGGGCAACTTTGGTGTAGTCCGGCGGTAGGATCTCCTTACCCCCAAAGGGCGTCGGTTCGGTGGCGGGATAGCCGCCTTTGGTGGGGAACTTGACGTAGGTCCCGGTCTGTTCGTGGCAGACGAGGCAATCGATGGCCTCCACATTGGAGAAATCGAAGTTTTTGTTCATCCAGCCGTAACCGGCGTGGCAGGAGGTGCATCGCGGCTCGTTCGAACCCACGGCGATGCAGAAGTTGTTGACGGTCAAGCGGCCTTTGCCGGTGATGCCTCGGGGGTCCGCGGGATCGGCCCATGTCCAGTGGATTGTTTTATGAAATTGGATCCCGGCCTGGTTGTGGCAGGAGAGGCAGGCGCGGGTGACCTCCTCAGGCTTCGTGAACGGCTGTTTGAGGATGGGGTGTTGGGAGTGGTCGGCGGTGATCCAGGCTTTGGGATCCTCCCTGACGGCTTGGCGGGCCAGGATGCGGCCTGGGGCCTGCTCATCCGTTTCCGTCCCCCAGGCAGAGGCGGTCCATGCCAGGGTGAGAATGAGGGTGACGAGACGGAGCATCGCTACCTCCTTGTGCAAGATAAGACAGGATGATCTTTCCTGTATCTGTCGGACGCAGCAAGGCAAGCTTTGGAGCGATTTGGTCCGTTTTAGGCGGTGCGAGAGATTTCGTGCATGCGGGCAATGATGGTGTGGATGCGGGCCGCCAGCTCTGCAAGGCTGGTGACTGCTTTGGCGGATTCTTCCATGGCGGTGGCGCTTTGCTGCGCCGAATCCGCAAGACTGCGGCCGATGGTGTCGAGTTCCGCGCTGGCCTCGGCTTGCTGGGCGGCCGCTGTGGCGATGTCTCTCAGATGGTCGGCTATATTGGAGACTTGAGTGGCCAATTCGGCAAGCATGGTCTGGCTGTGGGCCACGAGCTCGGAGCCGTGGGTGATGGCGGTAGCGGCTTCGTCGGTGGCTTTTTGGTTGGCGAGCACCCCTTGCTGCACCGCAGCGATGGAGCTGCGCACCTCGTTGGTGGCCTGGACGGTTTTTTCCGCCAGTTTGCGCACCTCGTCCGCCACGACGGCAAACCCTCGGCCGGCGTCTCCAGCGCGGGCTGCTTCGATGGCCGCGTTGAGGGCCAGCAGATTGGTTTGATCCGCGATGTCTTCGATGACTTGGATGATGGAGCCGATGGTCATGGCCTGCTGCGCCAGGGCGTGCATGCCCTGACGCAAGGCGTTTGCCTGGTCCAGGACGCCGTCCATGGCGTGTTGGGCTTCGTTCAGGGTCGAGGCACAGTCTCGGGCCTTGCTCTCGGCGGCGGCTCCCAGGTCTTGGGCTGTTCGGGTATTGGCGCCGATGGCCCGGGCCGAGCCGGCCAGTTGCTGGGTGGATGTGGCCATGGCTTCGCTATGCTGCTGCTGGCTGCGGGCCACGGCCGAGGCCTCTTCGACCTGGGCGGAAAGCTCTTCGGCGGCCGAAGCCAGGGTGGCGCCCACCTCGGTGGAGGCTGCGATGAGTTTGGTAAGGGCGGCGTGCTGCTCACGCAAACGTTGCGAGGCCCTTTTGGCCTCGGTCATATCGAGATAGATGCACATGCCGCCGAGCAGGGTGCCGGCGCTGTCGTAAAGAGGATAGACATTGGCCAGTACATGGCGTTCGCTGCCCTTGTGGCCGCGGATGGTGACCTCCAGGTTGCGGAAGACTTCTCCGCTGGCCATGGCCTTGCCCACGGCGGTGGAACGGCTCGGGTCGTTGTAGAAGATCTCCGCGAGCGTTCGGCCTAGCTGGGCCTCGGGTGGGGTCTCGATTTCGAGCATCTCCATGGTAGCGGCATTGGTGGCCACGGCTCGTTCTTTGGGGTCCACCAGAAGGAACGGCATGGGCAGGCCCTGGACGATCCCTTGGCGGAGCCCAGTCTCCGTGCGCAAGCAGTTTTCCACCTGGCCCAAGGCGCTGGCCAGTTGCGGGGAAATCCGCAGCCCTTGAGGCATGGTGCGCTCGCGGACCAGAGTATCCAGCGCCGCGGCAAGGGCACGGTGCTGACGGTGTTCGGTCCATGCGGCTTCCAGGGCCATCAGCAGGGCGGCAAACATACCAACCAGGGCGGGTTGGGGTGCGGATCCGATTTCGGCGGCAAGTATGCTCAAGGTGAGGATGGCGGTCATGCCAAGAAGACGTGCGCGCATCGTTTCCCTCCTTGATGACGATACCTGCCTACCCCCAAGCGACGTGTCCGGGCAAGCTTCGAGGTGGTTTGGGGGGCTGCATGGGGGGCGAGGCCCCCGCGGGGATGAGCAGCGTTTAGCGTGCGGCGTGGCCGCCGCCGAGGTAGGCCTTTTGTACGTCTTCGTTGGCCAGGAGATTGGCCGCGGTATCCGAGAGGACCACGCGCCCCACTTCGAGGACGTAGCCGCGGTGGGCGAGTTTCAGCGCCGCGCGGGCGTTTTGTTCCACCAAGATGACGGTCACGCCGCTGCGGTTGATCTCCCGGATGGTGGCAAAGATGGATTGCACCAAAATGGGGGCCAGGCCGAGGCTCGGCTCATCCAAGAGCAGGAGTTTGGGCTCCGCCATGAGCGCCCGGCCGATGGCCAGCATTTGCTGCTCCCCGCCGGAAAGGGTGCCGGCCAATTGGTGCCGGCGTTCCTCCAGGCGGGGAAAGAGCCGGTAGATCCATTCCTGGGTGGCGGCAACCCGCTTGGCGTCCGTGGCTGTGAAGGCCCCGAGCATCAGGTTTTCCTCCACCGAGAGGGTGGCGAACACGCGGCGGCCTTCCGGGCTTTGGGTGATGCCGTGACGTACGATGGCGTGCGCGGGCAGGGAGTGGAGCGGGATATCCCGCAGCCAGATGTGTCCTTCGGCCACGGGGACCAGGCCGCAGATGGCGTTGAGGGTCGTGGTCTTTCCCGCGCCGTTGGCGCCGAGGATGGTGACGATTTCTCCCTCGTCCACGTGGAGACTGATGCCGTGCAGGGCCTCCACGTTGCCGTAGCGCACGCGCAGATTTTCAATTTGCAGCAGGGCCATCTTCATCGTCCTCCACACCCAGATAGGCTTCGATCACGCGGGGATGGTTTTGGATTTCCGCCGGGGTGCCGGTGGCGATCTGCGCCCCGTGCTCCAAAACGATCAGTTTTTGGCATACCCGCATCACCAGGCTCATATCGTGTTCGATGAGCAGGATGGTGATGCCGCGCTCTTGGATGGCGTAGATGAGGCGCACCAGGTCTTGCGTCTCCTGGTCGTTCATGCCGCCCGCAGGTTCGTCGAGGATGATGAGCTGCGGGTCTGTGGCCAGGGCGCGGGCGATTTCCAGCAGGCGTTGGTTGCCGTAGGAGAGATTGCCGGCCAGGTTGTCGTGTTCGCGAGAGAGCCCCACGAAGCGCAGCTCTTCCATGGCCCGGGCCAGGGCTTCGTCCTCCTCGCGACGTTGCGTCGGGGTACGCAGCATGGCCCCGAAGACTCCGGCGCGCATGCGGCAATGGCGCCCGGCGAGGACGTTTTCGAGCACGCTCATGTTCTGGAAGAGCCGGATGGTCTGAAAGGTGCGGGCAATGCCGGCCTGGACGATGGCGTGGATGGGCTTGCCCACCAGTTCGTGGCCGCGGAAACGGACGGATCCGGAGTCCGGAACGTAGTTGCCGGTGATGAGGTTGAAGACCGTGGTCTTGCCCGCGCCATTGGG
>DPEO01000165.1:7475-8894 GCA_003530935.1 Desulfomicrobiaceae bacterium | reverse complement strand
CTGCTGGACGCCGACGCCCTGGAAGAAGAACGCCGCTTGCTCTACGTGGCCTGCACCCGGGCGCGACGCCGACTTGCACTCTTCTCGCCGGAGGCCGTCACCACCCAGACAGGCACCATGCCCGCCCGGCCCTGCGCCTTCCTCGAAGACGCCCCGGAAGCCATCCTGGCCCGCACCCGTGAACGCCTTGCGCCTGCGCCCCCAGCGCCCGAGGAGTCTTCGCCGTCCGCCTCGCCCGCAGGCGCCATCCCCAAGGACGGCGGCTTTTGCCGACACAAAATCTTTGGCCGCGGCAAGATCGTCGCCGTGGTGCCGCCGGACAAGTACCGCATCCTCTTTCCTGGATTCGGCCTCAAACTCATCCTGCAAAACTACGTGGAGCTGGAAGCATGATCACGTGCCACCCTGTCGCCACCGTGCGCTCGCCCTACACCAGCCGCGAGCACACCCCGCGCGCCACCGGCCCGGACACCGCTGCGGCCTGGATCGAGCTCTCCTCCGAAGTGGCTCCCGCCGCACAGGAGATCTCCCCTGGAGACCGGCTCATCCTCCTCACCTGGCTCCACCAGGCAGACCGCGCGGTGCTTCGCTGCCACCCCATGGCCGATCCGAACATCCCGGAGCGCGGCGTCTTTCTCACCCGCTCTCCAGACCGGCCCAACCCCATCGGCATCCACCCGGTGACCGTGCTCCAGCGCCACGGCCTGCGCATCCTCGTGCATCCCTTGGAAGCCCTGGATGGCACCCCGATCCTGGACATCAAAAACGCCGACCGCCCCGGCCGCCGCGCCTTCGACCCCGCGCAGGCCATCATGGAATCCGGCCGCCGTGGCTGGCAGAGGGGACTTTTTCCCGGAGTCAGCGGCAATATCTCACTGCGCCTGGACCCCTCCACGGTGATGGTGACCGCCAGCGGCCGCGCCAAGGGCTTTCTCGCGCCCGAAGACCTCGCCGTGGTCGACCTTGCCACAGGAACGCCCCGACGCGGCACTCCGTCCTCGGAGACCCCGGCCCACCTGGCCGTGTACCAACTCGTGCCCAAGGCCCGGGCCATCGTCCACACCCACCCGCCACGGCTCACGGCCCTGATGCTCCAGGGAGGTTCCCCCACGGACCTGCCCCTCTTCGAGACCGAGCGCATCCGTTTGGAAGCCGTGCCCGCCCTGCCTCCGGGAAGCCCCCAGCTCGCCACGGCCGTGGCGCAAGCCGCCCAAGCTGCACCCGCCGTATTCCTCCACCAGCATGGGCTGCTGTGCTGGGGGGAGAGTCTTGATGCGGCCATGGCGCTGACGGAAGAGCTCGAACACCTGGCGCAGGTGGCCTTGGACGTGCGGCGCGTGCATCCAACTTTTCCGACAGCACCATGACGAACGAACCGTCCACTCTCCTGCGCTGCCTGGTGGCGGACGACGAACCCCC
>DPEO01000165.1:0-7138 GCA_003530935.1 Desulfomicrobiaceae bacterium | reverse complement strand
CCCCAGACGCCATCTTTCTCGACATCCACATGCCCGGGGCCCATGGTCTGGACCTTTGCCAGACGCTGCGCCAGCTTCCCCACGCTCCGGCGGTGGTGCTGGTCACGGCCTACAGCCAATTCGCGGTAGAGGCATTTGCAACAGAAGCCGTGGACTACGTGCTCAAACCCTTTGCCGAAGAGCGCATCGCCCAGGCAGTGGCCCGCATCCGCGCCCGGCGCGGCACTCCGACCTCCACACCCGACGCCCTGGGGCGCATCCTGGCCGCCTTGGAGGCCACCCGCCAGGAGATCTGCCGCAGCGGCGCGCGCGTCCCGGTGGAAAGCGGGGGGCGCATCCTGCTGCTTGCCCCCCAGGAGATCCTTTTTTGCCGCTGCGCGGACAAACGCATCATCATCCACGACCGCGACGGCGCCTACCCGGCCTATGGAGCCGTCTCCTTGGACCGGCTGGAAACCCAGCTTACGCCCTACGGGTTCTTCCGCGCCCACCGCACCTTTCTCGTCAACCTGCAGCATGTACGCGCCTACTCCCCGTGGGAGGGAGGCCGCTACGTGCTCGTCATGGACGACGAAGCCCGGACCGAAATCACCGTGAGCCGTCTGCAGGCCCAAGAGTTCAAACGCCGTCTCCAGGTGCTCATCTAAAAAGACGACTCGTTCAACAGCGGCCGTCCATCCCTGAAGAACGACAGTTCAGCCTCCAAAAACGCCCTCTCGTCCACGCCCCCTTGTTTTTGTCCCCATCACTGCGCACAGACGCGCCATCGGAAGCACACTATGGACGCCATCCTCACCCTCTTTCCTCGTCTGGCCATGGCTGCCGGGCTCATCGCCTCGGCCGCCTTCGTGGTCTTTTCCTTGGGACCACTGCGCCGCCTGGGACTCAAGCCCCATAGCCCACTGTCCACCCTCACCTGGATTGGAGTGTTTGGCGTTTTCGGCATCCTCGGCACCTACGTGGGAGACCCGGTACAGCGCTCCTACGCCAATCTGCGCGCCATGAGCATCATCACCGCCGGCCTCTTCGGCGGTCCACTCGTGGGTTTGGGTGCTGGCGTGGTGGCCGGGGCGCACCGCATCCTCATCGATATCGGCGGATTTTCCGCTCTCCCGTGCGCCATCGCCACCATCGTGGAAGGCCTTGGGGCAGGGCTGCTCGCCCGCCGGGAACCTCGCCTGAGCGCCGGCCTCGCCATCGTCGCCGCCATGGCCGGCGAATCCCTGCACATGGGCTTGGTGCTCATCCTCTCCCGCCCCTTGGACGAAGCCATAGCGCTGGTGCGCATCATCGCGGCCCCCATGATCCTGCTCAACGCCGCAGGCGCCGGAGTGCTCACCCACCTCATCGCCGTCCTCTTCCAGCTCTGCGAGCGGCGCGACGCCCACCAGGCCCACACCATCCTCGCCTTGGCCGACCGCACGGTGGCCCATCTACGCCATGGGCTCACCCCGGAGTCGGCCGCGGCCACGGCCCGCATCCTTTGGCAGGAGCTCGGCGTGGCCGCAGCGGCCATCACCGACACCACCTGTGTCCTCGCCCACGTGGGCGACGGCGCGGACCACCACCGCGTGCATGAACCCATCCGCACCCAGGCCACCCGTCAGGTACTCGAAAGCGGGCAGGCCGTGTTCTTGCGCTCGGCGAAAGACATCGGCTGTGACCACCCGAAATGCCCGTTTACCGCCGCCATTCTCGTGCCGCTCCAAAAAGGAGAGCATGTGGTGGGGTCCCTCAAACTCTACGGGACCCGCGCCCACCCGTTGGATGCAGTCTTTTTCCAGCTCGCCCAAGGACTTGGGAGGCTCTTCTCCTCTCAGCTGGAGCTCGAAGACATCCACCGCGGCCAAGAACTCCTGGCGCAGGCGGAAATCCGACGCCTCCAGGCCCAGATGAATCCCCATTTTCTCTTCAACGCCTTGGGGGCCGTGGCCTCGTTCTGCCGCACCGACCCCGGCCGGGCGCGGGAGCTTCTCCTCGACCTCTCCCAATATCTGCGGGGCAGCATCGCCGACGACCGACCGGCCGTGCCGCTTTCCGAAGAACTCGAACGCGTCGAAGCCTATCTGGCCATCGAACGCGCCCGCTTTGGAGATCGCATCCACACCCAGTTTACCATTGACCCGGCGTGCCGAGCCTGCCGCGTGCCGCCGCTCGTCATCCAGCCTTTGGTGGAAAACGCCATCCAGCACGGCCTGCGGCATGTGGAATCCGGCGGCGTGGTCCAGGTGACCGCCTCCATGGACGACGTAGGCATGCGCATCACCATCGAAGACAACGGCTGCGGTATGGACGCCGCCACCCTTGCGGCGGTCACCACCCATCGCACGCCCCACCATCTGGGTCTTGCCAACTGCGACGAACGACTGCGACTGCTCTACGGCCCAACATTCGGGCTTCGCATCACCAGCCATCCTGGCCAGGGGACCCGCGTGGAGTTCTGCATCCCCCTTGAGGACGGCGACTGTCCCGAAATATCACAGGCCGTGCATCATCCCAGGAAAACTACTTTCAAGGAGGTTTTGGTATGACTGTCTTTTTTGGCTGTGTCGCGTTACTGCTCATCGGCTACTTCACGTACGGGGCCTTTGTGGAAAAGGTCTTCGGCGTGGAGCCGGACCGTCCCACGCCCTGCTGCCAGCTGGCCGACGGCGTGGACTATGTGGAAATGCCCACCTGGCGGGTATTCTTCATCCAGCTTCTCGATATCGCCGGCCTGGGTCCGGTGTTCGGCCCCATTCTCGCAGCCCTGTACGGGCCGGTGGCCCTGGTGTGGATCGTACTCGGCTGCATCTTTGCCGGCGCGGTACACGACTACTTCAGCGGTATGCTCTCGGTGCGCAACCAGGGAGCAAGCATTCCGGAGGTGGTGGGCAACTACCTGGGCATGACGGCCCGGCAGATCATGCGGCTGTTCTCCGTGATTTTGCTCCTCTTGGTGGGCGTGGTCTTCATCCTCGGCCCGGCCAAGCTGCTCGCCAACATGAGCGGCATGAACGTGCAGCTCTGGGTGGGACTCATCTTCGCCTACTATTTTCTGGCCACCATCCTGCCCATCGACAAGATCATCGGTCAGCTCTACCCCATCTTCGGCGCCCTGCTCCTCTTCATGAGCATCGGCGTCATGGGCGGGCTCGTATACCATGGTTATGACATCCTGCCCAACCTCGACGTCATGACCAATACCCATCCGGAAGGATTGCCCATCTGGCCGCTCATCTTCATCACCTTGTCCTGCGGCGCCATCTCGGGCTTCCACTCCACCCAGTCGCCGCTCATGGCCCGTTGTATTCAGAATGAACGTCACGGCCGCCTGGTGTTCTACGGGGCCATGATCGTGGAAGGCATCATCGCCCTCATCTGGGCCACGGCAGCCATGAGCTTCTTTGCCGATGCCCCGGCCCTGCAGGCGGTCATCAAGAGCGGCACTCCCTCCCTGGTGGTGAAGGAAGTCTGCACCTCCGTGCTCGGTCCTGTAGGCGGCGCCTTGGCCATCCTCGGCGTGGTGGTGCTGCCCATCACCTCCGGAGACACCGCCTTCCGCGCCACCCGGCTCATCATCGCCGAGACCCTGGGCATGGAGCAAAAGGCCGTTGCCAAGCGTCTCATGCTCGCCCTGCCGCTCTTTGCCGTGGCCTTCATCCTGACCAATGTGCAGTTCGGCATCATCTGGCGCTACTTCGGTTGGGCCAACCAGATGCTCTCCATGCTCATGCTCTGGTCTGCAGCCTGCTATCTGGCGCAGCAAAAGAAATTCCACTGGATCTGCTCCATCCCGGCCACGTTCATGACCGCGGTGGACGCCTCCTTCATCCTGCAGGCCAAGATCGGCTTCAACCTGCCTGCGGACATCTCCAACATGGCCGGCGTCGGCATCGCCCTGGCCATCTTCGCCATCTTCCTGGTGTACGCCAATCGCCAGCGTTGTTGCGAAACCCCTGCCTAACGCATACGCCGCTCTCGAAAAAAAGCCCTGGAGCACACCGCCCCAGGGCTTTTTTTCGGACCTCAAGCGTTCACGCTCCCCCGCCTGCCACCAGAGATACGAGGTCCGCGTGCACCCGGCCATTGGTGGCCACAATCCATGGGGCTTCAAAACAGAAGGGCGACCCCGCGGCGTCGGTCACCCGGCCGCCGGCCTCCTCCACCAGGAGCCAGCCAGCGGCCACGTCCCACGGCTTGAGCCCGGACTCATAAAACCCTTCGAAACGGCCGCAAGCCACGTACGCCAAGTCCGTGGCCGCCGACCCCAAACGCCGGATGCCCTGGCAGCGGGGGAGCACCCGGCCCAAGACCTGAATTTGCTCCTGAACCCGGTCGGCCACGGTGTAGGGGAACCCCGTGGCCACCAGGGAGTGCTCCAAGCGGTCGGTCGCGCTCACCGTGATACGGGTCTGCCCCAAGTACGCCCCACCGCCGGCGACCGCCCAAAAGAGTTCGTCCAACACCGGCAGATACACCACGCCAAAGACCGGGCGTCCCCCCTGCCACAACGCCACGGACACCGCCACGTGCTGAAGTCCGTGGGCATAATTGGTGGTGCCGTCCAGCGGATCCACGACCCAACAGGTCTGCTGCGGGAGCGCGCCGCTGGCCGACTCCTCGCCGTAGAACGCCGCTTCCGGGAGGATGCGCAAAAGGCTCTCCCGCAGGGCGGCCTCCACCGCCTCATCCGTCTCGGTCACCAAGTCGATGGGCCCTTTGAAGCGCACCGATTTGGCCGCACCGATGCCCTGGCGAATCCGCTCTCCTGCCCCACGCACCGCAGCCAAAGCCGCATCAACCCATTTTTCCCGCATTCCATCCTCCCTGCTCATGCCAAAGACCGAAAGGAATCAACCTCTGGCGGATTTTTGGCGGATTTTTCCCTTGCGTATCCATGACCTCCGGGGCAAAGTCCTCATAAATCCCCAGTCGAGGAGAGCCTATGACGACCGCCCCCCGCGACGCCTTCTACCAGCTGCGCCTTGAAGCCGTGGCCAAGAAGCTCCGGAAAAACGGTTTTGCCGTGCATCTGGCCCCAAACGCCGACGAGGCCAAATCCATCATCCTGGACACGCTCATCCCGACCCTAGCGCCCCGGTCCATCGCCTTCGGCGGCTCCATGAGCCTTGTGGATACCGGCATCTACGCCGCGGTCAAAGCGCAGACACCGGCGGCCATGATCGATACTCTTGACCGATCCATTCCCCCCAGTGACCTTTATGAACGCCGGCGCCAGGCCTTGCTGGCCGATCTCTTTCTCATGGGCACCAACGCCGTGACCGAGGCCGGTCATCTCGTCAACCTGGATATGCTGGGAAACCGGGTGGCGGCCCTGCACTTTGGCCCCCGCAACGTCATCGTACTCGCAGGGCGCAACAAACTGGTGCCCGACGTGGACGCAGCGCAAAGCCGCATCAAATATCTGGCCGCCCCGGCCAACGCCCTGCGTCTGGCCATGCCCACGCCGTGCACCACCACGGGCAAATGCGCCGAGTGCGCCAGCCCGCAACGCATCTGCAACGTCTGGACCATCACCGAGCGCTGTTATCCCGAAGGCCGCATCCACGTGGTCCTCACCAACGCCGACCTGGGGCTCTAGCCAGGCACACTCTCAAGGAGGCATCCATGCATATCGGCATTGACGTGGGCGGAACCCATACCGATGGCGTGCTCATCGAGGAAGGGCGGGTGGTGGCCGCGGCCAAGGAGCCCACGGACGGAGATCTCCTGACCACCATCACCTCGGTGTTGCGCAAGCTCATCGCCGCAGCCCAAGGCCGCCCCATCAGCGCGGTCAACCTGAGCACCACCCTGTCCACCAACGCCATCGTCACCGGCGCCACCGAGCCCGTGGCCGTGTTTGTCATCCCCGGCCCCGGCATCCGCGCGGAAAACTACCGCATCGGCGATCCCTTCATCGTACTCCCCGGCGCCATCGACCACCGCGGCACGGTGACCGGGAGGCTGCGGGAGCGGGACGTGACCCCCCATCTTGCCGCCTGCAAGGCAGCCAACATCACCGCCTACGCCGTGGTGGGGAAATTCAGCACCCGCAACCCCGAGCATGAACTCTTCGTGGCCGACATGCTGCGCCCTCAAGCCCAAGCCATCAGTCTCGGGCACCGGATGGCCGAACAGCTCAACTTCGGCCGCCGTGTGGCCACGGCCTACTTCAATTCCGCCGCCTGGCGCGCATTCCACCGTTTTGCCCACGCCTTGGAAGGGGCGCTCGCCGAGCTGGGGGTGCGGACCGAGGTCAATATCGTCAAGGCCGACGGCGGCACCATGCCGCTTACCCTGGCCCGCGAGATCCCGGTACAGTCCATCTTCTCCGGCCCGGCAGCTTCGGTCATGGGCATCCTGGCCGCCGCCCCCCAGAGCGAAGACGCCATCGTCCTCGATATCGGCGGCACCACCACGGACATCGCCCTGCTGCTCGACGGCACTCCGCTTTTGGAGCGCGACGGCATCACCCTCGCCGGGCATCCCACCTTGGTACGCGCCCTGCAGGTAACCTCCATCGCCCTGGGCGGCGACTCCGTCGTGCGCTTCGAAGGCGGCGCCTTCCGCGTCGGCCCGGACCGTCTGGGGCCGTGTATGGCCGCCGGCGGTCCTGCGCCAGCGCTCATGGACGCCGTCAATGTGCTGGGCTACGCCCACTACGCGGACACGGAGCGCTCCATGGCGGGCATCCGCGAGCTGGCCATGCGGCAAGGCTCCTCGGTGCGGGAATGCGCCCGCCAGATCGTGGACACCGCCATGGGGATCCTCTCCCGCGCCGTGGGGGAATTTCTCGCCTTGGTGAACTCGCGCCCGGTGTACACCATCCAGGAAATCCTCCAGGAGCGGCGCCTTACCCCCAAACGTGTGCTGCTCATCGGCGGCCCGGCAAAGGCCCTGGCCCCGCTGGTGGAAACAGCCTTGGAACTGCCCGCCCTGGTACCTCCCCATAGCCCGGTGGCCAATGCCATCGGCGCCTGCCTCACCCGTCCCACCCAGGGGGTGGTGCTCACCGTGGACACGGCCCGAGGCCGCTTCACGGCACCAGGACTGGGCATCATGAAAACCGTGCCCCGCACGTACACCGTGGAACAAGCCGTGGCCGAGGCCCGAGAACTTCTTTCCGCAGAACTCGCCAGCCAAGGCATCCACC
>DPEO01000090.1:3776-9839 GCA_003530935.1 Desulfomicrobiaceae bacterium | reverse complement strand
GTGAGCGCGGGCGCCTGGAAGCGCTCTGCCTGGGCGATGGACCTCGCGCCGCCACAGCGGGGGTGAGCTGGAGCGTCGGCGGCCGTCTGCGCGGCCGTCTTGAGGCGGCGCGCATCACCGGACTGCGCCTGGTGCTCCAGGAAAGCGAAGCGGGTTGGAGTATGCCGGGCACTTCCCTCCCCGAAGCAGAGGGCTCTGCCGCACCCGCCCTCGTGCCCGAAGTGGGCGCCATCCAGGTGGAAGGGACGGTGGAAATCCGCCGCGAATCTGCCGCCACCCGGATTCCCATAAGCGTTTCCGGAAGCGTGGACGCCCATGGCGTGGCACGGCTCACGACAGTCCTGGAGCCTGCAGGGCAACCGCTGCATCTGGCAGTGCATGCGGACATCGCGCGCGCAGAAATGCGCGTGACCGCCGCCCTGCCTCAGGCGTCCCTTGCGGCGCTCGCCGCGAGTATCCCGGGAATGCCAACAATCCCCCTCAGCGGCGCGGCCCAGGCCGAGCTTCGCGCCGCCACGACGCCACAGAACGGGCCTGAAATCCAGGCCACCGGCAGCATCTCCTCGGCGCAAGGGGTGCTCGGGGACATGCGCTTCGTTCAAGAAGGCGCCACCTCCGTGGATCTCCGCTGGCAGGACGAGATCCTTTTCCGTGCCACGCCCTTTCGCCTGCGCGAACCCGTAATGGCGGCGGTGACACTTGAGCGCCTGCGCTTTTCCCCACATTCCGGGACACTGGAATGCGCCTGGAGCATGGACGTGGCCCCTGGGCCGGTGTCCACCGAGCCGCTGCGCATCGTGGGGCAGGCCGCCGGCATGCGCACATCCCACGGCTGGGAGATGGGCGCCAATGCGACCCTTGCAGCCGCCACGCTGCGCATTGGGGACGCCGCCCTCGCCCTGGAAGCAAGCCGCATGCACCTCACCGCCCGCCTCGACCCGCACGGCGCGGTCCTTCGCGCCGCTTTCGAGCTCGGCGCCGCGCATCTCGTGCAGGCAAACGCGAGTCTTGAACTCTCCGGGATGCGCATCACCGCCATGGCCACGCCTCAATCCTCCGGCGTGGTGGAGGGCGAAGTCCGCATCACCGACGGCAAAATTTTCGCCCGCTCCCGAGACGCGCAAATGCGATCCACGCACCTTGCCGCCAACGCCACCTTTCGCCTGGGAGAGCGCCCACGCGTGGAGGCGCTCTTCTCCGCAGCCTGTAGCGGCCGCAGCAAGGACGCCACCGCGAAGCTCTCCCTCACCCTGCCCGTAGCCTGGCCCACGCCGGCCGCCGCCCCCGGCACGCTACAGGCGGAGGTCCAGTGGAAAAAACATGCGCTCGCACGGCTGTCCGCCCGCATCACCCAAGGACCGCGGGGCTTTGACCTTGGCGGCAGGGCAGAGCTCCCTCTGGTGGGGATCCACGCCGACCTGCGCGGCTTCCTCGACTTCTTTTCCCCCGAGCAAACGCAACTCCGCGTCCAGGTCGACCAAACGGTGGTGCTCCCCGGCAGGCTTGCACGCGTGTTCCCCGCCTTGGCCTCGCTTTCCGGAAGCGCGCGGCTGAACGCCTCCGCCGCCCTCCAGCTTGGCTCCGGGCAGCCCAGAATTCCGGCGCGCCTTGCCGTTGCCCAATGCACGCTGCGTCACGAAACGGCCAAGATGGCCCTGGAAAACGGCACCCTTGACCTGGCCTTCGCCGACCTCGCCACCGTGCGTTCCATGCCCCGACAACGCTTTTCCTTCCAGCGCCTGCAGCTGGGCTCTGTGGAGCTCGAAGCCGGCGAAATCCACTTCCAGGTGGAAGGCCCCCAGAGCCTTTTCGTGGAGCGCTGTGATTTCCGCTGGGCCCAAGGCCGCGTGGGCACCCAATCCTTCCGCATCAACCCCGACGTGGAAGACTACACCGTGGAGCTCTACTGCGACCGGGTGCGCCTGGCTCAGGCCTTGGCGCAACTCGGTATGCCTCAGGTGCGCGGCGACGGCACCGCCAATGGGCGCATTCCGGTACACTGGACGCGCGGGGCGCTCTCCTTCGACAATGGTTTTCTCTACTCCACCCCCGGGGAAAACGGGGTGCTCCAGGTGGACGCCGGAGGCATGCTCACCGTAGGCATACCGCCCGACACACCGCAATTCGGCCAAGTGGACCTGGCCGCCGAGGCGCTCAAAAACTTCATCTACCAATGGGCTACAGTGACCATGAACACCGAAGGCCGCGAACTTGTGGTGTCCCTGCAGCTCGACGGCAAGCCCGCCACGCCGCTGCCTTTTGTCTATGACCGCGATATCGGCGGTTTTGCCCGGGTTTCCGCCAGTTCTCCAGGATCAAACTTTCAAGGCATTCGGCTGGATGTCAATTTCCGGCTTCCCCTTGACCAGCTCTTGCACTACAAACGACTCATCAAACGTATCCACAGCGGAGGTTGACGTGCGATTTCTCCCCCTGGCTCTCATGGCGCTGCTCACCCTGCAAGGGGCATGCAGCACCCGGCATCAAGTGCAGGTGGCACCGGTGGAAGTCAAACCCATCCACATCACTATCGACGTCAATGTCCGGGTCCAAAAAGACCTGGAAGACTTCTTCAGCGACATCGACAAGGCCCAAGAAGAACTCGCCCCCACCCAATAAAGGAGTATCCCATGCGCGTTTTCCAACATGCCATTGCGCCCATCGTTGTCCTCGTGCTTCTCGCCCTTGCCCAGAGCGCCCTGGCCGACAGCATCAAAGAGCGTATGAAGGCGAGGCTTCCCGTGATCACCCAGCTCAAGGCTCAAGGGCTGGTAGGAGAAAACAACAAAGGATTCTTGGAATTTCTGAGTCCGCAAAAGCCCCACGCCGACGTGGTTCAGGCGGAAAATACCGACCGCATGACGGTATATCAGGCCATCGCCGCCCGGCAGGGAACGACGCCCGAGTTCGTCGGCCAGGCCAGGGCAGCCCAAATCGCGGAACGCGAGCCCACCGGATTCTGGATTCAGGACCCAGGGGGCAAGTGGAAAAGAAAGTAACCCCCCCTTGGCTGCATACCACGAAAAACGCCCTGGTGGAGATCCAGGGCGTTTTGCGTGGTATACCCGGGCCGCCCAAAGAGCACGGCCCAGGAGGCGAGGACGTCCGGCAGCGGCAGTCCGGCCCGCTACTTGGCGGCCTTGCCTTGGGCGGCCACCGCGGCCTGGGCGGCGCGGATGGTCTCCTCGTCGGCCAGATAGCGGCTGCGGATGGGGCGGCAGCTCTCGTCGAGCTCGTAGACCAGCGGCTGGCCGGTAGGAATGTTGAGGCGCACGATGTCTTCGTCCGAGACGCCGTCCAGGTATTTGATGAGTGCGCGCAGGCTGTTGCCGTGGGCGGCCACCAGCAAGCGCTCGCCCGCCAAAATCCGCGGCACGATGACCGTCTGCCAGTACGGCACCACCCGGGCCACGGTATCCTTGAGACATTCGGTACGCGGGAAATCCGCCTTGGGCAGCGCCGCATACCGCGGGTCCGCCATCATGGAGGTGAGGCGCTCGTCGTCTTCGGCCAGGGCCGGGGGACGCACATCGTAGGAACGCCGCCAGATGAGCACCTGCTCGTCACCATATTGGGCCGCCATCTCCGCCTTGTTGAGGCCTTGCAGACCGCCGTAGTGGCGCTCGTTGAGGCGCCAGGAGTGCTCCACCGGCAGCCACAAGAGATCGAGCTCCTCCAGGATGAGGTTGAGGGTCTTGTTGGCGCGCTTGAGCACCGAGGTGAAGGCGCGGTCGAACACAAACCCTTCGGCCTTGAGCATGCGGCCCGCCTCCCGGGCCTCGGCCATGCCCTTTTCCGTGAGGTCCACATCCGTCCAGCCCGTAAACCGGTTTTCCTTGTTCCACGTGGACTCGCCATGGCGGACAAAAACGATGGTGTGCATGAGAAACTCCTTGAAAAAAGTGCGCGAGAGTGCGCTCACCCATAGCGACCTTTGCCTGCGCGGGCAATGGCGCGCCAAGGGGATGCGAAAACCGCCCCTGCTGTGCTGGCATGTGTACTTCCCCAAAAACCGCATTGTGTCCTTGCGGGCGGGCGGGGCATTGTCTACAGCCAAACAAGAATTTACCTGCAGATACCCAAGGAGGATGTATGCTCCCGCTCGTGCTTTTAGCCGCCCTCGGCCTGGGACTCACACTCTGGGCCATTGCCATCTACAACGGTCTGGTGCGCCGCCGAAACATCGTGGATGAGGCCTGGAGCGGGGTGGAAGTCCAGCTCAAGCGGCGGGCGGATCTCATCCCCAATATCGTGGCCACGGTGGAGGCCTACGCCGGACATGAGCAAAAGACCCTGGCCGAAGTGGTGCGGCTGCGCAATCAGGCTGTGGCCGCCGGCACGGTGGAAGAAGCGGCGCAAACACAAACGCTGCTCTCCGCAGCCCTGGGCCGACTTTTCGCCTTGGCGGAAAACTACCCCCAACTCAAGGCCAACGAAAACTTCCTCAGCTTGCAAACGACCTTGAGCGAAATCGAAGAACAGCTCCAGCTGGCCCGGCGCTACTACAACGGCGCGGTGCGCGACCTCAACATCGCCGTGGAGTCTTTCCCTTCCAATCTGGTGGCCGGCCGCTTCGGCTTTACCAAGGCTCCGTTTTTCGAGCTGGAAGACCCGGCGGACCGCAACGCGCCCCACGTGCGTTTTGGGTCATGAACCGTCTGGTCACCCTCATCCTCCTCATGGTCTGGAGCGCCTGCGCCCAGACGGCTACAGCCGCCCAAGAACGGGTGCTCCATTTCCACGCGGAAATCACCGTGCATCCGGACGCCAGTCTCACGGTGGAAGAGACTATCGCCGTCCAAGCCACGGGGGAAACCATCCGCCGGGGCATCGTGCGGGAGTTTCCCACCCGCTACACCGACTCCCATGGCCGCACCATGGAAGTGGGCTTTGCACTCATCCGCGTGCTGCGCGACGGCCATCCCGAGCCCTACCACGTGGAGCGCCGGCAAAACGGCGTCGCCATCTTCATCGGCGCCAAAGACGTCTTCCTTGCCCCGGGCCAGTATGTGTACACCATCGCCTACCGGACCACCCGCCAATTGGGATTCTTTGCCGAACACGACGAACTCTACTGGAACGTCAATGGCAATGGCTGGCGTCTGCCCATGGACCAGGTCACCGGCGCCGTACAACTCCCGCCCGGCGCCACGAGCTTCGCCGGCCGCGCCCATGAAGGTCCTCAAGGCAGCACCGCCGGCTTCGACCTGCCCAGCGGCGAGTCCCGCATCTTTTTTGCCAGCACCCGGCCGTATGCTCCAGGAGAAGGACTGACCATCGTGGTCACCTGGCCCAAAGGTTGGGTCACCCCATCCGACGACGCTCCCACGTCCCTCGATGACCTGGGGCGCTTTCTCGTGGCGCCGCAGGCCCTGTCCTCCCCCACAGCAACAGCCGCGGGCCTCGGCCTCGTACTTGCCTTGGGATACTACGTTTTTGCCTGGATACGGGTGGGCAGGGACCCCGCGCCAGGAGTCATCATCCCGCGCTTCGATCCGCCCAAAGGGTTCTCGCCAGCCATGGTGCGCATGCTCTTTCATCTGGGCTTCGACACCACCGCCATGACTGCGGCAATCGTCAACCTCGCGGTACGCGGCCTGCTCTGCATTAAGGATACCGGATCCTCTTCCCGCAGCATCAAGCTCACGCCCCCCGCCGTCCCCCCCGCGCTTCCCCCCGGAGAAGCCGCCCTGTGGGAAGCGCTGTCGGCCCGCGGCCGTCGCCATGTACGCCTCGATGGCTCGGACCACCGGGTGATGCGCGCGGCCCGCACCGCCCTGCAGCACGCCTTGGAAAAGGAGCTGGCCGGGGCCTATTTTCGCACCAACAGCGCCTGGACGCTGCCGGGGCTCGCCATCACCGGCATGTGCATGGTTGTGATTGGCATCTCCACTCCGCAGTTTCCGGCCTTTTTCTTCCTCTGTGTGTGGCTCACCTTCTGGAGTTTCGGCTGCATCGCCATGCTGCGCCAGGTGTGGCAGGGCTGGAAGAGCCCGCTTTTGCGACAAAAGGCGGCAGCCACGGTGCTCGCCGTGTTTTCCATACCGTTTCTGGGGGCTTTTG
>DPEO01000090.1:0-3513 GCA_003530935.1 Desulfomicrobiaceae bacterium | reverse complement strand
CTGGGGGCTTTTGGACATCCACTTTTCGCCCCCACTCTTGTAAACAGCCCTCCCTTGACACCCCCGAAAGCCGCTTCCTATAGGCGGAAATCCCATCCATTCCCGCAACCAACGCCTATGAACACATCCCGCATCCTCTTCGTCGTCCTGCTTTTCAGCGCTCTTGCGGCGTGCGCGCCCAAGACCGTCATCCGCTCCAAGCCGCCGGAGCCCCGGCCGCCGCAAGAGCGCGTGGAGCCCGCATATCCCCGCCGCATCCCCGGCACCGAGGCGCCCATGCCTGTCGGCCCCCAGGAACGGCCCATCACCGAACCCAGCCAGCCAGACCCCGTGGCAGAGCGGCTGGCGGCGGTGCTGCGTACCGCTCCCGATTGGCCCACCCAAGAATCCTCCGGCATGGAGCTCTTCCAACGCCAATGGGAGACCCGCCAGTACCTGGCGGCCATGAATACCCTGGCTCTGCTCTACGGGCTCACCACCGAAGAAGCGGCGCGGGCATCCCTGGAGTCACTGGCCTTGTCCCGGGCACAAACTCTGCCGCCCGCCGAGCGCGACCGCATGCTTTCCGGCAACGCAGCCTGGCTGACCTTTCCCTGGAACCTCGTGGCCTGGGCCCAAATTCGGGCGCAGGTCGCTGAAGACCCCAGCCGCTTGGAAGCCTTGCGCCCCACCTTGGAGACCATCTTGAGCCGCGGGGGGCTGGTGAACACCCGTGTGCTCCATGACCAGCTTTTGGCCCTCTCCCAGCGAGGAGGCCAAATGCTCACCACGGACGTCTTCTTTTTCCTGCCCCAAAGCGGACCGTACGCCGCCATCTCCCGGCGTATCCTCCTGGGGGCTGAACTCGCTGCAGAAGAACTCAAGGCCGCAGGCGCCACGTTGCAGCTGCGCGTCATCGACGCCGCCGCCCCCGGGGCCCTGGGTGAACTGACCATGCTTCCCGCCGGGGCTGCCGTTGCCGGCCCCTTGCGCAAGGAGGACTGGGACCGCATCACCCAAGCGGGGCTGCACCGCCAATTAGCCTTTCTCACCTTTTTCCCCACCTTGCCGGCAGAAGGCCAGGACGGATGGCGGCTGCTCGCCAGCCCTGAAGACCAGGCGCAATCCCTGGTGCAGGCCATGGAGCTTTTTGGCGCCACCGCCGCGGCGGTCCTGTATCCGCAAGACCGCTTCGGCATGGCCATGGCCCCGCTCTTTACCCAGACGCTGGAAGCCGCCGGCGGACACATCGCCCAGTCTGCAAGCTACGACCCGGCAGAGCCCGCCGCCTGGGGCAAGATCGTGGCCCGGATGCTCGGGGCGACGGACAAGGAGTCCAGCTATCCGCTGCCGCCGTTCGACGCCCTGTTCGTGCCCGACTCCCTGCTCAAGGCCCAGCAGATCGTGGCCTTCCTCCACTACTACGACGCCGGGCACCTGCTCGTCCTGGGGCCGCAGCTCTGGGGGCAGGCCACGGAGGCGCCGGAGTTGGAAAAAGAGATCTTCCGCCTGGCGGTCTTCCCCAGCGCCCTCAACCCGGCCACGCCCCAGGCCCAGCACCTGGCGGCCCAGGCTGCGGCGGCGGGCGCCGCGCTCGATGGCTGGCTCGCCTTAGGCTACGATGCCACGCGCCTCGTGTTGCGCCTGCCCGCCTATACCGGAGACCCGGCTCGCTTTTCCGCGGACCTGGACGCCGCGGCAAAGACCATGAACTGGACCATGGCCCCCATCCACTTCGACGCCGCCGGCCGGGCCCACCAGGCCCTCATCCCCATGCAGATCACGACGGAAGGGCTCAAACTTCCGGACTGGGAGGCCCTGCGCCAACTGCGCGACCAGCGCATCCAAAAACGCAATGCCGCCCACAACCCACCCCAATCCTAAACCGTTCCGCACAGGAGTCACCATGCGTCTTACAGCCGCCGACGCCAAATCCATCGCCGCCCTGGCGCGCCTGGCCATCACCGAGGAGGACGCCGCCCACCTCGCCCTGCAGATGGGCAAGATTCTCGACTACATGGACACCCTCAACCAGGTGGACACCACGGACGTCGAGCCCCTCTACTCCCCGGTGGAGCATGTGTCGGTGCTGCGCGACGACTGCGCCTGCGCCACTTCGTCCCGCGAGGCCATCCTCGCCAACGCCCCCGCCTCGGACGGCGTCTACTTCCTCGTCCCGCGAGTCATTGCATAGCTTATGAACATCACTGAACTTTCCCTCACCTCTGTCCGCGACCTCCTGGCCCGTGGCGAGCTTCGCGCCGAGGCCGTCACCGAAGCATGTCTGGCCCGCATCAAGGCCACGGAACCCGAACTCCATGCCCTGCTCCACGTGGCCGCCGACGATGCACTGGCTCAGGCCCGAAAGCTCGACAGCCAGGGCCCCGACCCTGCGCAGCCTTTGTGGGGTGTGCCCCTCACCATCAAGGACGTGCTCACCACCACGGACATGCCCACCACCTGCGCCTCGCGCATCCTCGAAGACTTCCGACCGCCGTACGACGCCACGGTGGTGGCGCGGCTGCGCGCGGCAGGGGCCATCCTGCTCGGCAAGGCCAATATGGACGAGTTCGCCATGGGCTCGTCCACGGAAAACTCCGCCTTCGGCCCCACGCGCAACCCCTGGGACCGCACCCGGGTACCCGGCGGCTCCAGCGGCGGATCGGCGGCCAGCGTGGCCGCCGGGCAATGCTTCGGCTCCATCGGCACGGACACCGGCGGCTCCATCCGCCAACCCGCGGCCTTTTGCGGCATCGTGGGCCTCAAGCCCACCTACGGCCGGGTGTCACGTTTCGGCCTGGTGGCCTACGGCTCCTCCCTGGACCAGGCCGGACCCATGACCCGCAGCGTGGCGGACGCCGCCCTGCTCCTTGCCGTCATCGCCGGCCACGATCCCCAAGATTCCACCAGCAGCACCGCCGCCACCGCCGATTACGTGGCCGCCGCCACGCCCGGAAGCCTTGCCGGCGTGCGCGTGGGGCTGCCGGAAGAGTATTGGGGCGAAGGCCTGAGCGACGAAGTCCGTACCGCGTGCCGCAGCGCTATCGATCTGCTGCAGGATGCAGGGGCGCAAGTATTGCCCGTCTCCCTTCCCCACACCAAGTACGCCATCGCCACGTACTACATCCTGGCCATGGCCGAAGCGAGCTCCAACCTCGCCCGCTACGACGGCGTGCGCTACGGCTACCGCAACCCCAAGGCTAAGGACCTCCAGGAGGTCTTCACCCTGTCGCGCACGCACGGCTTCGGCGAAGAGGTCATCCGCCGCATCCTCCTAGGCACCTACGTGCTTTCCGCCGGCTACTACGACGCCTACTACAAAAAGGCCGCCCAGGTGCGCCGCCGCATCCGCGAGGATTTCGTGGCCGCGCTGCACTCCTGCGACGTGCTCTGCGCTCCGGCCTGCCCCACCGTGGCCTTTCGCATGGGGGAGAACACGGCAGACCCTCTGCAGATGTATCTTACGGACATCTTTACAGTTTCTCTCAACCTCAGCGGACTTCCGGGAATCTGCATCCCTGCGGCTTTGGGTCA
>DPEO01000116.1 GCA_003530935.1 Desulfomicrobiaceae bacterium | reverse complement strand
TCCATGGCCGCCAGGCTGTTGGTGCGCACCAGCCGCGCCAGGCCCGCCAGATTCTCGGCGGAGATGGGATTCTTTTTGTGCGGCATGGCCGAAGAGCCCTTCTGGCCTGGGGCAAAGCCTTCTTCCACCTCCAGGACCTCGGTGCGCTGCAGATGCCTGAGTTCGACACACAAACGCTCCACGCCGCCGGCAAGCAGGGCGAGGGCCGTAAGCAACTGGGCATGGCGATCGCGCTGGAGGATCTGGGTGGACACCGGATCCACGGCCAGGCCGAGGCGATCCAGCGCCCGGCGCTCCACCTCGGGGGTGAGCACGGCGTACGTACCCACTGCGCCGGAGATCTTGCCCACGCGCATGTTTTCCACCGCAGCGTCGAGGCGTGTCAGGTGCCGGGAAAATTCCGCGTAGAACCCGAGCATCTTGAGCCCAAAGCTGGTGGGCTCGGCGTGGATGCCGTGGGTGCGGCCCATGCACAGCCGCCCTTTGTGCTCCAGGGCCAAGCGCTTGAGGGTCTCCAGAAGGTCCAGCAGCCCCTGGCGGATCTTCCGCCCCGCCTCCACCAAAAGCAGGGCACCGGCGGTATCCACGATGTCCGAAGAAGTGCATCCCAAATGGATGTAGCGCGCGGCCTCGCCCACGCGCTCCTCCACCGCCGTGAGAAAGGCGATGACATCGTGCCGCGTGGTCTCCTCCAGCTCCAGGATGCGGGCCGTATCGAAACCGGCCTTGGCGCGGATCTCGGCCATGGCCGCCTCCGGGATGACGCCCAGCTCGCACCACGCCTCGCATACGGCGAGCTCTACGTCCAGCCAGGCCTGAAATTTCCGATCCAAACTCCACAAAGCGCCCATTTCCGGGCGGGTGTAGCGCTCAATCATAGCATGTCCTTCCAAATGAAACAGGCAGCCGAAGCTGCCTGCGTGATGCGGGGGTTAGGCGTCCGATGATGTCGAGGAAGAACACGAGCTCGACGTGCACGAACACGACGATCCGGACTCGGTCTTTTTCTGCCCGTTGCCCCCCTCTTTGCAGTAGCCGGAAGCATACCATCCACCGCCCTTCAAGATGAACGACGTATTGGAGATCACGCGATGGGCTTCGCTTCCGCAGATGGGGCAGCGCATGGTGCGCTCCACGAAGTCTTTCTGCCACTCCTCGAAGACTTGATGGCACTCCTCGCAGCGGTATTCGTAGATGGGCATAGTCGGTTCCTCCGCCTCTACACAGAAATAGAGTTATTTTTTGGCCTTGGCCGCAGCCGCCTTGGCTTCCTTGATACGAGCCTTGAGCCGCTCTTCACGGCGCTTGCGGCGGCGGTCCAATTCCTTACGGCGTTCAATCTTCTTATGAGCCATGGTGCATCCTCCCTAAAAATATGCGTCGAAAGCGGACCTCTTATAGGCAGCGACCCAGCCTTGTCCAGCCCCCAACACGGCAGGCGGCCCTAAATCTCCCGCAAACGGTACTCCCGCCGCCCCAGGCCCAAGGCTTCGGCGTACGCCAAAAGCACCTCGCCGCGCACCCCGGGGTGCAGGGCGTGAAACTTGTCGTCCCCAGGGGCAAGTCCCTCGGGCAAAGCGCTCGGATACAAGGGCGGCGCGGCATTGACCAGATCCAGGCAGGCCTGATCCAAGGCCACGGGGTCCATGGAGGCAAGCACCCCGATGTCCGGACAAATGGGGGCGTCGGAATAGCCGAGGCAGTCGCATCCTGGGGTCACGGCGCGCACGAAGGCCAGATGCACGGAAGGCCGGGGCCGCGACAGGAGCGCAGCGGCCGCATATTCGGCCATGCGCTCCAAAAACGCCACGATGTCCGTGCGCCAATCCACGTGCAGGGCGCTATGGCGGCAGACGAGAAAACACGCCGCGCACCCCACGCACGCCTCCCGGTCCAAGGTGATCCGCTTTTGGGCATCCAAACGCAGGGCCTGGGCCGCGCACACCTCCACACACTGCCCGCACCCCACGCAGTGCGTCGGGTGCACGTCCGGCCCCAGGCCGCCGTGCTGGCGCATCTTGCCCCGCCGCGTAGCGCACCCCATGCCCACGTTCTTGATGGCCCCGCCAAAGCCCGCCAGCTCATGCCCCTTGAAATGGGACACGGTGACGAGCAGATCCGCATCCACGATGTCGCCCGCCAGATAGGCTTCCTGAAAATGCGTGCCCCCCACGGGCACGACGCGCTCGTTGCCGCTTTTGAGCCCATCGGCGATGATCACCGGCGCGCCCAAGAGGTTGGGGTCGAACCCATGGCGGGCGGCCTGCAGTGCATGGGACACAGACTCGCCGCGCTGGCCCACGTAGAGGGTGTTGGTGTCCGTGAAAAACGGCGCCCCGCCGCATTTGCGGATAAAGGCCACAATGGGGACAAGCTCCAGGGGCTGCACGTGGGCCGTGGTGCCCTGCTCGCCAAAATGGAGCTTCACGGCCACCAGATCCCCGGAGCGCACCACACTGCCAAGCCCCACGGCCTTGAGTAGGCGCTTCATGCGCACTTCGTAGGGCGAGCGCCGGGCCGCCCGCAGGTTCCACCACCAGACGTCCGCGACCATGGCGCTTACCGCGAAATGATGGGTTCCTGGGGCTCGGTGAGCAAAAACCGCCCTTCCTCGATCCAGCGTTTGAGCTCCTCGGCGATCTCCAGAGACAAGGCGTAGCTGGTGAGCGGCACCGTGGGGACGCGTTTGCCTTCGATAGTGATGGCCCCGCTTTTGAGCTCCTCGAAGGTGACGTGTCCGTAGGGACTGGGCCGGCAATTGGGGTAGTCCTCGCTATAGTCCACCACCGGCACCTGGATGTCCGCATCGCCAACGCCCGTGAACCAGGCCATGTCCTCGTCGAGGATGGGAATGGGGATGCCCACGCCCACAGCCAGAGAGCATCCATACCCCAGGATGCTCACCCCGCGCAGGTAGCGGGCGTTCATGCCCGAGAGCTCCCCCTTGAGCATCAAGGTGGCCGACGGCGCGAGCGGAATGCCCCGGGCGTTGCGCGGCGGCGCTTCCACGTGCTGGGTGCCGGCGCCGATGACGTAGCCCACGCCACCACCGAGAAAGATGCGCGTCCCCAGGCCGATGGTGCGCAGGTACGGATCGTTGAAAAGCGGGCTCAGCTCGCCGGAGGTGGCGTAGTTGGCGTTGCCCATGCCAGGCTTGAGCGGCCCCATGTACGTGTATTTGATGCGCCGGGAACGGTTGATGGCGCAGTTGTAGTTCTGGTAGCAGTTGCGCGGGTTGAGGAGCACCGCATTGCGCAGGTCCGCCAGGGTGATGTCCTTTTCCAACTCGCGGCGGGGGTAGCAGTCGGTGCCGTAGGACGTGGCCCGCAGGTGCACGGACTTGCCGCGCACCAGGTCCTCGATGACGTGGCCGCCGCCGTACTTGAACTGCCCGGGATGGACCTTGTTCAAGGGGTCTTCCTCGGTGGGTTCGGTGGCACCGATGTAGGCGTCCACCGCCGCCACCCCGCAGTAGCAGGGGACCCCGTTGAGCCACATGCGGCTCACCTTGATGGTGGGCGGATTTTTCTGACCGATATTAAAGAGCAGTCCCGAGGAGCACATGGGGGAAAAGGTGCCGGTAGTGACGACGTCCACGGCCTGGGCGGCCTTGACCTTCCCCTCCGTGCGCACTAGGCGGGTCATTTCTGCCGCCGTAACGACCACGGCCTTGCCCTGACGGATCTTCTCATTGATTTCCGCGATGCTCCGGTGCACTTTGTGTGTTCCCATATGGCCTCCTCGTGCTGGTTGCTGCCGCATGCAAGCGTTCGCGGACCGGCGTTACGGCAATTATTGCTGCGAGTAAACATGACGACCCCAGACCTCCATACCTTGCGCGACACCGTACGTCAGGCGCTGCTGACCGTCCTTTCCGCACCGGAAATGGAAGGTTGGTTCGACTCCCTGGACTTTTCCCAAGAGGGAAACGAACTCAGCGTCCGTCTCCGCCAGCCAGACATGGCACCGTGGTTTTCCGAGAGCGTCCTGCCGCTCTTCACCCAAGCCTTGGCGCCCAGGGGGCTCACCGTGCGCCTCGTCCCGCAGGCGCTGCCCTTTGGCGAGGAGTTCCGGCTGGACGAATTCCTCGCCAACAGCAAGAACGCCTTTCCCCTGGCCTCCGCCCGGGAAGTGGCGGAAGACCAGAGCGCCCGCTTCAATCCCCTCACCGTGTGCGGTGAGTCCGGATCCGGCAAGACCTTCCTTCTGCGTGCCATTGCCAACGCCAAGGCCTTGCAGGGTCGACGCGTCCTCGCCAGCACGGTGGCCGATCTGGCCACGGAATACGACCGCCGTAGCGACGCACGCACCTGGGTGCTGGACCACGACGTCTTCGTCCTCGACGACCTCCAGGATCTGGAATTCCACGACACCCTCCAAGGAGAAATCATCCTGCTCTTCGACCGATTCCACGCAGGCCGCCGCCAGATGGTCTTCTCCTGCACGGGGACGCTTGCGGCGTGCAGTTTTCTCCAGCCCAAACTTCGTTCCCGCCTGGAGTGGGGGCTCATGATCGCCCTCAAGGCCCCGGACCTCGACGTGCGCCTCCAGTTTGTCCGCCGCTGGCGCAAACGCCACGGACTGACGCTTTCCCGCGACCGGGAGATCTTGCTCGCCCAGCGGTTTACAGACATGCGCCTGCTCGAAGGGACCCTGCTCAAACTCCTGGCCTACACGGACCTCGTCTCGCCCCACATTTCCGACGACGAATTCTTCAAAATCCTGAGCTACTCCACCACCCCGGCTCAAGCCGCCCCCATCACGGCCCACGATATCATGGACGCCGTGAGCCAGACCTTGGGCGTGCGCCGCGAAGACCTCATCGCGCACGGCCGCCAACGGGCCATCGCCTGGGCGCGGCATGTGGCCATGTACCTATGTCGCAAACACCTGCGCCTCTCATACCCCGAGCTCGCCCGGCTCTTCGGCGGACGGGACCACACCACCGCCATCTACGCCTGCCGCAAGGTAGAGAGCGACATGGCCCGGGACCCGGGACGTAAAGCCCAGGTGCACGAAATCTCCCGCCGCATCCGCGCTGCGTCCAGCCCCTCAACCGAGTAAGGAATACCCCATGCTTGTGACCTTGCGTAAGGAAGACATCGTGGACGGCCTTCTCCAGGCCACCAGCATCACCCCCACCCGCACCGGCGCCGCCTACCTGCGTACCGTATGGCTGCACGCCGAAAACGGCACCTTGACCGTCTCCGCCACCGACTCCTCCCTGGAGTTTTGCGGCACGTATCCGGCCGAAGTGGAACGCGCCGGCACCCTGGGCGCCCAAGGCAAATACCTGGCCGACCTGGTGCGCAAACTGCCGCCCGGCCCCATGAGCCTGCGCGCCAACCCCGGGGAATCGGTGCTCCACCTCACGCAAGGCCCGAGGTCCTATAAACTCGCGGTGAGCGACCCCGCCTGGTACCAGCCCACGACGCCCTTCCCCCAGGGCCCGACCGCTCCGATTGACGGCCATGAGCTGCGCCACATCCTCGATCGCATCCTCTTTTGCGTGGCGGACGACGACACCCTCGGCAGCATGACCTGCCTCAAGATCACCGCCCAGGACGAACAGGTGGAGTTTTGCGGCCTCGACGGCCTCAAGATTGCACTCGCCACCGTAGAGCATCCCGAACTTGCCCAGGCCCTGGCCCCGGAACTTTTGGCCCCCAAAAAATACCTCCAAGACCTGCGCAAATGGCTGCCCGAAGGCCCGGTGGAAATCGCCCGCCAGGGGACCAGGCTCTTCGTGCGTACCCAGGACCGGCGCGAGACCATGAGCCTGCCGCTGCGGGATCTGCCCTTCTACGACTACCGGAACCTGCTTTCCTCGGTGGAGAGCAGCTACCAGGGCCACGTCACCGTGGACCGCGAGGAACTCTTGGACTCTCTTGACCGCATCGCCATCTTTGCCACGGACAACAACTACGTGGCGGTGTTCGACGTGCAGCAGGAGACCCTCACCGTCTCCACCCCCGGCCACGAAACCGGCGCCGGCATGGAGCCTCTGCCGTGCCAGGCCCAAGGACAATTCGACACCTTCTCTCTGGCCGCCCGGCCGGTCATGGACATCCTGTCCCGCTTTTCGTCTCCCCAAATCACCATCCACTTTGCCGATTACCGCTCGCTGATACGCATCACCGGCGTCGACGACCCGGGCTATAGCGTCTCCATCATGCCGGTGGTCATCGAAGAAGAAGTCTACTACGAATAAACGGTATGAGCACATCCTACACCGCAAGCAACATCACTGTCCTGGAAGGCCTCTCCGCGGTCCGCAAGCGGCCCGCCATGTATATTGGCTCCACCAATAGCGCAGGCCTCCACCACCTGGTATACGAAGTGGTGGACAACTCCATCGACGAGGCTATGGCCGGGTTCTGCACCCATATCCACGTGACCCTCCATCTCGACAACTCCATCACCGTGGCGGACAACGGCCGCGGCATCCCGGTGGACATCCATCCCAAGGAAAACCGGCCTGCCGTGGAAGTGGTCATGACTGTGCTGCACGCCGGCGGCAAGTTCGACAACGCCACCTACAAGGTCTCCGGCGGCCTGCACGGCGTGGGTGTGTCGGTGGTCAACGCCCTGTCCGAGTACCTGGAAGTGACCGTGAACCGAGACGGCAAACGCCACTACCAGCGCTACGCCCGCGGCGTCCCCCAATGCCCGCTCAAGGAACTCGGGCCGGCGTCCGCCACCGGCACGGTGGTCCGGTTCAAACCCGATGAAGAGATCTTCGAAGAAACCGAGTACCACGCTGAAATCCTGGCCAAACGCTTCGAGGAACTGGCCTACCTCAACCCAGGACTCACCATCGAGTTTCACGACGAAAAGAGCCAGGAAACCCACCGCTACCATTTTGAAGGCGGCCTGATCTCCTTCATCAAGAATAAAAACGGCGACGACGGCATCCACAAGGTGATCTCCGGCAAAGGAGAGGTGGACGGCATCTCCATCGACTTCGCATTGCAGTACTCCTCAACATACAAGGAAAACGTCTACACCTTTGCCAACAATATCCGCACCAAAGAAGGCGGAACGCACCTCGTCGGGTTCAAAACCGCTCTTACCCGCGCCATCAATACCTATATCACCAACAGCGATCTCCCTAAAAAACAAAAACAGAAAGTATCCGGCGATGACGTGCGCGAAGGATTGACTGCAGTAGTCAGCGTGCGCATCCCCAATCCCCAATTCGAAGGGCAGACCAAGACCAAGCTCGGAAATTCCGAGGTGGCGGGCCACGTGGCCGCAGTAGTCTATGAGCGCATCACCGCATTCTTTGGCGAAAATCCCAAAGATGCCCGCTTGATCATCGACAAAGTGGTGGATGCGGCGCGGGCACGGGAAGCAGCCCGCCGCGCCAAAGAACTGGTGCGCCGCAAAGGGGCGCTGTCGGACCACTCGCTGCCCGGAAAGCTTGCGGACTGTCAGAGCAAGGTGGCGGAAGAATGCGAGCTCTTCCTCGTGGAGGGCGACTCCGCGGGAGGCTCCGCCAAACAGGGCCGCAATCCCAAGTTTCAGGCCATCTTGCCCCTGCGCGGCAAGATCCTCAACGTGGAGAAGACGCGCTTTGACAAGATGCTCCAGAACAAGGAGATCCGCGCCCTCATCACCGCCATGGGCGCGGGCATCGGCGAGGAGGACACCGACCTCTCGCGGCTGCGCTACGGCAAGATCATCCTCATGACCGATGCCGACGTGGACGGCGCCCATATCCGCACCTTGCTGCTCACCTTTTTCTACCGCCAGTACCAGGAGCTCGTCGAGGCCGGACACCTCTACATCGCCCAGCCGCCGCTCTACCGGGTGCACAAAGGCTCCTTCGAACGCTACATCAAGAACGAAGAGGAGATGACCCAGTTTCTCCTTTCCCGCGCCGCCGAGGAGATCTCCTTGCGTCAGGGCGAGCGCTGGATCCAGGGCGAGCCGCTGCAGGCGCTCCTCCAGGACGCGGTGTTTCTGCGCTCCATGGCCCAGGAGCACGCTGGTCTCGGTATCCCGGAACCCCTCTTTTTCACCTTGGTGGGACACGGGGTGGCCTTGGACGGCGACGAAATCCGGTGCGGGCATTTCCCTGAGGCCTTCACCGCCGCGCTGGCCGCGCGCGGCGTGCGCCTCACGGTGGAGCACGAAGAAGACTCCGCTGCAGTCGGCATGGAAGGCCGCTTCGTGGTGCGGCTCTGGGAAGAGGATGGGCATGAGGTGCGCCTCGGGGCGGAGTTTTTCACCTCCAAACGCTACCGCCGGGCCTTCGAGCTGGCCACTCGCATGGCCCAGGCCCACCCCGAGCCCACCTTCGTCTTCCGCCACAAAGACACCGAGGTCCAGGCCGATTCGCCGCTCACGCTCCTCGACGCCGTTTTTGCCGCGGTGCAAAAAGGCCTCGCCGTCCAGCGGTACAAAGGCTTGGGTGAGATGAACCCGGTGCAGTTGTGGGAAACCACCATGAACCCCGAAACCCGCACGCTCCTGCAAGTCACCATCGAAGACGCCGAAGAGGCCAACGAGCTCTTCGAAAAACTCATGGGCGACAAAGTCGAGCCGCGGCGGGAATTCATCGAACGCAACGCACTCGCAGTCCGCGATCTCGATATCTAAACGTTAGGAGTATCGGTCGGCCGTATTCCGGCCCCGCACGAGGCACGCATGTCCCAAATCAGTATCGAAAAAGAACTCCAGCAAGCCTATCTGGAATATTCCTTGAGCGTCATCATCGGGCGCGCCATCCCGGATGTGCGCGACGGGCTCAAGCCCGTGCACCGGCGCATCCTCTACGCCATGCACGAGCTGGGCAACACCTACAACCGGCCGTACAAGAAATCGGCCCGCGTGGTCGGTGACGTCATCGGTAAATACCATCCTCACGGGGACGCCGCCGTGTACGACGCCCTGGTGCGCATGGCCCAGGACTTTTCCATGCGCGAACCCTTGGTGGACGGCCAGGGCAACTTCGGCTCCCTGGACGGCGACGCGCCTGCGGCCATGCGCTACACCGAAGTGCGCATGGCCAAGCTCACCAGCCACTTTCTGGCGGACATCGACAAAGACACCGTGGCCTTCCGGCCCAACTACGACAACTCCCTCTCCGAGCCCGAGGTGCTTCCCACCAAAGTGCCCAACCTGCTCATCAACGGGTCTTCGGGCATCGCCGTGGGCATGGCCACGAACATTCCACCCCACAATCTGGGCGAGACCATCGCCGCCACCCTCCACCTCCTGGACAACCCTGAGGCCAGCGTCGAGGAGCTCATGGTCCACTTGCCCGGCCCGGACTTTCCCACCGGGGCCCAGCTCTACGGCCGCGAGGGACTGCGCGAGGCCTACCGCACGGGCCGCGGCAGCGTGCGCATGCGGGGCCGGGTGGAGGTGGAACGCCGCAAAGGAGATCTGGAAGCCATCGTGATCCGCGAGATCCCCTATGGGGTCAACAAGGCGAGCCTGGTGGAACGCATCGCCGCCCTGGTGGGCGAGCGCAAAATCGAAGGCGTGGCGGATCTGCGCGACGAGTCGGACCGCAACGGCATCCGCATCGTCCTCGACCTCAAGCGCGGCACCGTGGCCGAGGTCCTCATCAACCAGCTCTACAAGTTCACCCCCCTGGACACGGCCTTCAACATCAACATGCTCGCCGTGGTGGGAGGTCGACCCAAGCTCCTCACCCTCAAAGACGCCCTGGCCCAGTTTTTGGCCCATCGCCGCGAAGTCATCCTGCGCCGCTCCCGCTTCGACCTGGAAAAGGCCCAGGCCCGCGCCCATATTCTCGAAGGACTGCGCATCGCCCTGGACTTCATCGACGAGGTAGTGGCCCTCATCCGGGCCTCAGCCTCTCCGGCGGAGGCCAAGGCCCGGCTCATGGAGCGCTTCGGCCTCTCCGACGCCCAGGCCCAGGCCATCCTCGACATGCGCCTGCAGCGGCTCACCAACCTGGAGCGCGAAGCCTTGGTGCGCGAATATACCGAAGTGCTCCAGCGCATCGAGTATCTCCAAAGCGTCATCAACAATCCCGAAGTATTGCGTTCGGTGATCCGCGAGGAGCTCACGGAGCTGCGCGACGCCTTCGCCACCCCCCGCCGCTCCCAATTCCTGGAGCACGAGCCGGGGAGCATCGACGTGGAAGACATCATCCCCGATGAGCCGGTGGTCATCACCATCTCCCAAAACGGCTACATCAAACGCACCAGCCTCGAGGTTTACCGTCAGCAGCGCCGCGGCGGCACCGGGGTCACCGGCGTGCAGGTGGCGGAAGAGGACTTCATCACCACCCTGATCACCGCCACCACCCACCAATGGATCAACTTCTTCTCCAACCGCGGCAAGATGTACCAGCTCAAGGTGCACCAGCTGCCGGAGGCCAGCCGTACGTCCCGGGGCAAGCATCTGGCGAACCTCCTTGCCTTGGACGAAGGAGAGCAGATTGCCGCCGCCATGGCCTGCCGCGAGATGGAAGAAGGAAAATTCTACTTCTTCTACACCCGCCAGGGCACGGTGAAACGGACGGCCACGGAACTCTACCGCAACGTCCGCTCCCAGGGGCTCATCGCCCTCTCCATGCGGCCGGAAGACGAACTCGTGGGCGTGCTGGAAGTGGCGGAAGACGACGAGATGATCCTCGTCTCCCAAAACGGCTACTCCATCCGCTTCCCGGTGGCCGAAGTCCGCGCCATGGGCCGAGTGGCCACCGGCGTGCGCGGCATGCAGCTGCGCTCCGGCGACTGTGTGGTGGCCGGAGTGGTGGTGCCCCGGGAAGGGACTCAGGAGCTGCTCACCGTATCGGCAGGCGGCTACGGCAAGCGCACGCCCCTTGCCCAATTCCGGGCCCAGTCCCGCGGAGGCATGGGCATTATCAACATGCGCATCACGCCGCGCACCGGCCCGGTGGTGGGCGCCTGCCTCGCGGACCCCAGCGACGCCATCGTGCTCCTGACCTCTGCAGGCAAGATCATCCGCATCAGCGCCGAGGACATCTCCGTGCTCGGCCGCGCCACCCAAGGCGTGCGTTTGGTGCGTTTGGAAGAAGGACACGTGGTGGTGGCCTTCGATCTGGCTCCCGCCGAATCCAGCACGTAAGGAGCGCACCCAGCAAGGAGGGCACCATGGACGGCCTCTCGCCCCGACAATTGGCCGAGCGACTGGGCATCAGTGAACGGCGACTGCGGCGCCTCCTCAAGCGCCACGGCGACCGCATCCCACACCAGCGTGTAGGCAGGGCCCTGCGCTTTCCCCCCGAGGCCGAGGCCGCACTCGCGGCCCTCCTGCCTGCATCGACAAGCCTGCCCCCTGCGGTGATCTCTCCGGCCGCAGAGGCCACCGAAGAGCGCCGCCTGCTCACCGACCTCATTCACACCCAAGCCCGCGTCATGGAACGTCTGGCCGCGGCCCTGGAGCAGCGCCCCACGTCCTTTGCCCAGGAACAGCTCCCTGCTCCGGCCCACGACCTCGAAGCCCGCGTCCAATCCCTGGCGCACGAACTCGCCCGCCAAGGAGAACGCATCCACTTTTTGGAGCGCGAGCTGCGCGAGGCCATCGCCGCCCTGCGCGAAGACATGGAAAAATGCCAGTTCTGGTCCAAACGCCTCATGCTCCATCTGGCGAGCAAAAACCCACCAACCTCGTGAGGGCCCCATGCGCAAAGGCATCATCCTGGCCGGCGGATCCGGCACCCGGCTCTACCCCGCGACCCTTGCGGTCTCCAAGCAACTCCTGCCGGTGTACGACAAACCCATGATCTACTACCCACTCTCCACCCTCATGCTGGCAGGAGTGCGAGAGATCCTCATCATCTCCACGCCCGAGGACACCCCTCGCTTCCAAAAGCTCCTTGGCGACGGAACCCAATGGGGCATCCACCTCAGCTATACGGTCCAACCCTCCCCGGACGGTCTGGCCCAGGCCCTCATCCTCGCCGAAGACTTCCTTGCAGGCAGCCCCTGCGTCCTCATCCTGGGCGACAACATCTTCTACGGCCACGACATGCAGCGCCTGCTTGCCCGGGCCATGGCGCAGACCGACGGGGCCACGGTCTTCGCCTACCACGTGCACGACCCGCACCGCTACGGCGTGGTGGAATTCGACGGCGAAGGGCAAGTCCTCAGCCTGGAGGAAAAGCCCGCCTGCCCCAAGTCCAACTACGCGGTCACCGGCCTCTATTTCTACGACGAAACCGCCCCAAGGCGCGCCCGGACCCTCCAGCCATCGGCCCGCGGCGAACTGGAGATCACGGACCTCAACCGCCTCTACCTTGAGGACCACCAGCTGCGCGTGGAGCTCATGGGCCGAGGATATGCCTGGCTCGATACCGGCACCTTCGAAAGCATGCTCGATGCCTCGCAGTTCGTGGCCACCATGGAGCGCCGCCAAGGGCTCAAGATCGCCTGCCCGGAAGAGATCGCCTGGCGCCACGGCTGGATCGACACCGAGGCCCTGCGCGCCCTCGCCAAGCCGCTGCAGAAAAACGCCTACGGTCAGTACCTGCAGCGTCTGGCGACCCCTGAGGCGTGCCGGGGTTAGGCAATTCCCACGCCTGCCCCGGAGAGGGATCCCCGCTGCGGATACCCTCCCGGCAAGTTTGGCCCCCTGCCCCCACGGCCTTGGCGTCATTGCTATCCAGGCGGACGCTTGACTTCCCGCTTTCCGCACGCCTTCACCAACCCTTGCGGAAAAACGGACGTTGCGACGAGAGAGAACGGCCCGAACCGTTCCGCCCCCAAGCGGGGGCGGAAGTCCGATGCCAGCTAGGGCTTCAGCACCGGGAACTGCTCCCGATGGGGGGCAATGGCCGCCCCAAGCCAGGCGATGACCTGGCCGAGGTTGCGCATGTTGGCCAGGCCTTCGGCGTCGGAGAGGACCTCGCCCTTGTTGCGGCCATAGCCCAAGTTCCAATAGGAGGACCCGGGCACGATCACCTGGTTCATCAGGAACATATGGTTGATGGTGTCGTAAACGTGCGTGCCGCCGCCACGACGCACCGCCACCACCGCGGCACCGATCTTGCCCTTGAAGGCACGATCGTTGGCAATAGCCACCAAGCCGGCGCGGTCGATGAGGGCCTTCATCTCCGCCGATACATCGGTAAAATAGGTGGGCGATCCCAAGATCATGGCGTCGGCGCGCAAGAGCTTGGGCATGATCTCGGCAAAGGCGTCGTTCTGGAAGGCACAAGTGCCGTCTTTGCGTTCAAAGCATTGGTAGCAGGCCTGACACCCGCGGATCTTCTGCCCGCCCACCTGGATCAGCTCAGTCTCCCAGCCGGCCTCGGCCAAGGGTTCGAGCACATGGCGCAACAAGGTTTCCGTGTTTCCCCCCTTCCGAGGGCTCCCATTCACAGCGACTGCGTACATACATACACTCCTCAATGGTTGATGACGATCTCACGCGCTCAGCGGCTCCAATGGGCCATCCTCACCAAAGCATGCCATGGTTGCCTTGACGGCGCAATTTGGGTAATTCCCCTCCGCTTTGCCGGCTGGACGGGGCGGATGGGCCGCCCCACACAATAACCCCTTGCAGGAGGTTCCCTATGCGACGGTTCCCCCTTTTGCTGTTGGCGGCGATGCTTCTTGCCGTATCGCCGGCCATGGCCGCACCCAAAGTGCTCCGGCTGGCCCTGGACGCGGACCCGGTATCCATGGATCCCCATGTGCAGCTGTCCGGCGGCATGCTCCAGTACTCGCACTTGGTCTTCGACCCCTTGGTGCGCTGGACCCAGGACATGCAGTTCGAGCCACGCCTGGCGGAAAAATGGGAGCGCATCGATGATTTGACCATGCGGTTTCATCTGCGCCACGGGGTCAAGTTCCACTCGGGCAACGAACTCACCGCCGAGGACGTGGTCTGGACGCTGAATCGACTCCTCCGGAGCACCGACTTCAAAGGTCTTTTTGACGGATTCTCGGCCAAGGCGGTGGACAAGTACACGGTAGACATCTCCACCCGGGAGCCCTACGGACTGCTCCTCAACATGGCCACCTACATCTTCCCCATGGACTCCAAGTTCTACACGGGCACAGATGAGAAAGGTAAACCCAAAGACGCCATCGTCAAGACCGACTGGTCCTTTGCCAATGAGCACGAGTCCGGCACCGGCCCCTTCACCGTGGCCCTGCGCGAGCCTGGGCAGAAGTGGATCCTCAAACGCTTCGCCGACTACTGGGACAAAAACAGCGGCAACATCGACGAAATCATTCTGACCCCCATCCCGGAAGACGCCACCCGCGTGGCCGCGCTCTTGGCAGGAGATGTGGATTTCATCTCCCCGGTGCCGCCCCAGGACTACGACCGCATCGACAACGCCAAAGACGCCAAACTCATTACCATGGACGGCACGCGCGTCATCACCCTGCAGGCCAATATGAAACGCCGGCCGGAGTTCCAGGATGTGCGGGTGCGCACCGCCCTCAACCTGGCCATCAACAACGAGGGTATCGTCAAACGGATCATGAAAGGCCGCGCCAAGGCCGCAGGCCAGAACTCGCCAGAAGGCTATGCCGGCCACAACCCGGCCCTCACCCCGCGCTACGATCTGGAAAAAGCCAAGGCCCTCATGAAGGAAGCTGGGTATGAGAAGGGCTTCACGGTCTCCATGATCGCTCCCAACAACCGCTACGTGAACGACGAGAAGATCGCCGAGGCCGTCGTGGGGATGCTCGCCAAAATCGGCATCAAAGTGGAGCTCAAGACCATGCCCAAGGCCCAGTATTGGGACCAGTTCGATGCCCAGGTGGCGGACATCCAGATGATCGGTTGGCACTCGGACACGGAAGACTCCGCCAACTTCTTCGAGTACCTCAACATGTGTCCCAACAAGGAAACCGGCAAAGGCCAGTACAATTCCGCCAACTACTGCAACCCCAAAGTGGATGAGCTGACCATGGCCGCCAACAAGGAAACCGACCTGGAAAAGCGCGCCAAGATGCTCCAGGAAGTGGAAACCATCCTCTACAACGACGCGGCCTTCATCCCGCTGCATTGGCAGATGCTCTCCTGGGCCTGCTCGCCCAAGCTCAAAAACGCCGACAAGATCGTCAACGTGATGAACTTCCCCTATTTTGGGGACCTCATCATGGAATAACCCCAACTTTGCGACACTCGGGGCCTGGGGTGTTGCGCCCAGGCCCTCCATACCACCACTATGTTTGCTTTCGCCATCCGCCGTATTGTTCAAGCAATGCTCGTGATGCTGGTCATCAGCATCTTGGGCTTCAGCATCAAACAGTCCGTAGGGGACCCCATTCGTGAGCTCACGGGCATTTCGGTCTCCGAAACCGAACGGGAAGCCCTGCGCCAGCAACTGGGGCTCAACGACCCCTTCTTGGTGCAGTGGGCGCGCTTCGTCAAAAACGCCGTCCATGGAGACCTGGGCAACTCGTTCTACTTCAAGCGCCCGGCCATGGAAGTCATCCTGAGCAAGGCACCCGCCACCTTGGAGTTGGTGTTCGTCGCGTCCATCATCGTCATCGTCTTTTCCGTGCCCATTGGCATCTACGCCGCGGTCAAACCCACCAGTTGGCTCTCACGGATATGCATGGGGGCGTCCATCGTCGGAGTCTCCATTCCGGTGTTTTTGACGGCCATTTTGCTCATCTACGTCTTCTCGGTGCAACTCGGCTGGCTGCCCGCTTACGGGCGCGGAGAACTGGTGGAGATCTTTCCCGGCTGGCAGTCGGGGCTGGTCACCACGGACGGGCTGCTCCACCTCATCTTGCCGAGCATTGCCCTATCCTCCATCATGCTGCCGCTTTTCATCCGCCTCATCCGGGCGGAGATGAAAGAGGTGCTGGAGGCTGAATACATCAAATTCGCCCGCGCCAAAGGCTTGCGCGAACGACGCATCCTCTTGGTGCACGCCTTCAAGAACACCCTGCTTCCGGTCATCACCGTGGGCGGTGTGCAGCTGGGCACCATGATCGCCTTCACCATCCTCACGGAAACCGTGTTCAATTGGCAGGGCATGGGCTCCATGTTCATCGAATCCATCAACCGCGCCGACACCTCACTGACCGTCGCCTATATGGTGTTCGTCGGCTTCGTCTTCGTGGTGGTGAACACGGTGGTGGATCTCATCTACGGCGTGGTCAATCCCATGGTCCGTATCGCGGGGAGGAAATAATGGGCTGGTGGCAACGGCTGCGACGATCTCTTCTCGTCCATTCCTTTCTCCAGGACCCCTTGGCCGTGGCCAGCGCGGTTGTCCTCCTGGTGCTCCTTATCGCAAGCCTGGGCGCTCCGTGGATTGCGCCGTACAACCCCTATGATCCCTCCACCGTGGACATCTTAGACAGCGAAATTCCCCCTATTTGGATGCCCGACGGAGACGCACGCTTTCTGCTCGGCACCGATACCCAAGGCCGCGACATGCTCTCCACCATGCTCTACGGCATGCGGGTTTCGCTCATGATCGGCATCGGCGCCGTGGTGCTCCAGGCGGCCCTGGGGATCCTCGTGGGGATGGCTTCGGGATATTTCGGAAAAAAACTCGACGCCTTCCTCATGCGGCTCACGGATGTCCAGCTCTCCTTCTCCACCTACATGGTGGCCATCTTCTTCGGCGCCATCTTTCAGTCCGCCTTTGGCATGGGCACCTATGAGCGCCTGGCCATTCCCCTGCTTATCGTCATCATCGGCGTAGCGGAGTGGCCGCAATACGCCCGCACCGTACGGGCCTCGGTCCTTGCGGAAAAGAAGAAAGAATATGTGGAGGCGGCGCGCGTGGCGGGGCTGTCCACCAGCCGCATCATGTGGCGCCACATTCTACCCAACACCATGACCCCGGTTTTGGTGATCTCCACCGTGCAGGTCGCCAACGCCATCATGTCCGAAGCGGCCTTGTCCTTCATCGGCCTCGGCATGCCCGTGACCCGGCCGAGCCTGGGCTCCCTCATCAAGGCTGGCTTTGACTACATTTTCAGCGGTTCGTGGTGGATCACCCTCTTTCCAGGCATCGCCCTGGTGATTCTCATCCTCGCCATCAATCTTTTGGGCGACTGGCTGCGCGATTACCTCAACCCCAAGATCTACAAAGGATAACCTGCGTCCCCCATGAACCACGAATCCTCGGCACTCCTCCAAGTCCGTGACCTGTGCGTCGATTTCAAGCTCCGCACCGGCCCTCTTCCTGCCGTGCGCCACGTCAGCTTCGACCTCGCCAAGGGCGAGCGTATGGGCTTAGTGGGCGAATCCGGGGCCGGCAAGTCCGTCACCGGCTTTGCCCTGCTCAATCTGGTGAGCAAACCCGGACATATCGCCTCCGGATCCATCCTCTTTGAAGGCCAAGACCTGGTAGCCCTCTCTCCGGAAGCGATGCGCCAAATCCGCGGCAACCGCATCGCCATGATCTTTCAGGATCCCATGATGACCCTGAATCCAGTGCTGACCATCGGCACCCAGATGGTGGAGACCCTTCAGGCCCACTTCCCCATGAGCACGGCCGAAGCCGAGGCCTGGGCCCGGGAAAAACGGCGCCAGGTGGCCATCCCCTCGCCGGAAAAGGGCCGGCGCCAATAGAACGGAAGAGCACACGCCGGAACTCAATTCACCTG
>DPEO01000109.1 GCA_003530935.1 Desulfomicrobiaceae bacterium | reverse complement strand
CGGCGCCGCTCATCGGCGCGTTATCTGTAAATAAGATGAATCAACATGTTCAAAACACAAAGGAGGCATAGAATGTTAAAAAAGGGAATGACGACAATCGTATTTATTTCTTTCGTTGCATTATTTACAGGGTGCGTTGCCGCGCGTCATGCGGCAGACACGCAGGAAGGGTTACGAGGGGATAAATTAACAGTAGGGACAGTCCAAAGAGAAATCAAGAAAGGGATGTCTGGCGCAGAAGTAGCGGCTGCTCTTGGTTCCCCAAATATTGTTACTACTGATGAGCAGGGTCGTGAAGTCTGGATTTACGATAAAATTTCTACAGATAGAGTCCAATCAGAAAGTTCAGGTTATGGAACTTTGATCTTGTTTGGTTACCGTGGAAGTGCTGGTTCATCCTCTACAAGCCAACAAACCCTCACGATAATAATTAAATTCGATAATGACAAAAAGGTGCGTGATTTTGCATATCATACATCACGATTTTAATGGGGTAGGCATATGAAAAAGTTTTTATCCATATTTCTTGTGGGCATTTTTCTTA
Organism: Desulfomicrobiaceae bacterium; assembly: GCA_003530935.1. GTDB lineage: Bacteria > Desulfobacterota > Desulfovibrionia > Desulfovibrionales > Desulfomicrobiaceae > Thermodesulfomicrobium. The sequence goes on along the minus strand of DPEO01000109.1, from coordinate 8,114 downwards.
TAACAACAGGGTGTCAAACAATACCAAAAGATGCTTTAACCTTGAGCCCTGAATCTCTTGCAGAACGTCAAATGCAAACTCGGAAGTATGAAACTAAAGATGAGGCAAAAATACTGGCTGCTTGTGCTGGGCTTCTTCAGGATATGGGGTTCAATATTGATGAAAGCGAAACAAATCTTGGTTTAATAACAGCATCTAAACAAAGAAGTGCTGAAAATGCAGGGCAAATCGTCGCAGCAGTTATAGTTGCAGCTTTGGGCGGGGGGGCAATGCCAGTCGACAAAGAACAAAAAATGCGGGCTAGTGTAGTAACTCGCCCTATAGGAGACCAGGAAAAGTATATAGCTGTAAGAGTTACTTTCCAGCGTATTGTTTGGAATACACAAGGGCAAGTAACTAAGTCGGAGAGTATAATTGATCCCGCAGTGTACCAAGAATTTTTTGATAAGCTTTCAAAAGCAATTTTTCTGGAGGGACAAGAAATATGAAAACAAGATTTTCACTTTTGTTTTTTGCATTAGTTGTCTTTCTTGCAGGTTGCGCAACAACCCAACAACGACTTCTTGATTCTGAGGCAAGTCAAGTTCAACTGAGGAGTATTCAGACACGAGCTTTTGACACTACAGATAAGGAAAAGACATTAAGGACTGTAATGGCAACACTGCAGGATTTGGGATTTGTGCTCGACAAGGCAGATGCAACCCTAGGAACCGTTAGTGCCACAAAATTAAAGGGTTATGCACTTCGCATGACGGTAACAGTTCGTCCGCGAGGGACAACTCAGCTCCTTGTCCGTGCTAATGCACAGTATAACGTACAGCCGGTTACAGATCCGGAGCCATACCAACAGTTTTTTGCAGCGTTAGAAAAGGCGATGTTCTTAACTGCTCACCAGGCTGATTAAAACAAGATCAGATAACAACCGCATCAACTCGGACTGGCAATTCCGCTGCGCTCCATTGCCAGCCGGTTATGCGGGCCGTTAAACTTTCTTCCATTCCTTTTTGGCGGCTTCGACCGCTTCCTGTTTGGCTTTCTCGGCCAGTTCCTCACCGGCGGCCTTCTGCAGGGCTCCTCTGGTATAGGGTTTTCTTGGACACCGAATTGGGATGAGAGAGAGAGCCTCCATGAGGTGATTCATGAGCAAAGAAATCGACAAGGGCATATTGGCCGTCTCCCCGGTTCCAGTCGGCCTACGGCCTCCTTCCGCCGGGGAGACGAAGGCAGCTCCCAAGCGATTCTGGGCACAGCACAAGACTGAGGCCGTCCTTCGGCTGCTGCGTGGTGGGGACATTGGGGCGCTCAGTCGCGAACTCGGAGTCACGGCGGCCAAGATCTCCCAATGGAGAGATACCTTTCTGGCCAGTGGAGCCGATGGTCTCAAGAAACGCTCTCCGGCCGAGGAGGCCGAATACAAGGATTGCCAATGCGCATCGTCGATCTCTCGCACCCCATCGAAGAAGGTATGCCGGTGTACCCGGGGACGCAACCGCCGTCCGTGCGGCTGGCGAGCGCCGTTGCGGAACACGGTTTTGCGGAGCGGATCCTGACCCTGACCACACACACCGGCACCCATGTGGACGTGCCTGCCCACCTGCTGGCGGGCGGCAAGACACTGGATGATTTCCCCGTGGCGCGGTTTCTGGGCAGGGCTGCGGTGGTGGACGCCACGGGTTGCGTCGGCCGCACCATCGGCCTTGGGGATCTGGAGCCCTCCCGCCAGGCTATCCTGGGCAGCCGTTTTGTCCTTCTCCACACGGGCTGGAGTCGGTACTGGGGACGTGATGCCTATTTTCAGGGTTTCCCCGTGCTGGATCTGGAGGCTGCGGCCTGGCTGGCCGCCCAGGGGCTTGGGGGTGTCGGGGTGGACGCCCCTTCCGTGGATCCCATGGACGGCGGAGCGGATGGATCCTATCCCGTGCACCGCGTGCTGCTCGAAGGCGGCATGGTGATCGTAGAAAACCTGACGGACTTGCATCTGCTGCCGCAAGAAGGGGCGGTGTTCGCGTGTTTTCCCCTGCCTGTGCGCGGCGGCGACGGTGCTCCCGTGCGGGCCGTGGCCTTCTTCGGCGCGGCGGGGTGGGTCACGGGCGCTTTCGGTTTACGAGAAGAGGGCGGTGCTGATCCAGGGTAGGCCGCGGGGGCACAAAAAAAGGCCCGCATGCATACGGGCCTGGTGGTCGTGGGTGGTGGAGATGAGGGGGATCGAACCCCTGACCTCCGCATTGCGAACGCGGCGCTCTCCCAGCTGAGCTACATCCCCACGCGACGTGAGAGCCCGCCTCTACGGAAGGAGACCGGCGGTTGTCAACGCCCTTGTGGGCCGAAAACCCGCTTTCGGGTCATTTTTTCTTTCCTTCGTCCGGAATCCTGCCTCGTGGATGTTGCCGGCAGCGGGCGTTGCCCGTATGGCAGCGGCCATGCGTTTGCCGGACACCTTTGTCGATGTTCTGGAAATCCTGGATCAATTGGGCATGTTCCACATGGATCTGGGCCTGGGCCGCATGGAGACGGCGGTGGCGCGTTTGCGGCTGGGGCAGACCGCGCCGGTGATTCATGTGGTGGGCACCAACGGCAAGGGGTCCACGGCCAACTACTGCGCCGCCCTGGCCATGGCCCACGGCCGGAGGGTGGGGCTCTATGTCTCCCCGCATCTGGTGGACGTGCGTGAGCGCATTCTGGTGGATGGCCGCATGCTCCCCAAGGGTATGTGGGTGGAGGCGGCCCGGGCCGTTCTTGAGTCCTGCGCGGATTTGGGACTCACGTATTTTGAACTCGTGACCCTCATGGCGGTGTGGAGTTTCCGTCGCCTGGAGGTGGATGTCATGGTGCTGGAGGCCGGCCTTGGCGGCACCTATGACGCCACGTGTGTGTTTGCGCCGTCCGTGGTCCTGCTCACCCCGGTGGGGCTGGACCACCAACGCGTGCTCGGCCCCACCCTGGTCCACATCGCCCGCGACAAGGCCGGAGCTGTGGGGCGGTGCCCGGCCATTGCCGCCCCCCAGGCGCCGCAGGTGCTGGAGGTGGTGCAGGCCAAAGCCGCCCAAAGTCCCTGGCCGGTGTGGGTGCTGACCACCCCGTGTCAGGGCGCGGTGGCGGTGCCGGATGGGCCTGTGGTGGACGCCTCGTGGCTTCCGGGGCAGGCGTCCTTTCAGGTGGAAAATGCCGCCTTGGCCGTGGCGGGATGGATGCGCCTTGCGCGGCGGCAGGCTTGGCCTGTGGACGAAGCCGCCTGCCGCCGGGCCGTGGCCGGGGCGCGCTGGCCGGGACGGCTCCACCAAGACGGAAATATTCTCGTGGACGGCGCGCACAACACCATGGGGCTTCTCGCCTTGGATGAGGCCTTGGGCAGTCGGGTGTTTTCCTGGGGGATATTTCAGTCCATGCGGGACAAGGAGCTGGACGCCGCCGCACTTGCCCGGGTACGGGCGCGGTGCCGCCGGATGCTGGTGCCGGAGCTCCGCGGTGTGGAGCGGGCGTGGCCGGCGGCGGATCTGGCGCGGATGGTGGACGGTCAGCCGGTGGCAAGCGTAGCCGAGGCCGTACGCCAGGTTGCGGGAGCAAGCGCCTTGGTGTTTGGCTCGCTCTATCTGGTGGGCGCGTACTTTGCCAGCCGTGGGATCCTGCCGGTGCGAGCATGGGAGGATGGGGAATTATGAGCGAACTTGGGGCGTTTTTTCGGTCGATTCCGGCGGTGGACCGCATTTTGAATGCCTTGGAGGCCGAGGCGGCGCTGGCGGACTCGCCGCGCGCCCTGGTGCGCGAGGCCGTCGGCCGCTTTTTGGATCTGGTGCGCGAAGAGATCCGCCAGGGGGCCGTGGCCTCGCCCGCGGATTTGGCCTTGGAGCGTCTGCTTCCGCGGGTGCGCGCCTTCGTGATCCAGGCGGCCCGCCCCAAACTGCGGCGGGTGATCAACGCCACGGGGGTGGTGGTGCACACCAATTTGGGGCGCTCGGTATTGGCCGCCGAGGCGGTGCAGGCGGTGGTGCAGGCCGCTCAGGCGTATTCCAACCTGGAGTTCGATCTCGCCACCGGCCAGCGCGGCAGCCGCTACGTCCATGTGGAAGAGCTGTTGTGCCGGCTCACCGGGGCCGAGGCCGCCATGGTGGTCAACAACAACGCCGCCGCGGTGCTTCTGGTGCTCGACACCCTGGCCAAGGGGCGGGAAGTCATCGTCTCCCGCGGGCAATTGGTGGAGATCGGCGGCTCGTTCCGCATCCCGGAGGTGATGAAAAAAAGCGGCGCCATCCTGCGGGAAGTGGGGGCCACCAACCGCACCCATGTGCGCGATTACGTGGAAGCCATCGGCCCGGATACCGCAGCCATCATGAAGGTGCACACGTCCAACTACCGTATGGTGGGCTTCGTGCAGGAAGTGCCGGCCGAGGAGTTGGTGGCCTTGGGGCGGGCGCACGGCCTGCCGGTGGTGGAAGATTTGGGAAGCGGCAATCTCATGGACTTCAGCGCCATAGGTCTCGGCCAGGAGCCTACCGTTCGTCAGGTGGTGGCCGCGGGGGTGGACGTGGTCACCATGAGCGGGGACAAGCTTTTGGGCGGCCCCCAGGCGGGTATCATCGTGGGCCGCGCCTCGGTGGTGGAGCGGCTGCGCAAAAATCAGCTCACACGGGCGCTGCGCATCGACAAACTCACCCTGGCGGCCTTGGAAGGCACCTTGCGCCTGTATCTGGACCCGGAGAAGGCCAAAACGCGTATCCCCACCGTGGCGCGTATCCTCATGGATCCAGAGACATTGCGGCGCCAGGCGACCCGCCTTGCCCGCCGGTTGCGGCAGCGGCTGGGCGCTCGGGCGCAGGTGACCGTGGCCCCGTCCGTGTCCCGGGTGGGCGGCGGCGCTTTTCCGGAACAGGACCTGCCCACCTTCGTGGTGCGCGTGCTCCCGGCAAAGCTGCGTGCCGACGCCGTGCGCCAGCGGCTCCTTGGCCTGGACGTACCGGTGGTGGTGCGGGTGGAGGAGGACGCCGTGGTCCTGGACCCGCGCACCCTGCTTGCTGGAGACGACCGCGGTGTGGAGCAGGCGATGGCCTCCGTGTTGTGTGCAGAATCTTCCCAGGAGTGAGCACATCATGCGACGAGGACCACAGCAAGACTTGGTGCGGCCCCGGGTGCTGGTGACAGGGGGCGCGGGATTTATCGGCTCCCATCTCTGCGAGCGGTTGTTGGAAGCCGGCGCCGATGTCCTGTGTTGCGACAATTTCTATACCGGCCAAAAAGATCATCTCCACAAGATGCTCGGGCATCCGCGCTTTGAGCTCTTGCGGCATGACATCACGTTTCCCCTCTACGTGGAGGTGGATTCCATCTACAATTTGGCATGTCCCGCATCGCCAGTGCATTATCAATTCGATCCTGTGCAGACCACCAAGACCTGCGTGCATGGCGTGATCAACATGCTGGGGCTGGCGAAGCGCACCGGCGCGCGGATTTTGCAAGCATCCACATCGGAGGTCTATGGCGACCCCGAGGTGCATCCGCAGCATGAAGATTACATGGGGCATGTGAACCCCATCGGGCCCCGCGCCTGCTACGACGAAGGCAAACGCTGCGCCGAAACCCTGTTCTTCGATTACCATCGTCAGCATGGGGTTGCCATCAAGGTGGCGCGCATCTTCAATACCTACGGGCCGCGGATGCACCCCAACGACGGCCGGGTGGTCTCCAACTTTATCGTCCAGGCCCTGCGCGGGCAGGACATCACCATTTACGGCGACGGCCTCCAGACGAGATCTTTCTGCTATGTGGACGATATGGTGGAAGGACTGGTGCGGTTGATGCATTCGGACGCACAGTGTATCGGGCCGATCAATCTCGGAAACCCCCAAGAGATCGCGGTGGGGGAGCTCGCGCGCATCATTATTGATATTACCGGCTCTTCCAGCCGCATCCGCCACCTGCCGCTGCCGGAAAACGACCCCAAGCGCCGCTGCCCGGACATCACCCGCGCCCGGGAGCTTTTGGGGTGGCAGCCCACCGTGGACCTCAGGGAGGGGCTTGGGCGAACCGTAGCCTATTTTGACGCGCTGCTTGCGCGCCGCGCATAAGGAGTATGCATGGACCGACTTTGTGTGCGCCCGGAAGTGGAGGCCTTTCGGCCCTACGTGCCGGGCCGCTCCATCGAGGAAATTCAGGACCAGTACGGCCTTTCCCAGGTGATCAAGATGGCCAGCAACGAAAACCCGCTGGGGACATCGCCGGTGGTGCAGGAGCGTTTGCGCCGGGCCGCGCCCTTGGCCTTCCGCTACGCCCAGGCAGGGACCCCGCGGCTCAGTGCGGCCATCGCCCGGCATGTGGGGGTGGACCCGGCCATGGTGGTTGCCGGCAACGGCTCGGATGAGATCATCGACCTCCTCATCCGGGTGGTGCCCCGGCCCGGGGAAGACCACGTGCTCGCCTTTCGGCCGTGTTTTAGCATCTACGAGACCCAATCCCGGTTTGCGGGCATCCCTTTGCGTCAGGTGCCGCTGCCCGAGAGTCTGGATTTCGATCTGGATGCCTTGGCGGCCGCAGCCACGGAGCGTACTGCACTGGTGTTCCTCACCAATCCGGACAACCCTTCGGGCCACGCCGTTCCGGCCGCAGCCGTGCTGGACCTCCTTGGCCGTCTGCCCCGTCGCACCTTGTTAGTGGTGGACGAGGCGTACGTGGATTTTGCCGACCCCATGGACCACTACACGGTGCTTGCACAGGTGGCGGCGCACCCGCGCCTGGTGGTGCTGCGCACCTTTTCCAAGATGTACGGCCTGGCAGGGCTGCGTTTGGGCTTTGGGGTCATGGCGCCGAGGTTGGCGGACCTCCTCTTGCGGGTCAAGCTCCCCTTCAGCGTCAATGTGCTCGCCGAGCAGGCCGGGCTTGCAGCCCTGGAGGACGAGCTCTTTGTGGAAGAGACCCGGCGGGTGGTCCTGGAAGGCCGCGCCTATCTCTTCGAGGAGCTTTCGCGGCTGGGATGCTCGCCGCGGCCGTCGCAGGCCAATTTCCTCATGTTTTGTCCGCCCAAGCCTGCGGATGAAGTTTTCCAGGCGCTCCTTGCCCGTGGTATTATCATTCGTCCGCTTGCCAGCTACGGCATGCCCCAGTGGCTGCGGGTGAGCGTGGGCACTGCGGCGGAAAACCGTCTTTTGATCCGTCATCTGGAGGAGGTGCTGGCATGAGGCTCGAAGGGATGCTGGGCAGCAGCGCTTGGGGAGGCCGGTCATGAGTCGTCTCATCGTGACCTTGGACGGGCCGGCGGGGGTAGGCAAGACCACGGTGGCGCGCATGCTTGCCCAGCGTCTGGGCATCGCCTACCTGGACACCGGCGCCATGTTTCGGGCCGTGGCGTGGAGCCTGGGAGAGGGGGCGTGGGAACTGCCTCAGGACGACCTGCTGCGGGCCTTGTCACGCATGGACTTCGAGCTGGAAGGTGCCGGGGAGCACTCCACGCTGCTGCTCAACGGCGTGCCGGTGCCTGCGACCATCCGCAGCGAGGAAGTGGGGCTCTGGGCTTCGCACATGGGGCGGATCCCTGCGGTGCGCGAATTCTTGCGCCGCAGCCAGCGGCTCATTGCCGCGGATGTGAGCTTGGTGGCCGAAGGGCGGGATATGGGCTCGGTGGTCTTTCCCCAGGCGCCCCACAAGTTTTTTCTGGACGCCGATCCCATGGTGCGCGCCCGGCGGCGCTATGCGCAACTCCAGGCCATGGGCATGGATGCGGATCTGGATCGCCTGGCCACGCAGATCCGCATCCGTGACGACCAGGACCGCAATCGCGCCATTGCCCCGCTGCGGCCAGCGCCGGACGCGGTCCTCATCGACACCGGACAGGCGGATGCCGCAGGCGTGCTCGCCCGGATCCTGGCGCACATGGGCTATGACGAGCCCAACTCGCGCTTGGCGCGCTCCCACAGTTGATCTTGGGCGGCCGGATCCAGGTCTTCCAGGCGTGCGCCTTGGGCCCGGGCCAGCGCTTCCATGTGGGCAAAACGCCGCAGAAACTTGATGACCGCCCGGTGTAGCGCGGCGTTGGCCTTGATGCCGTAGCGGCGGCCGTGCTCCACGAGGCTGAAGAGGTAGTCGCCGAATTCTTCTTCCTTGCGCTCGGCGTCCTCTCCGTCTCGCAC
>DPEO01000110.1 GCA_003530935.1 Desulfomicrobiaceae bacterium | reverse complement strand
CTGGTGGGCTGCAAGCTTTTGCGCACCGGCTGGCTCTGGGAGCGGGTCCGGGTTGTGGGCGGGGCGTATGGGGCGTTTTGCTCCTTGGGAAGGCAGACGGGGCTTCTCCATTTCGGCTCGTACCGAGACCCCAATATCCTCTCCACCCTTGAGGCTTTTGGCGCTGCGGCCGCCGCCTTGCGGAGTGCGGATCCTGCTTCCTTGGAGCAGGCCGCCATCGGAGTGAGCGGCGATCTCGATCCGTGTCTCCTGCCCGATGCCCAGGGTTTTGCCGCCTTTTCGCGCCACCTCTCCGGGACGACCACGGCCATTCTCCAACAGGTCCGAGACGAGGTCTTGGCGGTTTCGTCCGAGTCGTTGGCGTCCTTGGCTGCCGCCATGGAGCAGGCCGAGGGGTGTGTGTGCGTCTTGGGGGGCGAAGACAGTGTCAACGGGGCGAAGGCGCACGGGGTGGTGTTCGATCACGTGGAGCGTTTCGCCTGATGCCCCGTCCTGGACGATGGGCGGGCTTCGGTGTATCGGTGTGACACAGTTTGAATGGTCGAGGGGGAAAGCCGGGTATGCATGCCGATGAAGAACCACTGATATTCGCCGCCGAAGGGCCGGAGGACGATGGGCCTCAGGGGCCGCCGTGGAAGGTCCTGGTGGTGGATGACGACGAATTCGTGCATCGCATTACCGAGCTTGCCTTGCACGGATACCGATTTCAGGGACGGGGGCTCTTGTTTCTCCATGCCCAAAGTGCGGCCGCAGCCCGGGGCCTGCTCGCCCAGCATCCGGACATTGCGGTCATTTTTTTGGACGTGGTCATGGAGACCGAGCAGGCCGGACTCGATCTGGTGCGCTACGTGCGCGACGAGCTGGGCAACTCTCAAGTGCGCATCATCCTGCGGACCGGGCAGCCTGGACGGGCCCCGGAGCGTTCCGTGGTCCTCGACTACGATATCAACGACTACAAGCAAAAAGCGGAGCTCAGCGAGCTCAAGCTCATGACCTCGCTCACCGCGGCCTTGCGCGCCTACGAGCAGATGCAGACTCTGGCGTTGGCCCGGGACGGCATGGCCGCTTTGGCCTTGGGCACAAGCCGTATGCTCGCCCTGCGCACCGAGGCCCAATTTGCTGCCGCGGCCTTGGATACGGTGCAGAGTGTGGCTGAGGCCGCGGCGTGCCGGGTGTGCGCCATGGTAGGGCGTGTGGGCGCCCATGGGGTGGAGCCCATCGTGGCAAGCAACGGGGTGACCGGGCCGTGGCTCGAGCAGGCCAGCACCCGTCTGGCGGCGTGCGCGGGCGCCTTTGCGGTGGAAGAGGCGTGGTTCGTGGCCCGATTTGTGGACGGGGGCGTGGCCGTGGTGGCGGAGTTCTCCGCGCCCGTGTCCCCGGTGGTGCGTCAGGTTTTGGACACCCTTGCCTTGCAGCTTGCCCTGGCCTTGGACAACGTGTTTTTGCACCGGGAAGTCACCGAAACCCAGGGGGAGATCATCGCCACCCTGGGGGATGTGGTGGAAACCCGTTCCAAAGAAACCGCCTATCATGTGCGTTCGGTGGCGGAATGCGCGGCGCTTTTGGCGGCCAAGGCCGGTCTTGGCGAAGAGGTGGTGGACTTGGTGCGCCGGGCGACTCCGCTCCACGACGTGGGCAAGATCGGCATCCCCGATGCCATCCTGCTCAAGCCCGGCCGCCTGTCGCCGGAGGAGTTTGCCGTCATCCAAGGCCATACCTCCATCGGTCATGCCATTTTGGCCAAGTCCTCGCGCCGCCTTTTGCGGGCGGCGTCCATCATCGCCTTGGAACACCACGAACGTTGGGATGGAAGCGGCTACCCCCAAGGACTGGCGGGAGAGTCCATCCACATCTTCGGCCGGCTCACGGCCTTGGCGGATGTCTTCGACGCCTTGCTCAGCCCGCGGGTGTACAAACCCGCCTGGTCATTGGCGCAGACGCTGGAGTATTTGGCCGCGCAGCGCGGCCGCCAGTTCGATCCGTTCCTGGTGGACCTGCTTTTGGACGATGTGCCGGCGTTTTGCGCCCTGCGCGCGCGTCTTCAGAATGGCTCTTGACGGCTTGGGGTTCTGCGCATAAGAGCGGCTTCTCTTCCGCCAGGATAGCTCAGTTGGTAGAGCAGCTGATTCGTAATCAGCAGGCCGTGGGTTCAAGTCCCATTCCTGGCTCCACCGAACAATCGTGTCCCCTGGAGTGCTGCTCCAGGGGGCATCGTTTTTGTCGTGGCCTCAAGGGCTTTCCAAGCGCGGCCCAACCTCGCGCGGAGGCCGGGCCGCATGCTGCCCACAGCGTGTCTGGTTACAGACTGCGGCCGGCCTGGAAGGCGGTGTGGTTCATCTGCCAGACCTCTGGCTTGGGGGCCACGCGGCGCAGGGCCTCCAGCCAGTAGTCCACCGGGAAGCTATTCCACGGCGCAAGCGTGGAGAGCACGCCGAGCATGACCACGTTGGCCGAGCGGCCGCTCACGTCGCCCAGGCGCAGGGCCTCGGCCTGGACGTCCACCCAGCGTACGGTAAAGGCCGAAAGTGCGGTCTCGATGCGTTCCCGCGAGGGATAGTCCTCAGGCTGCATGCCTCCGGGCAGGATAGTCGTGGGGGCGATGAGGATGGTGCCGCCCGGGGTGAGGAGATCCACGAAACCGGGGCGCAGCACTTCGGCCTGTTCCATGGCCACCAGGCAGTGCACCGTGCCGGGCAAGGGGGCGGGACTCCAGGTGGTGCCGCAGGCAAAGGTGCTGATGACCGGCCCGCCCATCTGCGCCATGCCGTGGGTCTCGCCCTTGACGATGTTGGCGCCTTCGTAGCCCAGAAGGAAGGCCAGCTGGGTGAGGACCCGGCCGAAGAAGAGATTCCCTTGGCCGCCCACCCCGCGCACGGCCACGGACAGGCGCTCGGGCAGCGGCGTATAGGGGGAAAGCTCCCGGGCGGCCGGGGCTTCGGGGATCTCCACGCAACCGGTGCGCCCGCACGCCTCGGGGGTGTGGGCGGAGAGTGCGCCGGTAGGACACATCTGCGCGCAGGCCGGCACGTTGCCGGCACAGCCCGAGCATTGCGGGGTCACCTGCGGCAGCCCCTCGGCGTCGGCAGTGAGTCCCGGGCAGATCTGGCACAGGCCGCAGCGCACGCAGGTTTTTGCATCCACGGTGACGCGGGTCTGCATGCGGTTTTTGGGGACCTTGCGGATACACATGCCGCGCACCACCAGTACGTGGAAGCCGCCGTCGGCAGCCCCTTGCAGTGCGTCTTGGAGCGCTTTTTCGATGCCTTTCTTGTCGTAGGCGTCCACGGTGTGCACCGTGGCGCCGTGGCCGCGCAGACTCGCTTCCAGATCGAAGACATTGGATTGTCCGGCCAGATTCACGGGTGAGGTGGGCGCGGGCTGACCGCCGGTCATGGCGGTCCAGCTGTTGTCGAGGATGACTTTGACGCCGGGGACGTGGCGGAACAGGGCGTTGCGGGTGGCATCCATACCGCTGTGGCACTCGGTGCTGTCGCCCAGGACGGAGAGGCAGCGGCCCGCGGCCTCGGGTTTGGCGAGTACGTACCCTGTGCGTTTGCCCTCGCTTGCGCCCATGGCCAGGACCGTGTCCATGGCGCCGAGGAAGTGGAGCAGGGTGTTGCAGCCGATGTCGCCGAACACGGCGTCGAGCTTCCCTTTGCGCCGCATCTTGCCCACGATGAGCCCAAAGAGGCGGTACGGGCAGCCTGGGCAGATGAGCGGCGGCCGGGGGACCGGCGCAATGGACACGCCGGCGCGGGGAAGATCCACCCCCAGCCGGGCGGCCACCGTGGCCGGGCTCCATTCGGTGGTGGGATCCGTGGGCGTTTTGCCGGATACGGCGATGCCGCGGCTTTGCAGGAGCTCCTCCAGGTAGCGCTGCCCGTCTTCCATGACGTGGATGGGGCCCTTCACCTGGGCAACGAAGGTTTCGATGCTCTTCCAGGGCAGGGGGTTGGTGAGGCCGAGGGCGAGCACATGGGGCTGGATGCCGAGGTGCTGGCAGGCCTCCTGCACGTGGAGGAGGTTCACCCCGTGGGTGATGACGCCGACAGGCCGGTCCCCGGCAAGGCGCACAGGAGGCAGGATTTCCTCGGCCGCGGCCTCCAGGGCGGGCAGGCGTTCGGCCAGGATCCGGTCGTAGGCCACGCGGGCCTTGGCCGGCAGGGTGACGAAGGGCGCAAAGCCTTCGCTGAGTTCCGTCTTGGGCCGGGTGGCGGTGGGCATGAGGCGCACCAAGCCTTCACAATGGCACAGGGTGCCGCTCGCCAGAATGGCCACCGGCGTATGGAAGCGGCGGCTGATGTCCGCGGCGAGTCCGGCGGACTCGTGGAGCTCCTGGTGGGTGCGCGGTTCGAGGATGGGAATGCCGCAGCTGCGCAGCAGCGCCTTGGGGTCGAGGAGGTGTTGCGTGGAGCTCGGGGTGTAGTCCGAGGCGATGTAATAGATGAGGGCGCCGCGCGGCGCGCAGTAGAAGGCGCTGCTGGTGATGACGTCCGCGGCCTGGAAGAGGCCGGGGATCTTCATGGTCACTACGCAGTCGTTGCCCGCCAGGGTGTGGCCAAAGCCTACGGCCACGGCCACGGCCTCGTTGACGGACCAGCCGACGATCATGCGGTCCTGTACCTGGGAGAGCCCCCGGTCGATGACTTCGGTGCTCGGGGTGCCGGGGTAGCCGTCGGCGGCATGGATGCCGGCACGCACGCACCCCAGGGCGAAGGCGATATTGCCTTGCAGGACTACCGGGGTGCCGCTCGGGGCGTCGCAGAGATCGGAAAAAGTCATGGCTTCCTCATTGGGGGTTGGGGTTGCGTTGGACTTGGCGCACGAGGGTTTTCCAGCGGGCGGCTTCGGCCCAGGAAAACCCCCCGGGCCGACAGGGCCAGAGGGAGTTGTTGTGGGTGAGGGGTTCTTCGGCCAGGGGCCAGGGCGAGACGCGCTCCGCTCGGGCAAAGAGCGGCGTCCCCGGGATGGGGGAGTAGAACGCAAGTTCCACGGGGATGCCCAAGCGGCCTGCTTCGGCGATGGTGGCCGCGGTGGCGTCGTCGTCTTCGTCCGGCAGGCCAAAGAGCACGTAGGCGCGTACGTGCTCTGCCCCAAACCCGGCCGCGTGCAGGGCGGCCACTGCCTGTTCCCATTCCTCAAGGGTGAGTTTGGCGTCAAGGCGGTGGTTGAAGTCCAGAGTCTCCAGGCCCAGGCGCAGGGTGCGCACTCCGCCGCGCCACAGGCGCCGACAGACGTCAGGGGTCAGGGCGCGGACGTGCACGGCGTTGGGGGTATGCAGGGTCATGTGGTGTTCGGCGCACCAGGCAAGCGCCGACCAGAGCCAGGTTTCCGGGGCCACGAGCAGGGCGTCGTCGTAGAAGGCCACATGGCGGACCCCTTGGGCGTGTAGGCTCCTAAGGCGCTCGAGGACGAGACGTGCCGGCGCCTGGCAAAATCCCGGGGAAAGCAGTCGGCTTGCGCAGTAGGCGCAGGCAAAGGGACAGCCGCGGGAGCCGAGGAGCACACCGAAATCCGGGGCCGCGTAGAGCTCGTGGGCAAGGCGCAGGCCGGCATGGTCCGGGAGACTCGGGGCGGAAGCCCCCAAAAGCCGCCACAAGGCGGCCCAATTCTCCGGAGTTTCCAGGGGGCCGCAGATGCAGTGATCCGCCTCCAGGCGCCGGGCGTGTTCCGGGCAGAGGGTGGCATAGACGCCGCCCACCACCACCGGCACCCGGGGCCAAAGGCGTCGGCACAGGCGCACTGCTTCGTCCACACCCGGATACCAATAGGTCATGATGGAGGTGACGAGCACCAGGTCCGGAGGCGGGGAGAGGGCGGCCAGGGCCGCTTCCACCCGCGCCGGATCGTGGCCGTAGCGGCAAAACCGCCGGGGGACCTGGGCGAGGACCGCAGGCTTGGGGATCTCCGTCTTGGGATAAGGGCCACGACCATCAGGTCGGGGGCGGGGCCAGGGGATGTCAGCCCAGGTGCGCTCCAAGGTGTCCATGAGAGCCACCGAACAGCCGCATTGGGAGAGCATGGAGAGGGCGGCGAGCAGCCCTGCCGGTCGCGACCACAGGCCGTAGGCGGCAAAGTCGTGGATCCAGGGGTTGATGCCCAGGATGCGGGGGCTATTTGCCCTCGGGGAGGATGTCCAGGTAATCCTGGGCCACTTTGGCCTCTGGGGTGCCGGGATGGTCTTTGACGATGGCATGAAACTGGGCCTTGGCCTCGGCGGTCTTGCCTTGGCGGAGGATGTTTTCCCCAAGGGCGAGTTTGAGGGCCACGGCATTGAGGTTGGCGGCGAGTCCTTCCTCCAGGGTGGCCTGAGCGGCGGCGAGGTCTCCCTTGCCTTCCTGGATTTGCGCCAGGAGGAGATAGGCGGGCGTATAGAGCCAGTTGCGGCGGATGGCGAGCCGGGCCATGGCTTCGGCTTGGTCGGCTTGGCCGTGGCGTAGCAGCAGCCGGGCGAGGTTGGTGGCCGCCAGCTCCGGGGTGGCGTAGGTGAGGATGGCGATGGCCTTTTCGTAGGCCGCCTTGGCCTCCTCCCATTTGCCTTGTGCTTCGAGGACGCGGCCGAGGTTGTTCCAGCCTTCGCCGTATTCCGGGTCGATTTCCACGGTGCGGGCAAAGGCCTTGCGGGCGTCGTCCACCTGGTCCAGGGCAAAGTAGGCGAGCCCCAGGTCGAAGTGGTAGCGCTTGAGGCCTTCGGCCCGGTCCGCAATGGCCACGAGTTCCTGCATGGCCAGTTGGGGCTTGCGGTTGGCGATGTACGCCTCCGCGAGGTCCAGCCGTAAGGACACTTCCTTGGATCCGCTGCCCATATGGGCGCAGCTCGCAAGCATGAGCAGGGCGATGAGGAGGATGCGAGAGCAGACGGCGGGCATGGGTTCCTCCAGGGCTGGGAGGGAATCCCCTCCCAGCGGCTAGATGACTTTGTTCAGCGCATACTCGATGATGTCCTGGGCCCCGGCGGCAAGGAGCTTGGGGATGAGGTCGCGCACCTGGCGGCGCTCCACCACCGTCTCCACGGACAGCCAATCGGACTGGTAGAGGTGGGCCACCGTGGGCGCGTTCATGCTCGGCAAAACCCCCATGATGGCATCCACTTTGTCCGCGGGCGCGTTCATCTTCAAGGCCACCATGGTTTCGGCCTTCAGGGCGCCCTGGAGCAAGGTGTTGAGGATCTCGATCTTGCGGCGCTTCCAGGGGTCTTCCCAGGCCTTCTTGTTGGCGATGAGCTGGGTGTTGGTCTGCAGGAGTTCGGCGATGATGCGCAGCCCATGGGCCTTGATGGTGGTGCCGGTCTCGGTGATCTCCACGATGGCGTCGGCGAGTCCCTCCACCACCTTGGCCTCGGTGGCGCCCCAGGAATATTCCACTTCCACCGGGATGCCGGCCTCGGCAAAGTAGCGGCGGGTAAAGCCTACGAATTCCGTGGCGATCTTTTTGCCGGCCAGGTCTTCCGGGCGGCGGTAGGGGGCGTCGCCGGCCACGGCGAGCACCCAGCGCGCGGGCCGGTTGCTGGCCTTGGAGTAGATGAGGTCCGCCACCACCACGACGTCGGACTCGTTTTCCAGGATCCAGTCCTTGCCGGTGAGCCCGGCGTCCAGCACTCCGGACTCCACGTAGCGGGCCATTTCCTGGGCCCGGCATAGGGCCAGGGAGAGTTCAGGGTCATCCACTTCCGGAAAGTAGTTGCGGTGGTGGGAGGTGATTTTCCATCCGGCCTTGGCAAAGAGTTTGACGGTGGCCTCTTCCAGGGAACCCTTGGGGATTCCCAGACGCAAGCGGGGTTCGTCCATTATTTGTATACCTCCTTGGGATCGAAGATGACAGGAGAGCACGCACGCCACGAGCCATCGGGCAGGCGCTCGGTATAGAAACAGCTGCGGTGGCCGGTATGGCAGGCGGCGCCGCCCACCTGTTCCACCACGAGCAAAACGGTATCGGCATCGCAGTCCAGGCGGATGGCGTGGACCTTTTGCACGTGTCCGGAAGTGCCGCCCTTATGCCAGAGCGTCTGGCGGCTGCGGCTGTAGTAGTGGGCCTGTCCGGTGGCGAGGGTGGCTTCCCAGGCGGCCTCGTTCATGTAGGCGAGCATGAGGACTTCGCCGGTATGGACGTCTTGAGCGATGGCCGGCACGAGGCCGCCACACTTGGCAAAATCAGGTTTGTGCATGGGCTGTTCCTTGAGTGGCGAGTTGTCCGCAGGCCGCGGCGATGTCTTGGCCTTTGCTTTTGCGCAGCGTCACGGTGAAGCCTTTGCGCCGCAAGAGGTCTTCAAAGGCGAGGACCGCGTCGGGGGCGGGGGCCTGGTAGACCGCGCCGGGCGTGGGATTGTAGGCGATGAGATTGATCTTGCATTTGAGGTGGGACAGCAGCCGCACCAAATCCCGGGCGTGGGCAAGAGTGTCGTTGACCCCGCCAAGGAGCAGATACTCGATGGTGATGCGCTCCCGGGGGCGCAGGGGGTAGCGGCGAAGCGCCGCCACGAGCTCGGTGATCTCCCAGTGCGCGGCTTTGGGCATGATGCGCGCCCGCAGTTCTTGGGTGGGGGCATGGAGCGAGATGGCCGGCAGGGCGAGGTCTTCTTCGGCGAGAAGCTCCAGCGTGCCGGGGATACCGCAGGTGGAAAGGGTCACGCGGCGGCGGGAGAAGTTCAGCCCCTCGGGATGCGTCAGGATGTGGAGGGCGCGGCGCACGTTGGGCCAATTGAGAAAGGGTTCCCCCATACCCATGAACACGAGGTTGGTGATGGGCTTTTGCGGGACGTTTTCCTCTGCCCAGAGGCGGGCGGCAAGCACCTGGGCGGCGATCTCGCCGCCGGTCAGGTTGCGCCGAAGCCCCATGGTCCCGGTGGCGCAGAAAGTGCAGGCCATGGGGCAGCCCACTTGGCAGGACAGGCATTGGGTGAAACGGTCGTCATCGGGGATGAGCACGGTTTCCACTTGGGCCCCGTCTTCCAGGGTGAGGAGAAATTTGACCGTGCCGTCCTGGCTTCGCTGGACTTGGGCGATGTGCGGCAAACGTGCGCTCGCCGTGGCGCTGAGTTCGGCGCGCAGGGCCTTGGCCAAGTTGGTCATGGCCGCAAAGTCCAGCTGGCCGCGGCGCCACAGCCATTGCCACAGCTGCCGTGCCCGAAACGGAGGATGCCCGCGTTCGCCAACGAAGTCCTCCAGTTCGGGGAGAGTGAAGCCCAGGAGATTCGGGGTGTCCATGGCCACTACAGGCGGTTGTGCTCCTTGTAGCGCAGGACGAATTGCACCGCCTCGTCCACGGTGGTGACATCGCCGGAGATTTGCGCCTGGAGCAGGCTGTCGCGGATGAGCCCCACCGCGGGGCCGGGCTTGATGCCGGCGATATCCATGATCTGCTTGCCGTTGAGCAGCGGTTCCAGCAGCTCTTCACGGATATCGGCCCGGTCGAGCATCTTCATATTGTGATTGAATTCGGTGTAGGCGCCGTCGCGGGCCTTGATGTTGGCGCGGGCGATCTCGATGAGCCGCGGGTACTCGTCCAGGGCCTTGAAGCGGCGGATGCCTTTGTCGGTGAGCATGAAATGAAAATGCATGTGGTGCCGCACCAAGTGGCAGATGAGGTCCACCTCGTCGGTGTTGAACCGCAGCCGTTTGAGGATCTTGCGGGCGACTTTGGCCCCCACCCGATGGTGTTGGTAGAAGGTGATGCGCTCGCCCACGCGTTCGCCGGTGTAGAGCTTGCCGCAGTCGTGGAAGAGGCACGCCAATGTGCCGTACCAGTCGTAGGGGAGTTCCTCGGGATAGTGGCGCATGACCGCCACCGTATGCTGCCACACGGACGTGCGGTCTTCGTCGTTGGTTTCGAAAATGCGCGACAAGGCGGCGAGCTCGGGCACCAGGCCGTGGAGGATCATGGTGTCGAAAAGCAGCTGGACGAAGCGCCACATGTTTTCCGCCTCCACCTTGCGCCATTCGTCCATGATGTCCGTGACCGAGACGTAGTCGAGCACGCGGCGGGAGGCGCGCACCAAGGCCATCCAGGTGTTGTCCTCGATGGGCAGGTGGTAGTTGGCGGCAAAGCGCAGGGCGCGGATGGCGCGCGAGTAGTCGTGCTTGAGGGTTTCGTCCGGGATGCCCTTGAGTTGCACCACTCCGCGATCCAGAGGTTCGAAGCCGTCGTAGGTGTCTCGGGGTTGCGGGATGTAGGGGCAGGCCACGGAAAGGGGGAATTCTTCGCATTCCTGCAGGGCGAGGATCATGCGCGGGGTGAGCTGCGCCACGCAGACCTCGGGATGCGAGGCGTCGAGGACGTCGGCGGCATAGAAGTGGAAGATGGATTCTCCCTGGGTGAGCGTGGCGAACATGGGGCCGTCGGCGGCTTTGATTTCGGGAAAGAGGCCGCGCAGGCCGTCTATGTCCAAATCCGTGCAGATATCCACGGTGGCGTCTTTGGAGTGGGCAAGGAGGCGCTCATGCAGGGCGGCGCCAATGACGTAGGCGTCGTAGCCGTTGCGCATGATGGTTTTGCACAGCGATGCAGCGTCTCGGATGGGTTGGGGCATGGGAAGGCTCCTTATGGGCGAACGAAGTCCCGGCTTACGGGCCGGAGAAAGAATCTTCGTCTTTTTCTGTGGTCTTGGTCAAGCGGTAGCGCAGCTGCCGAAAACTGATTCCTAAGAGTTCCGCGGCCTTGCCTTTGTGACCGCCGGTCTTGGCAAGGGCTTCGTGGAGGATCGAGCGCTCGTGCTCCAGGAGGTATTGATCGAGGTTGATCTGGCCGTTCCACAGGCGGGAGAGTTCCGGATCGTGGGCACGATGGGGGCAGGTCTCGTAAATAATAAGAGATTCTGGGTGGATGACTCGTCCGGTCTCCAGCGCCACGGCGCGCTCGACGATGTTTTCCAGCTCGCGCACGTTGCCGGGGTAGGTGTAGGAGAGGAGTTTGGCGCGGGCGCTTTCGGAAAAGGCCTCGATGGAGCGTTTTTGTTCGGCGCAGGCCCGGCGCAGGAAGTGCTCGGCCAGGGGAAGGATGTCTTCTTGGCGCTCCCGCAGCGGCGGGAGATGCACCCGCATGCCGCTCAAGCGGTAGTAGAGGTCTTCGCGCAGGGTCCCCTGGGCCACTTCCTCCTCCACCGGACGGTTGGTTGCGGCGATGATGCGCACGTCGGCGCTGCACTCTTCCGTGGATCCCAAGGGGAGGAAACGGCGTTCTTGGAGAAACCGCAAGAGTTTGACTTGGATGGCTGGCGTGAGTTCCGCCACTTCGTCGAGAAACAGGGTGCCGCCGTTTGCCATTTCCACCAGGCCTTTTTTGGAGCGATCGGCGCCGGTAAAGGCCCCTTTGCGGAAGCCGAAGAGTTCGCTCTCCACCAGGTGCTCCGGGAGGCCGCCGCAGTTGATGGCCAGAAACGGCCCGCCCCCCCGGGGGCTTTGGCGGTGGATGGTGCGGGCGATGAGCTCCTTGCCCGTGCCGGATTCGCCGGTGATGAGCACGGAAATGGGCGTGGGCGCGATGCGTTCGGCAAGGCGCAGCACGTGGCCCATGGCCGGGGAGTGGGCGATGACCGTGCCGTAGCGGTCGTGGAGCTCCCCTTTGAGCAGGGCGTTTTCCATCTCCAGGCGGGCGCTTTCCAGGGTGCGTTCCACGAGAAGCAGGAGTTCGTCCAGCTCGAAGGGTTTGGGGATGTAATCCCGGGCGCCGAGGCGGATGGCTTCCATGGCGCTTTTGGTGTCCGCATAGGCGGTGATCATGACCGTCGGCGTGGGCAGGCCGGCCTCGTGCATGCGCCGCAAGAGCTCCAGGCCGCTTTCCGTCCCCAGGCGCAGATCCACCAGGGCGAGGTCCACACTCTCCCGCTCCAGGGTCTTCCAGGCCGAGGCAATGTCCGCGGCCAGGCGCACCTGGTGGCGGGCGCGGGAGAGGGCGATTTCCAGCACCTCCCGCAGGCTGAGATCATCATCGACGATCAGGATGCGGGCCATGGCGTGCGGTGGAACAAGAGTTGGCCGCCGAGGAAGTGGGCGACGACCCGGCCAGGGAGTTCCATGCCTAGGGCCGGGGTATTGGTGCTCTTGGAGAGCATGGTTTGTCGGGACACGGTCCAGGAGGCGTCTTCCGCCAGAAGGAGGAAATTGGCGGGAGCGCCTTCCTCGATGCGTGCTTCCGGCAGGCGGAAGATGCGCGCCGGAGCCTCGGCCCAGAGACGCACGGCGTCGCTCCAGGAAAGCGCGTGCTCGCGCACCAAAAGGGTGGTGAGCGCCAGGGCCGTGTCCAGGCCGCTGATGCCGAAGGGCGCCTCATCGAAGGGGACGTCTTTTTCGTGGGCCGCGTGCGGGGCGTGGTCCGTGGCCAGGATGTCGATGACTCCGGTGCGCACGGCCTCGCGCAGGGCCAGGACATCGTCGGCGGTGCGCAGCGGCGGGTTCACCTTGGCGGCGGTGCGGTACCCCTCCACCATGGTCTCGTCCCACACCAGGTAGTGGGGACAGGTCTCGGCCGTGACCGGCACCCCTTTGGCCTTGGCTTGGGCAATGATCTCCACCGAGGCGCGGCAGCTGATGTGGGCCAGGTGGATGGGGATGTCGAGATAGCTCGCCAAGAGGACATCCCGCGCCACCTGGATGGCCTCGCTGACGTCCGGGATGCCTTTGATCCCCAGGCGGCCGGAGAGCGCGCCTTCGTTCATGCCGCCGCCAGCGCCCAGCGCGGGGTCTTCGCAGTGGTCGATGACCATAAGTCCAAGGTCGGCGGCGTACTCCATGGCCCGGCGCAGGATCTCCGTGGAGGCCACGGGTTTTCCGTCGTTGGAGAGGGCCACGCATCCTGCCTCCGCCAGTTCGCCGGCAGGCGCCAGCTCTTGGCCGGCCAGGCCCTTGGTCAGGGCGCCGATGGGCCGAAGCCAGGGGCCGTGGGGGTGGCTCACACGGGCCCGCTCCAGCATGAAGGTGGTCACCGTGGCCGAATCGTTGACCGGGTTCGTGTTGGCCATGGCCATCACCTGGCCGAAGCCGCCCGCCAAGGCAGCGGCAAGGCCCGAGGCGATGTCTTCTTTGTATTCGAATCCAGGCTCCCGCAGGTGGACGTGGGCGTCGATGAGGCTCGGCAGCAGCCGCGCGCCGTGCGCCTCCAGGACGCGCGCATCCTCGGCCTGGAGACTTTCTGCCGGGGCGATGGCGGCGATGCGGTCTGCCTGGACGGCAAGATCTATGATCGCATCGCCCAGACGGGCATGGCGGATGATCCAGGTGAGCATGGAATTCTCCTTTAGGCTTTGCGGGTAAGAAGCAAGTGGAGCACGGCCATGCGCACGGCCACTCCCGCGGTCACTTGACCGAGGACGCGGCTGGCAGGGCCATCGGCCACAGAATCGGCGATTTCCACTCCCCGGTTCATGGGACCGGGGTGCAGGACCACGGCCCCCGGGGCCGCCTTGGCGAGCAGCGCACGCGACAGACCAAAGCGTCGGGCATATTCGGCAAGGTTCGGGAGAAGCCCTGCCTGCTGGCGTTCCAATTGGAGGCGCAGACACATGATGGCGTCCGCCCCGGCCACTGCCGCGCCAGGGTCGGTGTACACCTGGGCGGGCCAGCTGGCCACCCCTGGGGGTAGCAGGGTGCGGGGCCCGCAGAGGCGGACACGCACGCCCAGGCGGGAGAGGAGGTCCACGCCGGAGCGCGCCACCCGGCTATGGGCGATATCGCCGAGGATGCAGACGACCTTGCCGGCGAACGCCCCCTGCCAGGCCTGGCTCAGGGTGAAGGTGTCGAGCAGCGCCTGGGTGGGGTGGGCGTGCTGGCCGTCGCCGGCGTTGATGACCGCGCAGCGCAGTCGCTCGGCCAGGTACTGGGCCGCGCCGCTTGCCCGGTGCCGGATGACGATGGCGTCCGGCCGCATGGCCTCCAGAGTGAGGGCCGTGTCCTTGAGGCTTTCGCCTTTTTGCAGAGAGCTGGTGGAGGCGCTGATGCTGAAGCTGTCAGCGGACAGGCGCTTGACCGCAACGTCAAAGGAGACCTTGGTGCGGGTGGAGGGCTCGGCGAAGAAGAGGACGACGCTTTTGCCTTTGAGAATGGGCGCCTTCTTGACGGGGCGGGTGTTGATCTCGGCAAAGCGTTCGGCCGTACGCAAGAGAAAGAGCGCTTCCTCGGTGGTGAGCTGAGAGACGTCGAGTAAGTCTTTATGGGGCCATTGCATGGGGACCTCGCTGGGCTAGGACGAAAAAAAAGGGGCCCTCCACTTGCGGAAGGGCCCCGTTGGCTTGAAAAGTTCAGCGGATTTTCGAAGAATCATGGCACTGGGCGGATACTGGGTCCGGCGTTCCTCCGCAAAATTTTCTAGCCGAGAGAGACGTGGCCGTCCAGGACTTATATCCACCCCTCCTCCACCCCGTGGCAGGCCACGTGCGTGCCGGAGGGCAGGGCGTGGAGCCGGGGGATGTCCTGGCGGCAGCGCTCCCGGGCGTGGGGGCAGCGGCCGTGGAACACGCAGCCGGAAGGCAGGTGGATGGGCGTGGGCACGTCGCCGGTGAGTTTTACATGGGAAAAGCCTGTGGCGCCGATCTTGGGAATGGCGGAGATGAGGGCCTGGGTGTACGGGTGGCGTGGGGCCTGGAAGATTTCTTCGGCGTCCGCCAGCTCGCAGAGACATCCCAGGTACATCACTGCCACGCGGTTGGAGATATGGCGCACCACCGAGAGGTCGTGGCTGATGAAGAGGTAGGTCAGGCCGCGTTGTTCCTGGAGGTCCATGAGCAGATTGAGGATCTGCGCCTGAATGGACACATCCAGAGCCGCGATGGGTTCATCGGCGACGATGAACTCCGGGTCCACGGCCAAGGCTCGGGCAATGGAGACCCGCTGGCGCTGGCCGCCGGAAAATTCGTGCGGAAAGCGGTCCCCCCAGTCGGGGTTGACGCCTACCTGTTCCATGACTTCTGCCGCCCGCTGTGCGGCCTCGTGCGCGGACAGATGCGGGTTGTGGAAGAGGATGGGCTCGGTGATGGTGTCGCGGATGCGCATGCGCGGGTTGAGGGAGGCGTACGGGTCCTGGAAGACCATCTGCATCTTGGTGCGGTACGGCCGCATGCGGTTTCGGGAGAGATTGTCGATGCGTTCGCCCCGGTAGCGGATTTCGCCGGAATTGGGCGGATAGAGGCGCATGACGGTGCGGGCCAAGGTCGATTTGCCGCATCCGGATTCTCCCACCACGCTGACGGTTTCCCCTTCATGGATGGAGAAGGAGACATTGTTGACCGCATGGACGATGGTGCGGCGTTGGGTGAGTTTGCCGTTCCGCCAGGAGATGCGGTCCAGAAAGCCGCCGGAAATATCGAAGTGTTTGACCACGTTATGGAGTTCTACCAGTACAGGTGTCTTCATGGCAGTGCTCCTTTTAGTCCACGAGATGGCAGGCCACTGCCGTGCCGTCGGCAAGAGGGTGCACGTGGGGGGGAGTCGTGCGGCAGATATCCGCGGCCTTGGGACAGCGGTTGTGGAAGGAGCACCCTGAAGGAATGCGAGAGAGCGTGGGCATTGTTCCGGGAATCTGGTTGAGCCGACCGCGGCGCGCGGCGTTTTGGGGCAGGGCGGCGAGGAGTCCTTGGGTGTAGGGATGCTTGGGGGCGCGGACGATGTTTTCGGTGGGGCCCATCTCCACGATGGCTCCGGCGTACATGACGGCAATTTTTTGGGTGACCTGGGAGACCACGGCCAGGTCATGGGTGATGAGCAGAAGCCCCATGTGCTCTGTTTCGCACAGGTGCAGCAAAAGCTCCATGATGTCCGCCTGGATGGTGACATCCAGGGCGGTGGTCGGCTCGTCGGCGATGATGAGCGACGGAGAGGTGAGCAGGGCGATGGCGATGACGATGCGCTGGCGCATGCCGCCGGAAAACTCATGCGGGTATTGGCGCAGGCGCTTTTCCGGCGAGGGGATGGCCACCTGGCGCAGTTTTTCCAGGGCCAAGGCCTCGGCTTCGGCCGTGCTCATGGGGAAGTGGGCCTGAAGGGTCTCCACCATCTGGGTGCCGATGGTCAGCACTGGATTCAGGGTCATCATGGGATCCTGAAAGATCATGGCGATGCGGTTGCCGCGGATTTGGCGCATCGCTTCCGGAGAGAGGGCTACCAGGTCTTGGCCTTCAAAGAGGATGGATCCGGAGGCGATATGTCCGGGTTTGCTCACCAGA
>DPEO01000149.1 GCA_003530935.1 Desulfomicrobiaceae bacterium | reverse complement strand
CTCTCAGGCCCGGTGCGTTGCGTGGAACTGCAGGATGTGTGTTTTGGCTATCCAGGGCGGGGGCAGGTGCTCTGTCATATCCATTTGCGCCTTTCCCGCGGCGCGGTGGTGGGGGTGGTCGGGCATACCGGCGCAGGCAAGAGCTCGCTGGCCAAGCTGCTGCTTCGCTATTTTGACCCCGATGCCGGCCAGATCCTGGTGGATGGCCGGCCCCTGCAGCAGGTGGCCTTGGCGTCCTGGCGCAGCCGTATTGGCTACGTATCCCAGGAGGCCTACCTCTTTCACGGCACGGTGGCGGAAAATATCCTGTTGGGCTCTCCCCATGCAGACGAGGCCGCCCTGTGCGAGGCCGCACGCTTGGCCGGGGCGGAGGAGTTCATCCTGCGTTTGCCGCAAGGCTATGCCACCCTGGTGGGGGATCGCGGCGTGCGCCTTTCCGGCGGCCAGCGCCAGCGCATCTCCCTGGCCCGGGCCCTGCTGCGGGATCCGGAGCTCCTCATCCTCGATGAAGCCACTGCCAGCGTGGATACCCGCACCGAGGCCATCATCCAGGAGAACCTTCGCCACTTGCACCCCGGACGCATGACCTTGGTCATCGCCCACCGGCTCTCCACCGTGCGCTTTTGCGATGAGATCGTGGTTCTGGTGGATGGCATCATCGTGGAGCGCGGCACCCATCAACAATTGGTGGATATGGGCGGAGTGTATGCCGGGCTCTGGCAGGTGCAAAGCGGAGAAAACGGGGAGCAGAAGGCATGAGACGACCACGCTTGCACCGCGGCGCGGCAAAAACGGTGGGCCCCCTTGTCTTCACATGCGGAAGATGATACCGAGAGCGCAGGCAAGGGCCGAGGCAGGGACGGCACGAAGAACTTCAGACGGTATGGCTGGCGCATGGAGTTCTTTTTTGGCGTTCAGCTGGTACAATCATGCCGCATACTCGCTTGACAAGCGGCGATGGGAATCGGTAACGAACGCCGCTGCAGAGACATCCAGCTGACGGAACTTCCATCCAGCAAGGAGAATGACCTTGGCGAATCACAAATCAGCTCTCAAGCGGCATCGTCAAAGCCTCAAGCGCAATGAACGCAACCGCATGGTAAAAACCCGGGTGAAGAATGCCATCAAGGCAGTCCGCAAGGCCGTGGAGGCCGGGGATCTGGACGCTGCCCAGACCCTGCTGCGGACCGCCACCTCGGTGTTGGACCGCGCGGCGAGCAAGAAAGTGCTCCATTGGCGTACCGCTGCACGCAAGATTTCGCGGCTTTCCATGGCCGTGAACAAGGCGGCCACGGCTCCAACCGACTAAAGGCCGCAGGAACGCGTGATCATAGGCCTGCCCTCCTCTCGGGACAGGCCTTTTTTATTGTGGCGTTGCTACCCAAAGAGGACGTGCTATGCCCATCGTGGAAATTCGCATCACTCCAGAAGAATTGGGAGATTTCTCGCGTATTCAGGCTTTGGCCTGTGAGGCGGCCGGAGTGGCGGTATCGACCCCGGTGCAGGTCGTGCGCCGCTCCCTGGATTGCCGAGGCCGCCGGCCGCGCTACGTGCTGCGCGTGCAGGTGGGAGACCTGCCGGTGGTGGAGCCGTCGCGCGCCTTTGCGCCCAAGCCTCCCACTGGTGCGCCGGTGCTCATCGTCGGCGCCGGACCGGGCGGATATTTTGCCGCTTTGGGGCTGCTGGAGGCCGGGTTTCGTCCCATCGTGCTCGAGCGCGGCCGGGACGTACGCAGTCGGCGCCGCGACCTCAAGCCGCTGTACACCCAAGGAAGAGTGGACCCCCATTCCAACTACTGTTTTGGCGAGGGCGGGGCCGGTGCCTACTCCGATGGCAAGCTCTACACGCGGGTGAGCAAGCGTGGGGATCCCCGTCGGGTGCTGCGCCTGCTTGTGGAATTCGGTGCCTCTCCGGACATTCTGGTGGATGCCCATCCCCATTTGGGCTCCAATGTGCTTCCGCGCATCGTGGCCGCCGTGCGTGAAGCCATTTGCGCCTTGGGCGGGGAAGTGCATTTTGGTGCGCATGTCACTGGGCTGGTGCGGCGCGGTGATGCGGTCTGCGGGGTGCGGCTTGCCGATGGAAGTACCCTGGAAGGGGGCGGCGTGGTCCTTGCGCCGGGCCACTCTGCCCGGGACGTATTCGCCTTTCTGCATGCTCACGGCATTGCCGTGGAGCCCAAACCCTTTGCCCTGGGGGTGCGCATCGAGCACCCGCAAACCTTGGTGGACCGGATGTTTTATGGAGCTTCTCCCAGACATCCGGGGCTTCCCCCAGCCAGCTACCGCCTCACCCATCAGGCCAAGGAGCGTGGGGTGTTTTCCTTTTGCATGTGCCCTGGGGGATTCATCGTGCCTGCCGCCACTGCGCCGGGGGAGCTCGTTCTCAATGGCATGAGCCTTGCCGCCCGCAGTGCTCCCTTTGCCAATGCGGGTATCGTGGCGGAGGTGCGGTTTACGGACGTGCCCGGAGTGGATGCCGATCCCTTGGCCATGCTGCGTTTTCAGGCCGAGGTAGAACAGGCCATGTTTGCCGCAGGTGACGGTACGCTCAAGGCTCCGGCGCAGCGGGTGCCGGATTTCCTGCGCGGCGTGACGGGCGCGCATCCCGGCCGCACGTCGTATGTGCCAGGATGCTTTGCCGCGCCGCTTCACGAACTCCTTCCGCCCTTTGTCACCGCGGCGCTGCGTGAGGCCCTGCGGGCCTGGGAGCGCCGCTTTCCGGGGTTTGCTTCCAGCGAGGCCAAGATCCTGGCTGTGGAGTCCCGCACCAGCTCTCCGGTGCGCATCCCCCGGGACGCGGCCACCCAAATGCATCCGGCGGCCCCAGGGCTTTTTCCTTGCGGGGAAGGCGCGGGGTATGCCGGCGGTATCGTATCCGCTGCCCTGGACGGCCTTGCCGCGGCGCAGGCTGTGGCGCGGTATCTCAAAAAGTAAGGCCGCCTTGGGGCGGCCTTTTCCCTAGGCGCGGAAGCTGCGGGCAAAGAGGTCGGCAATGGCCTTGCGACCGGAGTCTTCCAGAAACCTGGTCCCCGTGCCGCAGAAGTGCTGGGCGGTGATGCGGGGAAGACCGCCGTCTTCCCAGACCTCGCCGTTCCAACGGAACCAGGCGTTCTTGGCCTGGTCGAAGGTAAAGATGGGTTTGTTGCAGATCTTGGCAAACTCGGTGCCCCAGCCGGTGCCGCCGCGCACCGTGCCGTCGGGCATGATGGTGCCCACCACGAACACTTCGTGACCGGAATCGATCTGGTACATGATGGTCTGCAGGATTTTGCGCATGAGCGGGGCGTTGGTGAAGGTGCGTCCCAGGAGTTTGGAGACGTACGAAAGGCTCACGTCCTTGCGCATGAGCTCTTCGGGGGTCAGGAAGCGCAGCCCCCGGGAGCGCTCGATCTTGTGGCCATCGAAGGTGTAGGTCACTTCCTGCACGCCATATGCCTCGGCCTGACGGCCGAATTCCGCTTCGGTTCCTGGGGCGCCGCCGCTGAAGAGAGTGAAGGCAGTTGCGTCCATGAATCCTCCTTTCAGTATTGGATGGAAGAAAAGCGCATGAGCTTGTCCCATTGATGGGTGGAGCTGATGCGACGGATGGTGCCGGTCTTGCCGCGCAGCACCAAGGAATGCGTGGTGGCGCCGCGGCCGGTGTAGCTCACTCCGGCCAGAAAGGTGCCGCCGGAGATGCCGGTGGCGGCGAAAAAGACATCTTCGCTCTGCACCAGGGTGTCGGTGGTGAGGATCTGCGTGATGTCCACGTCGTACTCCAGGATGCGGCGTCGTTCCATTTCCGATTGCGGATCCAGGCGGCCGACGATCTCGCCGCCGAGGGCCTTGATGGCGCAGGCCGCGAGCACTCCTTCAGGGGTGCCGCCGGTGCCCATCATGACGTCTACGTTGGCCAATGGGTCCACGGCCATGAGGGCGCCAGCCACATCGCCGTCCGTGTGCAGCTGGATGCGGGCGCCGGCGCGGCGGATTTCTTCGATGAGCTGTTTGTGCCGTGGCTTGTCGAGGACGAAGACCACCAGGTCTTCCACCTTCTTCTCCAAGGCCTTGGCCACTTGGGCGAGGTTGTGGGCCACAGGCGCATCCAAGTCTACCATACCCTTGGCTTCGGCCGGCACCACGAGTTTTTGCATGTAGTAGCTGGGCCCGGGGTTATACATGCTGCCCGAAGGCGCCGCTCCCACCACGGCGATGGCGTTGGGCCTGCCGTAGGCCAGGAGGTTGGTGCCTTCCACGGGGTCCACGGCGATGTCCACCGCGGGGCCGCGGCCAGTGCCCACCAGCTCGCCGTTGTAGAGCATGGGGGCTTTGTCTTTTTCCCCTTCGCCAATGATGATGCGGCCGGCGATATCGAGGGAGCTGAAGCACAGGCGCATGGCGTCCACGGCGGCGCGGTCGCCTTCTTCCTTGGCGCCTTTGCCAAGCCATCGGCCTGCGGCCAGGGCCGCAGCCTCAGTGACGCGCACCAGATCCAGGGCGAGATTGTGTTGCGGGGCTTCCATAGGGGTCCCTCCTAGCGGGTTTCGGCAATGATGCGGGCGAGATTTTCCGGGGTAAAGCCGTAATGTTCTTGGATGACCTTGGCCGGGGCCGAGGCGCCGAAATGGTCCAGCCCCAGGACACGGCCCCGCGGCCCGACGTACCTGAACCACGGGGCGGTACATCCTGCCTCCACGGCGACGCGGCGGGTGACGGCCTCCGGCAGCACCATGCGGCGGTAATCTTCAGGCTGCTCCTCGAAGAGCTCCACGCAGGGCATGGACACGACGCGCACCCCGATTTCCGGCACGCGCCCCGCCGCTTCCACGGCCAGGGACACCTCGGAGCCCGTGGCGATGACGATGACTTCCACAGGTCGGTCTTGGGGCTCCACCAGGATGTAGCCGCCGCGCGCCACGTGCGCCTCCAATTCCTCCTGCGGGATGCGGTCCAGCACCGGCAGCCCCTGGCGGGTGAAGGCGAAGACCGATGGCCGGGATTTTTGCCGCAGGGCGACAGCCATACAGGCCGCGGTCTCCCGGGCGTCGGCAGGCCGGAAGACGAGCAGGTTGGGGATCAGGCGCAGCGACCAGAGGTGTTCCACCGGCTGGTGGGTGGGCCCGTCTTCGCCTACGAAGAACGAGTCGTGGGTGAAGACATGGAGCACGGGCAGTTCCTGGAGGGCGGACATGCGGATGGCATTACGTTCGTAATCCGAGAACACCAGGAAGGTGGCGCCAAAGGGGACGACCCCGCCATGGAGGGCCATGCCGTTGAGCATGGCGGCCATGGGGAATTCGCGCACGCCGAAGCAGATGTTGCGGCCTCCTGGATTGTCTTGGGCGTGGAAGACGCCGTAGGTATCCCGGAATTTGGCGGTTTGGTTGGAAGGGTCGAGGTCCGCCGACCCGCCGACGAGCAGAGGAAGCTGCTCGGCAAGGGCCATGAGGCAGGCGCCAAAGGCCTTGCGTGTCGCTACCGAGCTGGAGGCCTCGAAGTCGGGCCACGTCAAACGACGCTCCCATACCGGGGTTTGCACCTCGCGCAGGCGCGCAGCGATCGTGGAGTCGGTCAGGAGGGCGTCGCGGCGGGCGTTCCAGGCAGCGCGTAGGGCGCGGAGTTCTGGATATCGGGAGCGGAAGTGCGTGGTGACGTCCTCGGGGAGGAAGAAGGGGGACTCTTCAGGCAGCCCCAGGCAGGTCTTGGTGCGGCGCAGTTCGTCTTCCGGCAAGGGGGCGCCGTGGGTATCGGCGCTGCCTTCCATGGTGGCGCATCCCTTGGCCATGGTGGTGTGGCCGATGATGAGTGAGGGCCGGGTGGTTTCGGCTTGGGCCGCTGTGATGGCCGCAGCGATGGCCGCATGGTCGTGCCCGTCGATGTCCTGCACGTGCCAGCCCATGGCGCGGAAGACGGCGGCATAGTCCGTGATGTCGGCCCGATCGGTGGGACCGGCGAGTTGGATCTTGTTGCTGTCGTAGAACACGATGAGACGCCCCAGACCCAAACGTCCCGCCACCGCAGCCGCGCCCAAGGCCACGGGTTCTTGCAGGTCGCCGTCAGAGGCGAGCGCGTACGTCCAATGGTTGGTGAAATCGGGGTGGGTGTGGTGGCGCACCATGGCCTCGGCGGCGGCCATGCCCACCGCCATGGCAAGACCTTGGCCCAGGGGGCCGGTGGTGGCCTCGACGCCGGGGGTGAGCCCGTGCTCTGGATGTCCCGGGGTGCGGCTTTGCCATTGCCGGAACGCTTTGAGGTCCTCCACGGAAAGGAAGCCGGCGAGGGTGAGCAGACTATAGAGCAAGGCGGACTCGTGGCCAGCGGAGAGCACGAAGCGATCTCGGTTCCACCAGGTGGCGTCGTCCGGATCGAAGTTCAAGAAACGCTGGAAGAGGACGTAGGCAAAGTCCGCTGACGAGAGAGCGCCGCCCGGATGTCCGGATTTTGCCCGGTGGACGGTATCGAGCACCAAACCTTTGAGGACGGACACACAACGAAGATCCAGGGCAGAAGAAGAAGTGGTCATGAGGGAAACCAAATAAGGTTAAAGGGTTGTA
Organism: Desulfomicrobiaceae bacterium; assembly: GCA_003530935.1. GTDB lineage: Bacteria > Desulfobacterota > Desulfovibrionia > Desulfovibrionales > Desulfomicrobiaceae > Thermodesulfomicrobium. Next base: position 22,743 of record DPEO01000149.1, on the reverse strand, counting down.
CTGAGTTGCTCAATGGCTTCCACCCGGCGCAGATGCCGGCCGCCCTCGAAGGCGGTGGACACGAAGACCTCGGCGATGGCTTTGGCCAGATCCGGACCGATGATCCGCTCGCCCAGACAGAGCACATTGGCGTTGTTGTGTAGGCGGCTCATGCGCGCCAGGTATTCGTTGGTGCACAGGGCGGCCCGCACGCCGGGGAAGCGGTTGGCGGCCATGGACATGCCAACTCCGGAGCCGCATACTAGAATCCCGAGGCTATCGCCGGCCTGCACTTTTTTGGCCACAGCCGCGGCGATGTCTGGGTAGTCGCAGCTGGTCTGGCTGTGGGTACCCACATCGTCCACGTGGTGTCCCAAAGACTGCATATGGGCCTTGAGCAGGTTTTTGAGGGCAAAGCCCGCATGATCGGAACCAAGAACGATATTCATGGGGTTACTCGCTTTGCGGCGGCACATTCAAGCCTTTTTCCTGGAAGAAGCGCTGTTTTTCCTCGGCAAGCGCGTCTTCCAGATGGCGGATTTCGTCCAGCAGAAAATCCACCTGCCGCAGGGCCAGGGCAACCTCGCCGGAACTGATATCCAGGCTGGAGCCGGTCTTCCAGGCGTTGTGCGCAGTTTTTCCCACCTGCAGGTATTCATCGTGCAGGCGGTTACGCAACCCTACGATTTCCCGCTGACGCATCCAGGCGATGATGGTCCAGTGGGTCTGCGCCCAAAGGAGGCGCAGCCCTTTGACGATGGTGGTGAGGATGTCGTTCATGGTATCTCCTTAAGAAGGTAGAGGTTCCCGCCGCGCCGAGGCCGGGATGGTCAGTGGAGCAGGCAACGGCGTATGGGGCGTGAGGTCTTTGACGCGGATGATGGCGCTTCCCTCTGGGGAAGTAAAGGTCAAGCGGGTGAAGCGCGGTGCGTGCGGATCCAATGCCTCGGCCTCCAGCGTCAACCCGTCGTGACCTTCGGCGTACACCTGCGAGCCGTCGGGTGCCATGCGCAGACGCTGGAAGGGTCCCGAGCCCAGGATGAATTCCATCCCCCCGTCGCGGTGTTGCGCGCGCAAAAAAGTCTCCGGGAGCACCGCCCCCCAATCGCCCTGGAGGAGCCGGGCAAGCTGAGCAAGGGTCAGGGGCAAGGGCAGGCCTTGGGCAGGGAGCACTGCGCGCGGGTCATGGGATATGTAGAGCACGTTGCGCTCCGGAACGTACACCTGCACTTGGCTCGGTGTTTCTTCCACCAATGCCAAGACCGAGCCCACAGAGGAGCTGATGGTGAGCAGCAGACGCTCTTGAGGATCTCCGGTCAGCTCCACCAATACTCGGCCCGCAGTGGTGGAGGTGTTCACATGCACGGAGAGGTGGGCGGAAAAGGAGACCGCCGTCGGCGGGTGGAGACGCAGCCAAAGACGCGTCGCCGCTTCGTGGTCTTGCGGGGTCAGCCGGGGCGCACAGCCCACCAGCAGACATACGACAAAGACCGCCCATCTCATCGGGGGCCTCCGCCAAGGGCGCGCAGCTTGGCATGGACGGCTTCCGCATTTTTGGACTGGAGGCGCAGCGCTTGGCTGTAGCCCCGGCGTGCCTGGGATTTCAGGCCCAGCTGTGCGGCGATATCACCGTAGTGTTCCCAGATGATGGGATCGTCCACCACGGCCACTGCCCGCTGGATCTCCACCCAGGCGAGTTTGAAGCGGCCTTGGCGGAACAGCACCCAGGCGAGGGAATCCAGAAAATAGCCGTTGTTGGGTTCCTGCGCCAGGGCGGAGCGGATGAGCCTTTCCGCCCGTTCCAGGTCGCGGCCTTCCTCGGCCAGGGTATAGCCCACATAGTTGAGGCCGTCGGCATGATCGGGATGGGCGGCGATGAGGCGCTCCATGGTTTCCATGGCCTCGGCCTTGCGGCCGTGCTCTTCGAGCAGCATGCCCAGGCGGTAAAGGAGCTGGGAAGAGTCGGGCGCTTGTTCGAGGCCACGGCGCAAGACGCCTTCCGCTTCATCCCCTTTTTGGGCGTCTTCCAGGATATCCGCCAGGATGACCCGCAGGCTGGGTTCTTGGGGAAAGCGGCGTACGGCTTCGCGGGCTTGGGCCTCGGCTTCGTCCATCTTGCCCATGTCCTGAAGGATGAGCAGGCGCAGCGAGACCGTACGCACGCCCAGGGGGCCGTCTTCCGGGATGGGGGCGAGAATTTCCAAGGCATGGGCGTGGTTGCGGCGCTTGGCCTCCAAGAAGCCCCAGGTGAGGCGGACTTCAGGGGAAGGTTCCCCTTGCGAGGTGATGGATTCGAGCAGGGTGGCGGCGTGGTCGAACAGGCCTTGGTCGATGAGAAAGTGCACCCCATCAAGGACAGTCTCCTGGGAAGGCATGGTCTCGAGAAAGACCGCCAGCCCCTTGTCCGGATTTTTGAGCCGCACGTTGAGCTCCAGAAGGTGCATGGCCAGCGCCTCGCCTCCCTTGCCGAGGCGCACGAGCTCACTCAAGATGCGTTCGGCCTCTTTGAGGTTCCCCTGGCGCTCGTAGGCAAGGGCCATTTCGATCCAGACTTCTTCCGCATCCGGGTTGAGCCCTGCGGCCTCTTCCAGCTGAGCAATGCCTTGGGTGAGTTGTCCTTGGCGGATAAGGGCCTTGCCCTGGAGAAAATAATAGCGGGCGTCGCGTTTGTCCCGGGGAATCGGGGCGAGGGTTTCGATCGTCTTGCGGGGCTGACCGGCATCGAGAAAGTGCGCCGCTGCCTGGGTTCGTATTTCGCTGTCGTCAGGATGGAAGGCGAGATATTCGGTCAGGGTGAGGGCCGCGTCCTCATGTCGGCCGCGGGTGGCTAGGGCGCGGGCTTGCATGATGCGGACGTTGCGGCTCTGGGGATAACGTTTGACCGCATCGGCCAAGGTGGCCAGTGCCTCGGGGAAGCGGTTGAGGCGCCAGGCGAGGGAAGCGAGCTCCAGATAGAGTTCTTCTGCAGGGTGGGTGGCGATGAGTTCCTGCAGGACCTCCATGGCCTTCTCCGGTTGGCCGTCTTGCACCAATTGGTCCACCAAGAGGGTGCGGTAGATGGCCTGTGCCTCGGTGGACATGGGGGCGGTAGGCAGCGACGGCAGTGACGCGCGGGGGCTGCAGGCATTGGCCGCCAGAAGTGTCATCACAAGGGCAGGCAGAGACGAACGGAGATTCACGATGCTCTTCCACAATATTGTTGGATTTTTTGATACAGGTGCTTGCCCATGGCCAGGCCCAGGTCGATGAACTCCGGACCGTACGCCTGTCCGGTGGGGGTGCGGAAGGTGTCGCGGATGGACTCGATCACCTGGAGTCCTGCGGGAAAGCGGTCCGCAATCTGGCAGATGTCCCACTCTTGGTAGTTACAGATTTCCCACAAGGTGGTGACGAAGTTGTCCGGCCCCCAGCGGAACTTGTCCGCGTCATAGAGGGCCCCGGCAACGATGCGTGCTGCTTCGTCCAGGGGCAGGGGAATGTCGCGGAAGGCTTCGTGGCAGCGGATGGCCTCGGCCACCATGGTGCGGTGCTCATCGGTGAGGGGGTAGTCGCGCAGGATTATCAGGGCGAGATCCGCCCCACGGTGGGCGTGGTCCCCCTCCAGGCGGCAGACATCGTGAAGGAGCCCTGCCAAAATGGCGAGTAACCCCAGATGTCTGGCCTCCATGATGCCGAGCGGCAACCCTTCGGCCAAGGCAATGGCCCCGGCCTCGATGGCCACTTTTTTGGCGTGGGTGGTGCCGTGGCCGTAGCGGTCGTTGAGGAACGGCAGCACATCGTCCTGGCAGCGCAGCGCCAGAGGATGGGTGAAAAACGTCTCCCGCGCCCAGGCCAGTTCTGCTTCAAAGTCCCGGTAAAATGTCGGGGTGCTCTCGGGCAGAAGGGCGGCACTCTCGTTTTTGAGACGGATTAAGATGTCATCGCGATTCATGGATCCACTCTTCGGAAAAATCGTGGATGGTCTGCTGCATGCGTTCTTTGATCTTTTGCAGCAAACGGGCCTCGATTTGCCGCACCCGTTCACGGGTGATTCCATATTTTTCACCGATTTCCCGAAGGGTCACCGGCGTTTCTGCGAGCAGTCGTGATTCGAGGATGTCCCGCTCTTTGTCGTTGAGCTCTGCTTTGAGGACTTCGATGTTCTCAAGCAACAATTCGCTCATTTCTTCGCTGGCCATGCGGTCTTCCACGTGGGCTTCCAAGGCGGGGATGAAGTCCAGCGGAGTGTAGTCGGAGTCCTCTCCTACCTGCATGTCCAGGGAAAGGTCGTTTTGCCCGAGTCGTTGGCCCATTTCCACGATGTCCGTTTCCGAAACCTGGAGGTTTTTGGCCATGGTACTGGTGTCGGGCTCGTAGCCGAGGGATTGGAGGCGCTGCCGCTCTCTGCTCAAATTATAGAACAATTTGCGCTGGGCCTGGGTGGTGCCGATTTTGACCATGCGCCAATTATCCATGATGAACTTGAGAATGTACGCCTTGATCCAGAATGCAGCGTAGTAGGAAAACTTGATGCCCTTGTCGGGGTCGAATTTTTGCACGGCCTTGATGAGCCCGATATTGCCTTCCTGGATGAGGTCGAGGACATTTTTCATCCAGCGGCGCTGAAAGTCCATGGCAATACGCACCACCAGCCGGAGATTGGCGGTGATGAGCGTGAAGGCGGCTTTTTCGTCGTGTTCATCGCGATAACGCCGGGCGAGCTCGAACTCCTCTTCCGGAGTGAGTGGCTGGAATTTTTTGATTTCTTGCAGGTAGAGCGCCAGAGGATCGAGGGCACGATCCCGGGGCACCAGGGCGCTTGAAGGGATCAGCGCCAATTCTCCCCGGGCGGGGGTATCCGTCTCGTCCTTGGTGGGTTCGATGTCTTCGATGGATTCTTCCACCAAGGAGTCCTCGAGGATTTCCGGGTCGGCGACTTCGATGATTTCGGGCTCGGTGACCTGTGTGCTCATGATGGTCCACGGAGTGGGTCGGGTTGGGGTGCGCGGCAAAAGCCAATCATCCGCAAGAGCGCGGCAAATGGCAAGGCCCGAAATGCCCTCTGCCGGGGGCGGGTGTGTTTGGTGTTTGTGTTTTGATGCGTTTTTCCCTAGCCTTGTGCCGCTTTTTTCGGAGATGTCTTTTTTTCACATTTGTGTGCGAGGTTTGGCATGCACGCCTTTCGTAAACGACTTGATGCCTCTCGTCCCATTGTCTTCGATGGAGGCATGGGCAGCCTGCTCCAGGCCAGAGGCTTGCGCCCCGGGGAGTCTCCCGAGATCTTTGGCCTTGCCCACCCGGATGCGGTGCAGGCCATCCATCGGGAATACGCGGCCAGCGGGGCGGAGGTGGTGACCACCAATACCTTTGGCGCGAGCAAATTCAAGCTGCCCGCGGGGGTTTCGGTCCGCGAGGCCAACGCGCGCCTGGCGGCCATGGCCCGCGCTACTGTGGGGGACGGGGTGTTCGTGGCTGGCAGTGTCGGCCCCACCGGGACCATGATCGCGCCGCTGGGCCCTACACCCTTTCGGGAGGTGGTTGCCGCATTGCGTGAGCAGATCCAGGGGCTTGTGGACGGTGGGGTGGACCTCATCCTGGCGGAGACGCAGTTCGATTTGGCCGAGGCCCGGGCGGTGGTGGTGGCTGCGCGGGAAGTCACGGATCTGCCGGTAGGCGTGTCCATGACCTTTGAAGACGGGGTGAGTCTGACCGGCACCACTCCGGAGGTCTTTGCCCACACCATGAACGCCATGGGCGTGGATCTGCTGGGGTCCAATTGCAGCGCCGGCCCCGAAGCCCTGGTGGCTGTCGCCCGGCGCCTTTTGCAGGTGGCGGCCATGCCGGTACTCATCGAGCCCAATGCGGGCTTGCCCGAGCTGGTGGACGGCGCCACAGTGTTTCGGTTGGCCCCCGGCCCTTTTGCCGATGCCCTGGCGCCCTTGGTGGAGGAAGGCGTCCTTGTCTTGGGCGGCTGCTGTGGCACGACCCCGGCGCATATCCAATCTCTTGCCCGCGCACTTGCCGGGCGCGCGGCGTCTCGGCCCAGAGTGCGGCCCCGTCTTGCCGTGACCTCACGGGCCGAGGCCGTGGTGGTGGACCTGGAAAGCCCCTGCCGCATCATCGGTGAGCGCATCAATCCAACGGGCAAGGCGGATCTTACGGCGGACCTGCAAAGTGGCGCCGTAGGCCGCGCCGTGGCCCTGGCGGAAGAGCAGGTGGCCCAGGGGGCGGATATCCTCGATATCAACGTAGGGGCGCCCATGGTGGACGAGGAGTGGATGCTGCCTGCAGTGGTGGAGGCGGTGTCGCGTCGCTTGCCCACGCCGCTGTGCCTCGACTCCAGCAATGCCGAAGCCCTGCGCCGAGGACTGGAGAGCTATCCCGCTGCACCGCTCATCAATTCCATCAGCGGCGAGCCCGGGCGCATGGAACTCCTGGCCCCCCTGTGTCGTGACTATGGCGCGCCGTGCATCCTCTTGCCGCTGCAGGCCAAAAAACTGCCCGTGGAGGCGGCGGACCGCATCGCCATCATCGACACCTTGCTGGAAAAGGCCATGGCCCTGGGACTCCCGCGCCATCTTATCCTCGTGGACGCCCTGGCGCTTACGGTATCTTCCAAACCACAGGCCGCCCGGGCCTGTCTGGAGGTCATTGCCCATTGCCGGCGCTTGGGCCTGCCGTGCACCTTGGGCCTTTCCAATATCTCCTTTGGGCTCCCGGCCCGGGAGCTGGTCAATGCCACGTTTCTCACCATGGCGTTGGGGGCGGGGCTTGCTTCGTGTATCGCCAATCCGGGAAGCGTCCGTTTGCAGGAGGCCTTGTCCGCCGCAGAGGTGCTCTTGGGCCGCGACGCGCAAGCAGGCCGCTTCATCGAGCGCTACGCCGCTTGGCAGCCTGGAAGCGGAGCGGCTGCCGCTGCCCCGGAAGTCGCCCTGAAAAGCGATGCTAGCGACGGGTTGACCCCTGTGGGCCAGGCCATTGTGCAGGGGAAAAGCGAGCGTATCGCTTCGCTTTTGCTTTCCCGCATCGACGAAGGCGCTGATCCCTTTGCCCTGGTGCACGACGAGATGATCCCCGCCATCATGCGGGTGGGAGAGAAGTACGAGCGCAAGGAATATTTCCTGCCACAATTGCTCCAGTCCGCGGAGACCATGCAAACGGGCTTTGCCGCCATTCGGCACTTGCTCGCCCAGGATGCCCGCGCCACCAAAGGTGTCGTGGTCATGGCCACCGTGGAAGGAGACATCCATGACATCGGCAAAAACATCGTGTGTCTTATGTTGCGCAATCATGGCTATACGGTCATCGACCTTGGAAAAGACGTTCCCGCGCAGCGTATTGTGGATGCGGCGCAAGAACATCAAGCCCATATCATCGGGCTTTCCGCGCTCATGACCACAACGATGGTGCGCATGGAAGATACGGTACGTTTGGTGCATGAGCGTGGCCTCAACGTCCGTATTATGGTCGGCGGCGCCGTGGTGACCCAAAGCTTTGCGGATCGCATCGGCGCTGATGGGTACAGTGTTGATGCTGTTGCTGCGGTTCGTTTGGCCGATGACCTTATGGCTTCCTTTTCCAATGCATGAGGAGAAACGCAACATGGCTTTTGTTTTGCGCAAAGCAAAAATGACCGACGTGCGCACGATACATCGCTTGCTCATGGACTGCGCTTCCAAGAAGCTGCTTTTGCCGCGGAGCTATACCGAGCTCTATGCGCATCTGCGGGACTTCATCGTCGCGGAAGATGCCGAGACGGCAAATGTCGTTGGCTGCTGTGCTTTGTCCATCACCTGGGAGGGACTGGCGGAGGTGCGCTCCTTGGCGGTGGCCGAAGAAGCCCAGGGGCAGGGAGTGGGCCGACGGTTGGTGGAGGCATGCGTGAGCGACGCCCTGACTTTTGGTATTTACAAGGTGTTTACCCTCACGTATCAAGTAGATTTCTTTCGCAGACTTGGATTTCAGGAAGTGAGCAAAGATGTGCTTCCACAAAAAGTGTGGGCAGACTGCATCAAGTGTCCGCAATTTCCAGAATGCGATGAAACCGCGATGATGATCGAGCTCTAATCTGGAGAATTACATGGAATTTCGGGAAATATTTTCTCGCGCTCAAATCGATGCGCGCGTCCGTCACTTGGGAAAGGAAATTTCTGAATATTACGGAGATGAGCCGTTGGTATGTGTATGCGTTCTCAAGGGGGCGTATGCATTTTTTACAGATTTGATGCGCAGTCTTACTATTCATCCAATTATGGATTTTGTGCGTCTTTCGAGTTATGCGGATCAAACATCTCGTCAGTCTCGCATGGTATTTTCCAAGGATATGGAGATTGACGTCAAGGATAAGCATGTTCTCATCGTCGAAGATATTGTCGATACAGGCCACTCCATGCGATTTTTGCGTAAGGTTTTGGAGGCGAGATCCCCTCGCTCGGTGCGTATTGCTGCCATGGTGGACAAACGGGAGCGCCGCGAGGTGGACGTGGCCGTGGATTACGTGGGATTTCCCTTGCAAAAGGGCTTTATCGTGGGCTATGGCCTCGACTATGCGGAACGATTTCGGGAGCTCGATGGAATTTACGAGTTGATTTTGCCGGAAACGAGGTGAGCATGATCGTTCAATGCCCCAATTGCGGCACCAAGTACAACCTGCCGGAGGAGCGCATCAAGCCGGAAGGGGCCAAGGTGCGTTGCACCCGGTGTACGCACGTCTTCCAGGTGCAGGCACCCTTGTCGGAGGAAGCCGCCCTGGAACAGCTCTTGGAAAACAAGGCGGCTGCCGCGGCCCGTGTGGAGGGCGAGGCACACCGAGAAGTCCTCAAAGATCTGGAAGGGACCTTCCAGCCTCCGCTTCTGGGCGAGGAAGGCAAACCTCGTCTGGAGCTGAGCCCAACGCCCAAGTCTTCCGGGAAGCGGTCGGTATGGCTCTGGCTGGCGGCGGTGGGCCTCGTGTTGGTACTGACCGTGGGTGCGGTGTTTCTTTTGCGGCCGTCGTGGATCCCGTGGCTGGCGCCCAAGCCCGGGGCTGAGGTCGCGGTCACTCCCCCTGGGGCATCTTCCGAGGAAGTGGCGCGCATCGTGCTCGAGAACGTGCGCCAGTATTTCGTGAACAATGAAAAAGAAGGCCAGCTGTTCGTCATTGAAGGCCAGGCCGTAAACCGCTTTGCCGAGCCTCGGGAACTCATCAAGCTCAAGGCGGCGCTGTTCAATGCCCAGGGCGTGGCGGTGGCCACCCAAGAGTTTTTGGCCGGCAATACGGTAAGCCTCTATCAACTCCAGGTGGCCTCCCGCCAGGAGATCGAGGCCGCCCTTGGGGCCAAGGTGGGGATCCTCACCAACAACACCAACGTCCAGCCCGGCCGAGGGGTGCCGTTCATGGTCGTCTTTTTCGGCGTTCCCGCTGGGGTGCAGGAATTCGGCCTCGAAGTCGTCCAGGCCAAGACTCCGCCCCAATGATGCACTTGGGGTATGGGGAACGATGGGTGAGGCTGCCTGGGGCGGCCTCATTTGTTTTTTGATGATCTCCTCGGCCGTTCCTAGGAACGTTTTCAGCCGCTGGGATACGACTCCCTCTTGGGGGGGGCGTGAATAGGGGGTTTGGGGGCTTGCCTTGATGCAGGAAATTTTATAAAGAAGAGTTATCAATAACAAACAAGGGGGTATCTCATGAGTAAGACTATGGAAAACTTGAAGACTGCCTTTGCCGGTGAATCCCAGGCTAACCGGAAATATCTCGCCTTTGCCAAGAGGGCGGAAGAAGAAGGGCTCACCCAGGTGGCCAAGCTTTTTCGTGCCGCGGCCGAGGCGGAGACCATCCATGCCCATGCCCATTTGCGCCTCATGAAGGGCATCGGTTCCACGGCGGAAAACCTCAAGGAGGCCGTGGCTGGGGAGACCTACGAGTTCAAGTCCATGTATCCGGCCATGATCGAGGACGCCAAGGCCGAAGGGGACAAGGCGGCCCAGCGCTACTTCGAGTTCGCCAACAAGGCGGAGGAATGCCATGCGGAGTTGTACTCCAAGGCGGCGCAGATGATGGCGGATCTGCCTGCGGTGGACTATTACGTGTGCAGCGTCTGCGGACATATTCACGAGGGCGAGCCCACGGAAAAATGCCCCATTTGCGGGGCTGCGCCCAAGGCGTACTTCCGGGCCCAGTAGCATCACGACGCATGCGTACCCATCAAGGCCGGGAAACCGGCCTTTTTTGGTGTGCTGGGCTTCCGAGCGGGCGGTTGCCTGCTGGCTGGCCCCTGGGTAGGACGCTCACGCGGAGGCATCCATGAAGAAAAGCACGCGATTTGTCTGCTCGAGCTGTGGGAGTTTGCACCCCCGCTGGCAGGGACAATGCCCAAGCTGCGGGGCCTGGAATACGTTGGTGGAGGAATCGCCGGCCCGACGGGAGCGCAGTGCTCCTGTGGATCTGCGCGATGTGGACGCCGGTGCTGGAGGCCGGCAGTCCACGGGGATCCCCGCCTTTGATGTGCTCTTGGGCGGCGGCCTGGTGCCGGGAGCGGTGATTCTCCTTGGCGGAGACCCTGGGGTGGGCAAATCCACCCTCCTGCTGCAGGTGGCCGGGGCCATGGAGGCCTCGGGAAGGCCGGTGCTCTACGCCTCCGGCGAGGAATCCTTGGGCCAACTCAAGGTGCGCGCCGCCCGTCTTGGGCTTTTGGACCGTTCGCTGCGCGCCTTGGCCACGAGTCAGGTGGAAGACATCACCGCCCACATGGCGGGCATGGGCTTGGTGGTGGTGGACTCGGTGCAGACCTTGGTGTCCGCGCGCACGGAAGGACTGCCGGGGTCCGTCAATCAGGTGCGCGCGGTGGCTACTTGCTTGACCGAGGCGGCCAAGGCCTTGGCCGTACCCGTGGTGCTCGTGGGGCACGTGACCAAGGATGGGCAGTTGGCGGGTCCCAAGCTTTTGGAGCACATGGTGGACACCGTGCTCTCCTTGGAAGGCGACGGCGAGCGGCTGTTCCGGGTGCTGCGGGTCATCAAGAACCGCTTTGGCCCGGCCAACGAGCTGGTGGTGTTCGAGATGCGCGGAGAAGGCATGCGCGTGGTGGACGATCCCTCCACCTTCTTTTTAGAAGAGCGCGATACCACCAGCAGCGGTACGGCCCTGGTATTGGCCATGGAATCCGGCCGGCCTTTCGTTGTGGAGGTCCAGGCCCTGGCCACGCGCACCTTTCTGGCCTTTCCGCGGCGCACCGCCCTGGGCTTCGATACCAACCGGTTGAATCTCCTTGTGGCCGTCATGGAGAAGCGGCTGCGGGTGAACCTGGGGCAGATGGACATCTACGCCAAGGTGGGCGGGGGGCTGCGCATGAAAGATCCTGGTTTGGATTTGGGCGTGGTGGCGGCTATTTTGTCCTCCGTGGCGGACCGGCCGCTTCCGGACGACGCCGTTTTTTGGGGGGAGGTGGATTTGAACGGCGGCATCCGCCCCGCAAGCGGCCATGAGATCCGCATGCGTCAGGCCATGCAGTTGGGCTACCGGCCTGTGCACCCCAAAATCGGGGGCAAGGGCTGGGCAAACCTCCCCGAACTGCAGGCATACCTCGCCAAAGCGTCCCGGCGGCTGCCGCGGAAAGCAGAATAGTATACTGTCGCACGGCAGCGGGGCCGGACAGACGGCTTGGCGGACGAAGGCCCCCGGCGCTGCTGGCTGCGGGGGCATCTGCCCAGGGAATGCTGGTGCATATTGTGGAGAACACCAAACGCCGTTGTGGAGTATTGCATGGATATACTGATCGTGTCCGCGGTCGCCCTGACCGCTTCCGGGCTGACGCTTTTTTCTGGATTTGGCTTGGGGACCCTTTTGATGCCGGTGGTGGCGCTCTTTTTTCCGGTCGAGATGGCCATTGCCATAACCGCCATAGTGCATCTGGCCAACAATCTCTTCAAGTTGGCCTTGCTCGGCAAAAAGGCGAATGCATCCATATTGATGCGTTTTGGGATCCCCGCAGTGGTGTGCGCTTTTCTCGGCGCAGGGCTTCTCGGGTGGCTTGCGGATGTTCCCCCCATTTTGCAGTACACGGCCTTGGGGGCGGTGCGTACGGTTTCGCCCATCAAGCTTGTGGTGGGGATACTCATTATGCTGTTTGTGGCCCTGGAGTTGTCGCCGCGTTTTTCTTCCCTTGCTCTTCCTGCGAAGTATCTTCCGTACGGGGGGATGGTCAGTGGTTTTTTTGGTGGGCTCTCCGGGCATCAAGGCGCCTTCCGGAGTATGTTTCTCTTGAAGGTCGGGTTGGACAAGGAATCCTTCGTCGCCACGGGGGTGGTACTTGCCGTTATGGTGGATATTTCCCGAATGCTTGTGTACGGGCTTGAAATTTTCGAAAATCAACAAAGCATCCGCTGGGATTTGGTAATTTTTGCGAGTATTGCTGCGTTCGCTGGTGCTTTTATTGGTTCGAGGATGCTCAAGAAAGTAACGCTTCGATCTGTGCAGATGTTGGTTGCTCTTTTTCTGAGTATTGTATCTATAGGGTTTATTTTTGGTATTTTATAATGTTTATCGCATTGAGGAGGGGTCATTATGTGGATGCAAGGTGGATTCCATGGATCCGGAATGCTCGTGCTTTTGATTTTCGTGATTGTCCCGATCTGGAAAATTGTCTCCAAAGCAGGCTATTCCGGGGCCTGGTCGCTGCTCTCCGTTGTTCCTGTCGTCAATCTGGTGGCATTATGGATTTTTGCCTGGAGTCGGTGGCCTTTGGAGCAAAACCGGGGAGATAACGCCTCGGATTGATCGTGGACGGCGAATCAGCGGCACATCTCCTTACACGATCAGTGCGCTGTGGCGTGGGCGGCGGTGTGGCCGCCCTTTGACGCCTCCTGCGCCCTGTGGCAGGGGCCCAGGGCCGGAGGGACGTATGCTCAATGAACGATTTTTGGCGGACTTGGAGGACTATATCCGTTCAGGCCGCCTGGAAGAGGACTATGGCTACAGCGCCGAGGACCGCAAGATGGAGATCCTCGACTTTTTGGAGCGGCTCATGGATCTGGCCGAAGAGGCCGATCGGGTGGCCACCCGGCTGCTTTTACCCAAGATTTCCGCCTTCGTGCCCCCGCCAGGTCACGAGGAGTAATTGCTGGCGCTGGGCGCGCGCGGTGTAGGTGTACGTGCGGGCAAGCACATAGTCGTTGGGCAGTGTGAGGTTCTGGCGCGTCATCAGGAGAAGCGTGCCGCCTGGGCGCAGGACGCTGCGGGCTGCGGCGAGCAGCTCAGGCGGCGGTAAAAAGGCGCGGGCAAGCACCAGGTCCGCGTGGCGGAGTTCCGAGGGCAGTTCTTCCATGCGGCAGGCCGCCACCTTTGTGTGGGAAAGCCCGAGTTCCACCACGGCCTGGCGCAGGAATACACTGCGTTTGTGCCGCGGCTCCACGAGGACGTAGTCCCCCTGTTTCCAGAAAAGGCGCAGCGGGATGCCGGGGAGTCCGGCGCCGGCGCCGAGATCCAGAGTAAGCCGGGGAGACTGGTCCCAGCGGTGAAGGACGTCCGCCACATGCCAGGAGTCCTGCGCCAATTCCAGCATGGCGCGCCAGTGGCGGGCCCCCACGAGGTTCATGCGCGTGTTCCAAAGCGACAAAAGGGAGATGTAGCGGGCAAGACCCTGGGCTTCCTGGGGCGTGAGCTGGCGTCCCAGGGCGCGGGCCGCGGACTCCATTTCGGACAGGGAGATGGGCATGGGCTTTACCTCGGGGCGGCGCCTCGCTAGAACACCGCAGTTTTTTTGAGGAGGATCCAGTGCAGCATGCAATTCTCTTTCCCGGTCAAGGCTCGCAAGAAGCGGGCATGGGCCGGGATGTGGCCGAAACCTGGCCGGAAGCCATGGATTTGTGGAAGCAGGCGGAGCGCATCAGCGGCCTTGCCTTGCGGGAGATATACTGGGATGGCGACGCGCAGGCCATGAGCTCCACCCGCGCCTTGCAGCCGGCCTTGACTGTTGTCAACGTCACCCTGTGGGCCAAGGCCCGGGAAAAGATTTCACCTTTGCTGGCCGCAGGTCATAGTTTGGGGGAATGGAGCGCCTTGGCGGCAGCCGGGGTGCTTTCCGCCACCGAGGTGCTCGAAGCCGTGAGTCTTCGAGGTCGGCTCATGGAAGAAGCGGCCGCCGCGCGCCCTGGGGCCATGGCTGCGGTGCTCAAGCTCCCGCTGGAGGCGGTTTGTGCCATCGTGGATACGGTGGCCCAGGACACCGGAGCGGTGGTGCGCATCGCCAATTACAATACGCCGCAGCAGCATGTAGTCAGCGGTGAGCGGACCGCGGTGGAGGCCGTGTGCGCCCTGGTCAAGGAGCGTAAAGGCCGCAGCGTGATGCTGCCGGTGTCCGGTCCTTTCCATACACCGCTCTTGGCCGAGGCCGCGGCGGAGTTTGCCCGCTATTTGGAGCGTCTTTCGTGGCGGGAGCCGGCATTTCCCGTGGTGCTCAACACCACGGGGGCGGCGGCGCACACAGCGGCGGCCATCTTCCCGGCCATGCAGGAGCAGATGACGGCTTCGGTGCATTGGTACCAGGGAATCGGCGCTATGGCGGACTTGGGGGCGCGGTCGTTTGTGGAGATCGGCCCCAAGGGAGTGCTTTCGCGTATGGTGGGGCAGATCATCGATGATCCGGAAGTTCGGTCCGCGTGCATCAGCACCTTGGACCAATTGGCAGCATGGGAGGAAGCGTGATGCGCGCACGGACTTTTGTGGAGGCGGCCCTCAAGCAGGCCGTCCATGATTTGGGCTGGACCTGGCCGGAGAAGGCCACCATCGAGGCCCCCAAGCGTCCAGAACACGGGGACATGGCCACCAACGTGGCCATGGTGCTTCCCAAGGAAGCCGGAAGCAACCCGCGCGCCCGCGCCCAGGCCCTGCAGGAGCGTTTGCTTGCTTCGTGCGCGGACGATTTGGCGGCGGTGGACGTGGCCGGGCCGGGGTTTCTCAACCTCACGTTGTCGCCGGCCTTTTGGCAGGGGACTGTTGCCCGGGTACTGCAGGATGCCAATTTTGGCGCCTCGTCCTTGGGGCAGGGCAAAAAAGCGCAGGTGGAGTATGTTTCCGCCAACCCCACGGGCCCGCTGCACATTGGCCATGGCCGTGGGGCTGCGGTGGGGGATGCCTTGGCGCGTATCCTGCGGTTTGCCGGCTATGCGGTGCATACCGAGTACTACTTGAACGACGCCGGCCGCCAGATGCGATTGTTGGGGCTTTCGGTCTGGGTGCGCTACCAGCAGTTGTGTGGCCGTCAGGTCCCCTTCCCGGAAGACGGCTATCAGGGCGACTACATCGGTGACATCGCCGCCCGCATTCGTCAGGAGCGCGGGGATGCGCTCTTGGCCTGGAGCGAGGAGGATGCCCGGGAATTCTGCTACCAGGAAGGCATGAACGAGATCCTGGCCGGCATTCGCCATGACCTGGAGGTCTTCCGCGCCGAGCACCAGGTGTGGTTTTCGGAAAAGAGCCTGGTGGACAGCGGAGTGGTGGAAGCGACCTTGGCGGATCTGCAGGCCAAAGGTCTGGCCTACGAAAAGGATGGGGCGCTGTGGTTTGCCTCCAGCCGCTTTGGCGACGACAAAGACCGCGTGCTGCGCAAGTCCGACGGATCGCTCACCTATTTTGCCTCGGACATCGCCTACCACGCCCACAAGATCGGCCGTGGCTTTGACCTGATGATCGACGTCTGGGGCGCGGACCACCACGGGTACATACCGCGCATGAAGGCCGCAGTGGCGGCTTTGGGCCGGGATCCGGAGTGCTTGCAGGTCATCTTGGTGCAGCTCGTCAACCTCTTGCGCGATGGCCAGCAGATCGCCATGTCCACTCGTGCCGGCACCTTCGAGACCTTGGCGGACGTCTGCGCCGAGGTGGGGGTGGACGCGGCCCGCTTTCTTTTCTTGTCCCGCAAAAGCGACGCCCACCTGGATTTCGACCTGGAAGTGGTCAAGCGCCAGTCCATGGACAATCCCGTATTCTACGTTCAATACGCCCATGCCCGCATCCGTTCCTTGCAGCGCAAAGCGCGCGAGGCGGGAGTCGCCCTGCCGGAGGTTGCCGATCCTGCCCTCCTTGCCCTGCTGACCACCGCTGAAGACAAAGCGCTCCTCAAGGCCCTCGACGCCTTTGGCGATGCGGTGGAGCTCGCCGCCCGCACCCTTTCGCCCCACCACATCAGCTACTACCTCATGGACTTGGCCGGGCAGTTGCATCGCTACTACACCGAGCACCCGGTGCTTTCCGTGGAAGATGCCGGACTGCGGGATGCGCGGCTTTTGCTTTTGGAAGCCGTGCGGCGGGTGCTTGCCCGTGGGTTGGATCTCCTTGGGGTGGACGCCCCGCTGCGGATGTAGGCGATGGGCCGCCGGCGTCCTGCTCCCGCATCTTCCTCCGCCAAAAAAAGCGGTGGTATCTCGGTCCGCCTGGGGCTGCCGGGGCTGACGGCCGTGGCGGTGCTGGTGGTGGTGGGCATGGCCTGGTCTTTCATCCTCGGGGTGGTGGTGGGCCGCGGCCATCATCCGGAGCAGGTGGTGGAAGAGGTGGTGCGCCAGGCCTTGCCTGCACCGGAGAACACCACGGCCAACGCCACGGTGCTGCGGCCGGAAGAGTTGCAGTTCTTCGAAAAGCTCCACCGCATGCCCGTGGAACAAGCGGCTGCCCCCGCAGAGTCCAAGACGGCCGCTGCGGCGTCGGCGGCCAAAGCCAAGCCTTCTGCCAAAAAGAGTGTTGCCGCGCGCAAGGACGGAGAAAAGCCGCAGGCATCGTCCTCGACCCGCGCCTCTTCCCCCACGGAGGGGCCACAGCCGCAATTCGTGTTCGAATACCAGTTGGCGGCCTTGGACAGCGCCGCCGATGCCGAGGCCATGGTGCAGCGGCTCAAAGCGGCCCATGTGGAGGCCCGGGTGAGCAAGGCGAGTTCGCAGGGAAAAACGTGGTACCGGGTACTCGTGCGTCATCGCGGTGTTGTGGAGACCGCCCTGGAGTTCAAGGAGTACTTGAAGAGAAGCGGCTTTACGGACATCGTGCTCCGCTCCCGCCAGCCGCTGGATACGCCCAAAAACTAGTAGGGTAGGAAAACGCTATGGAATGCTTTGATCTCCACGGCCTGCCGCGGGGGCGTCGTATCACGGTGCTTCCGGTGCCTTTTGAAGGCGCGGTGAGTTACGGCCAGGGTGCGGCCTTGGGACCGCAGGCGTTTTTGGAAGCCACCATGCAGATCGAGTCCTACGACCCCCAGCTCGACCGGGACCTTTCGGATTTGGCGCATTTCACCGTGCTCCCTCCGGTCACCGGCGCGGACGCCGCCATGGTGCACGCTGCCATGCAGGAGGTCTTGGCCGCCCTGGATCCCTCTGCAGACACTGTGCTGCTCGTCGGCGGTGACCACAGCGTGCCGTTGCCGCTCATGGCCTGGTACCATGCCGCGTTTACGGACATGGTCATCCTGCACCTGGACGCCCATGCGGATTTGCGCGAGCAGTACCAGGGATCTTCCTTGTCCCACGCCTGCATCATGGCCCGGGCCCGGCGGTTGGGCATCCCCATCTTTCAGCTGGGCATCCGTTCGGTATGTCCGGAGGAGATGGCGGTGATCCGCACGAGCGCTCACGGGGAGTTGCAGACGCGCTTTGCCTGGGAGCTCGAATCCCCCGAGGCGGAAGCCGCGCGGGTGCGGGCCTTTGTGGGGGCGCGGCCCGTGTATGTCTCCTTGGACGTGGACGCCCTTGATCCGAGCCTGCTGCCGGGGACCGGTACCCCGGAGCCCGGCGGGATCGAGTACCGCTGGTTGCAGGAATTCTGGCGGCATTTGTGGATGGGGGGCGGCCCTCGTCTGTTGGGCCTGGACGTGTGCGAACTGGCGCCCCTGCCGGGGTCGCAGGTTTCTCAGTCCGTGACGGCCAAGGTCGTGCACCGCATGCTGGTCGCCTGGCTTGGGGCAGAACAGTGACGGAGTCGGCCGCCAGCCG
The DNA here is from genome assembly GCA_003530935.1 of Desulfomicrobiaceae bacterium. Classification (GTDB taxonomy): domain Bacteria; phylum Desulfobacterota; class Desulfovibrionia; order Desulfovibrionales; family Desulfomicrobiaceae; genus Thermodesulfomicrobium. The sequence continues at coordinate 4,833 of DPEO01000149.1, read as the reverse complement.
CGCGGACGCCGCTGATGTTCTCACGCTCACCGTGGAGCGCCTCGCTTGGCGGGGGCGCGGGGTAGCGCGGCCTGCCGGGCTGCCGGTGGTGCTCGTCGAACCGGGGGTGCTGCCGGGGGAAACCATCCAGGCGCGGGTGACGGCACGCAAGAAGGATTATTGGCAGGCGCAGGCAGAAGCCATTGAAAAGCCTTCGCCGTGGCGGGTTCCCCATCCCTGCCCCCATGCCGACCGCTGCGGGGGCTCACCTTTTGGAATAGTGGAGCCCACTGCCGCCGTGGAGCTGAAGGCGGAACTTTTGCGTCACACCATGCGCCGCGCCTTGGGGCAGGCCGCGGAGTCTGCAGTCAGCCGCCTTGCCGTGATCCCGAGCCCCAGCCCGTGGGGGTACCGCTTTCGCGCCCAGGTGCATGTGGCGGCGGGAAAAGCCCATTTTCGGGCCTTGGGCTCGCACCAATTGGTGCCGTTGTCCCGGTGCCTGCTGTTGGCGGAGCCGCTTGACGCCGCCTTGGCCCAGGTGGCCTCGCGTCTGCCTGAAGGCCGGCATACCATTGCGGCAAGTCCGGTGGATGGGGCGGTGCTGGCGCACACCGACCCAGGCGAGATCCGCGTCGCCCTGCCAGGATGCGGCGAAGTTGGGGTGCCGCCTGGGGTCTTTTTTCAAGCCAACCAGCTGCTCAATCCCGCCCTGGTGCAGGCGGTCCTGGGGTGGACGGCGCAATCCTTGCGCGTGGTGGACCTTTTTGCCGGAGCGGGGAACTTCGCCCTTCCCCTGGCCGCCTGCGGCCATGAGGTGCTTGCCCTGGAGTCTTCTGGGCCTGGGGTCGAAGCAGGCAGGCGCAATGCCCGGCGTTTGGGTTTGGAGGCCCGGGTGCGCTGGCTCGAAGCAGACCTGCACCGTGGCCTTCCTGCAGCGCTCACGCGCTTTGCCCCCGAGGCCGTGGTGGTGGACCCGCCGCGCATCGGGGCCAAGGGACTGGCCGCGGCGCTTGCGCGTATGCCGAGCGTGCGGCAAGTGGTGTGGATTTCCTGCGATGTGGTCAACTCGTTGCGCGATGTGCGGCCGCTTTTGGCAAGCGGCTTTGCGCTCGGCGAAGTCACGCTTTTTGATATGTTTCCCGGCACCTGGCACATGGAAGTGGCCATGGTGTGCCGGCGCCAATCACTCGATTGAGGACGCATCTATGATTGAAGAACATATGACCCGGCCCTGGCTTGCCCATTACGATCCGCAAGTTCCTCCACGGTTGCGTTACGAAAATCTTCCCCTGTATGCATTTTTGGAGCGCAGCGCCGAGCGGTTTCCCCGCCGCACCGCGGTGCGTTTCCACAATTGGTCCGTTACCTACAGCCGTTTCAAAACATTGGTGGACTTTGCCGCAGCCCATCTCAAGGCTTCCGGTGTCCGAGCCGGGGACCGGGTGGCCATCATGCTTCCCAATTCGCCCCAATGTCTCATTTCGTATTGGGCATGCTTGAAGATCGGTGCCGTGGTGGTCATGACGAACCCGCTCTATATGGAAAAAGAGCTCGTGCACCACTTTACCGATTCCGGCGCCAGTACGCTGATTACTGTGGACTTGCTGTGGAAACGCATTGCGCCGCTGCGTCCCCGCCTGCCCCTTGCCCGTATCTTCGTGACTTCCATGGCCGATTGCTTGGGATTCCCGCTCAACTTCCTCTACCGCTTCAAGGCCCGGCGCGAGCATGGGCTGCCTGCCATCCCCTATGATGGCCACAGTGTGTTTCCGTGGAAAACGCTGCTTTCCCGAACCACTCCGGAGCCCGCACACCCGGTAAATCCACACAAGGACCTCGCACTCTTGCAGTACACCGGAGGAACCACAGGGTTTCCCAAGGGAGCTATGCTTTCACACGCCAACTTGAGCGCCAATGCCCAGCAATGCCGCGCTATTTTGCATTCCATTCGCGACGATGGTGAAGTCGTGCTGGGGGTATTGCCGTTTTTTCACATCTATGGGCTGACCGTGTGTGTGAATTTCGGCACTCTCATTGGTGCCACGGTGCTGCCGCTCCCCAAATTCGATCCTCGGGAGACGCTCAAAACCATCCACAAATACAAGCCCACCATCTTCCCCTGCGCGCCGTCGATCTTTATCGCCTTGCTGCAGCAAAAGAAACTCGAACACTACGACCTCTCGTCCATCCGCTATTGCATTTCCGGATCTGCACCCATGCCCACCGCAGTGATGGAACGCTTTCGGAGCCTTACCGGGGCGCACATCGTGGAGGGCTACGGCTTGACGGAGGCATCGCCGGTGACCCATCTCAATCCCTTGGAAGGGGTACGCAAGCCGGGGAGTATCGGGTTGCCTTTTCCCGACACGGACGCCGCCATTGTGGACATGGAGGTGGGAACCATCCCCGTGCCGCCGGGTAAGGTCGGCGAGCTGGTCATTCGCGGGCCGCAGGTCATGCAGGGCTATTGGAAGCGTCCTGACGAGACGGCCAGCGTGCTGCGCAACGGTTGGCTCTACACCGGGGATATCGCCACCATGGATGAAGAAGGCTATTTCTTTATCGTGGACCGCAAGAAGGATCTCATCATCAGCGGCGGCTACAACGTCTATCCGCGAGAGATCGATGAAGTCCTGCACGAACACCCTGCAGTAAAAGAAGCAGTGACTGTTGGCGTACAGCATGCAACGCGAGGCGAGATCATCAAGGCGTACATCGTCCTCAAAGAAGGCTATAGCGCGACGAAAGCGGAGATCGTTGCCTTTTGCCGGGAAAAGCTCGCTAATTACAAAGTCCCCAAGCAGGTGGAGTTCCGCGATGAGCTCCCCAAGACCTTGGTGGGTAAAGTCCTGCGCCGCGCCATTCGTGAGGAAGAAGAACGTAAGGGCCCGGATACGTCCGAGCTCGTGGAATAGGAGGGGCTATGACCTGCGCCCAAGATGGACGACAATGTATTTTGCTCGTGGAGGACGACAAAGTCACCCGAGAAGCCATCCGCTCCATCCTTCAGGATACGTATGTCTTCGTGGACGCATCCACGGCCGAGGAGGCGCTGCGTCTGTTGCGCCAGGGTTTGAATCCGGATTTGGTCCTTTTGGATGTGCGCCTTCCGGACATGGATGGCTACAGCCTGTTCGAGCGGCTGCGCAACGAAGGCTTCACCCGAGACATGATCGCCATCTTTCTCACGGGCCAGTGGGGGGAGGCGGACGAAGCCAGGGGCCTGGGGTTGGGTGCAGTGGACTATATCCGGAAGCCGGTGAGCGCTCCGGTCTTGCGTGCCCGCATCCACAACCATCTTCAGCTCAAGCGCCATCGGGACATGCTGCTCGACCTGTCGCATTTGGACGGGCTGACCAACATCCCCAACCGTCGGCGCCTGGATGAGGTCTTGGCCCGGCAATGGGCCTTGGCCGGCCGCAAAAACACCTCCATGGCCTTGCTCTTTGTGGATATCGACCACTTCAAGGCGTATAACGACACCTACGGCCACCTGGCCGGGGACGACTGTTTGCGGCAGGTGGCCCGCGTCCTTTTCAGCTCCGTGAAGCGGCCATGTGATCTGGTGGCGCGCTTTGGCGGTGAGGAATTCGTCGCGCTCTTGCCGGAAACGGATCTTGCCGGGGCGCGGAATGTGGCCGAGCGTATACGGCGCTCGGTGGAGGCGCTTGGGATTCCCCATGCATCTTCTCCCGTGGCCCCGCAGGTGACGGTGTCGGTGGGGGGATGTGTGTGCGAAGCGTGCGGCCGTTTCTTGGCGGAAGCCATGCTCGCCTGTGCAGACGAGGCCCTGTACGCGGCCAAGACCGCCGGACGTAACCGAGTATCGATGTGTCTGCTTTCGGAGGCCTCCGACGGCAGTCCGCAGTGCCTGCCTGCAGCGACATGAATGCCCGGCCCCCTCGGAGGAGCCGGGCAAACGGTTCGCAGTGGCCCGCTGCCGCATGCGCGGCGGGCGTTGCATGACTAGCCGAGAATGGCCTTGAGGTCTTCGTCCGGGGTGGAGACCGGCTTGATGTCGAAGCTCTTCACCAAGGTGTCCAGCACCGCCGGAGAGACGAAGGCCGGCAGGCTCGGCCCCAAGCGGATGCCTTTGATGCCGAGAGAGAGCAGCGTGAGCAGGATGGCCACGGCCTTCTGCTCGTACCAGGACAGCACTATGGACAACGGCAGATCGTTCACACCGCAGCCAAAGGCGTTGGCCAGGGCCACGGCGATCTGGATGGCGGAGTAGGCGTCGTTGCACTGGCCTACGTCCAAAAGCCGCGGGATGCCGCCGATATCTCCCAAGTTCTTGTCGAAGAAGCGGAACTTGCCGCAGGCCAGAGTGAGCACCACGCAGTCCTGGGGCACCTTTTCTACGAATTCCGTGTAGTAGTTGCGGCCGGGCTTGGCGCCGTCACAGCCGGCCACCAGGAAGAAGTGGCGGATGGCACCCTTCTTGACGCCGTCGATGACCTTGTCCGCCACCGAGAGCACGGCGTTGCGGGCAAACCCCACCATGACCGAGCCCTTGTCTTCGTCCGCGGCAAAGCCGGGGAGCTCCAGGGCCTTTTGGATGACCGGGGTGAAGTCCTTGGTGCCGTCGGGCCGGGCGTCGATGTGCGCCACCCCGGGCCAGCCCACCAGCCCGGTGGTGAAGATGTTTTCCTGATAGCTGGTGGCGGGCTTTTGAATGCAGTTGGTGGTCATGAGGATGGCGCCGGGGAAGGCGGCGAACTCCTTCTGCTGGTTCTGCCAGGCCGTGCCGTAGTGGCCGTAGAAGTGGGGATGCTTCTTGAGCTCGGGGTAGCCGTGGCAGGGGAGCATCTCGCCATGGGTGTAGACGAAGATACCCTTGCCGGCAGTCTGCTC
>DPEO01000032.1 GCA_003530935.1 Desulfomicrobiaceae bacterium | reverse complement strand
GAAGGGGCCGTAGAAGGCCGAGGCGTATTTCACGGCGTAGGAGAGCACGGGAATGTGGGCGAAGCCTTCCTGGTCCAAGGCCGCCCGGATGGCCGCCACCCGACCGTCCATCATGTCCGAGGGCGCGATGATGTCCGCACCGGCCTTGGCTTGGCTGACGGCGGTGCGCGCCAGAAGCTCCAAGGTGGGGTCGTTGGCCACCTCGCCGCTGGGGAGCACGATGCCGCAATGGCCGTGGGAGGTGTACTCGCACAGGCAGGTGTCGGCCACGACGACGAGCTCGGGCCAGCGCTCCTTGATGCGGCGGGTGGCCTCTTGGACGATGCCGTCCGGCGCGTAGGCCCCGGAGGCCCGTTCGTCCTTGGTCTGGGGGATGCCAAAGAGGATGACCGCAGCCAGGCCGGCGGAGACTGCCGGCTCCATGTGGGCGATGAGCCGATTCAGGCCCAATTGGTACTGGCCGGGCATGGAGGCGATGGGCGTTTGGGCCTCGGGGTTGGACTCGACCACGAAGTAGGGTTGGATGAGATCCAGGCGCGTCAGCCGCGTTTCCCGCACCAAATCTCGTAAGGCGGCAGTACGGCGCAGACGGCGGCCTCGGAAAAAGGTCATGGCAGGCTCCTTGGTGTGGGGGCGGGCCGCCTAGAGCGGCTCGCCGGTGATTTCGTCGTCCGTGAGGTAGCAGGCCGGGTCCGGTGCCCAGAAATCGCCGGTGGCGGCCTCGGCCCGGGCGCGGAAGTTGCCGCCGCAGATGTTGAGGAACCGGCAGCGGGCGCAGCGGCCCGTCACATGGGGGCGTTTGTCCTTGAGCTTCTGGAGGAGCTCGATGGACGGGTCGTCCCAGATGGCGGAGAAGGGCCGTTTAAGGACATTGCCAAAGGTGATGTGGCGCAAAAACTGGTCCGCGTGCACCGAGCCGTCCCAGGAGATGCAGGCAATGCCCCGGCCCGAGGAGTTGCCCTCATTCATTTTGAGCAACTCCAGCACTTCGGCCGCCCGCTGGGGGTTTTCCCGCAGCAGTCGGAAATAGACGTAGGGGCCGTCGGCGTGGTTGTCCACGGTGAGCACTTCTTTAGGCTTGCCGCGCTCATGCAGATCGCGGGTGCGGTCCATGATGAGGTCCACCACGGCGCGGGTTTCGGCGTGGTCCAAGTCTTCGTTCATGAGCTCGGAGCCGCGGCCGGCATACACCAGATGGTAGAAGCAGATGCGCGGGATCTCCATCTGCTCGATGAGGTCGAAGAGGTGTGGAATTTCGCCGGCATTGCGTTTGTTGATGGTAAAGCGCAGGCCCACTTTGAGGCCTTCGGCCTGGCAGTTTTCCACGCCCTTGAGGGCCTGGCGGTACGATCCGGTGACGCCGCGGAAGCGGTCGTGGATGGTCTCGGCACCGTCCAAGGAGATGCCCACGTAGGAGAGGCCCACGTCTTTGAGCTCGCGGGCCTTGGACTTGGTGATGAGGGTGCCGTTGGTGGAGATTACCGCGCGCATGCCGCGGGCAGTGGCGTACTTGGCGAGTTCCACCAGATCCTCGCGCACCAAGGGCTCGCCGCCGGAAAAAAGCAGCACCGGCGCGCCGTAGGCGGCCAGGTCTTCGATCATGGCCTTGGCCTGTTCGGTATCGATGGGGTCTTGATGGCCTTTGGGATCGACGGCGTGGGCGTAGCAATGCACGCATTTGAGGTTGCAGCGCTGGGTCATGTTCCAGACCACAACCGGCTTTTTATCCTTGGAAAATTGGAGCAGATGCGAGGGGAGCGACCCGGAATGGCGGCCATAGCGCAAGGCGTCCGAAGGCTCCACCGTGCCGCAATAGAGTTTGGAGATACCGATCATTGTTCCTTCCTCGAAAGTTCGGGGCCGCACGAGGCCCTCTGTGGCGGGATGCCGTGGCAGGTTGCCTGAAGCCGTCTTGTTGTCAAGGAGCGCGCCGGGGTGAGGTGTTGATTCGGATGGAACCCTCGCGTAGGGCTTGCTACAGGTGCATACAGGTGCCAAGGGGCGCGTCAGAGGTGCTCGTTTGGGGGCGTTTTCGTGGCCTTGGGCTATGGGGAGAGAACATATGATCGTTATCGTGACCGCCATCGATGCATACGCCCAGGAAGATCGACGTTTTCTCGTGGCCATGGGGCAGGCCGAGATCGTACGTTTTTCCTCCGGCGCGGCGGCAGTGGATTTCGCCGCCCACAACGAGGTCGCCTTGGCCTTGGTGGATTCGGAAGTAGGAGACATGCCGCTTGCGGCCTGCATCGCGGCCCTGCGTACCAGCCGGCCCGGGGAGATACGGCCCGTGGTGGCCATCTCCGCTCGTCGGGAGGAAGACTTTGTTTTGGGGCTCATCTCGGCCGGATGCTCCGGACTGGTGGTGCGGCCCTTTGATCCCCAGGCATTGGAGCGGCACGTGGCGCAGGGCTTGCGCATGTCCGCCAAAGGAGCTGCCCTGCAGGCCACAGTGGATCAGGCTCAGGGGCTCATGGCCGAAGGCCGGTTTGAAGACGCCATCGGTGTGCTTTCCCTCACCGTGGGGGAGGACGAAGACATGGCGGAGGTCCTGTTCTTCAAGGGCTGCAAATTTCTCATGGAAAAACGCTGGTCCGACGCCATTGCCGCGTTCAACCAGGCCTTGGAGCAAAACCAGGCCTTCATCAAAGCGTATGAAGGCCTGGCTGCGGCGTATAAAGGCAAGGGCGATATGGAGCGCTACCAGCATTACTTGCAAAAGGCGGCGGAAGAATACGCGAAAATCAACAAGTTCAACAAGGTGAAAGAGATTTTCGTGGAGATCCTTCGCCATGATGTCAACGCACCCAATCCCTACAATACGCTGGGCATTCGTCTGCGGCAAAACAGGCAGTACAAAGAGGCGTTGCAGGCATATATGCGGGCGTTGGAATTGAGCCCCCAGGATGAAAATATCTATTACAACATGGCAAAAGCATACTTGTGTGAAAGAAATACCGAAAAAGCGTTGGAATGCTTACGGCAATGTCTCTCCCTCGCCGCGGATCACGCCGAGGCCCTCAAGCTCTTGAACCGCCTGACTGGAGAAAAATCATCGGAAGACTCCGGGGCTTCTCCCATTCGCCTGTCTTTGGGAGGCTGATATGGCGGAACTTCGGGCCTGTCCTTTGTGCGGCAAACTCGTGGATATCGATACGGAGCGACATAATCTTTTTCATTGCCGCAATTTTTTGCTTTCTTCCTACTATGCGGAGCGCAATCCCATCCGGCGGAAACGGCTCGCGGAACGTGTGGAAGCCATCAATGCCCGGCTGGGACTGCGCAGCATGAATCTCGTGGATACGGACGAATAAGGAGGCGCGTGTGCGCTATGTGGTTGTCGGCGCCGGCCTTGCGGGATGCGAGGCGGCGTTTGCTTTAGCTGAGGCAGGCCAGGACGTGCTTCTCGTGGAGATGAAGCCGGGCCGGTTTTCCCCGGCGCATACCCAGCCCGGGTTTGCGGAGCTGGTGTGCTCCAACTCGCTGCGTTCGGCGGAGATGACCTCGGGCGTGGGGTTGCTGCAGGCCGAGATGCGGGACTTGGGGAGTCTGATCATGGCCGCGGCCGATGCCACGCAGGTGCCGGCAGGCAAAGCCTTGGCCGTGGACCGGGAGCGGTTTTCGGCATGGATTACCGAGCGCCTGAGTACGCATCCGCGCATCACCGTGGCGCGTCGGGAGGTCACTGCCGTTCCCGACCCGGAGCAATGGGGGGCGCAGGCCGTGATCATCGCCGCCGGGCCGTTGGTGAGCGACGCCTTGGCCGCGGATCTGGCCCGCGTGGTGGGGGGCGAGCATTTGGCCTTCTACGACGCCATCGCCCCCATCGTGGCCACGGACTCGGTGGATATGTCGGTGGCCTATTGGGGCTCGCGCTACGATCCCGAGGGGCGCGACTATCTCAACCTCCCCTTGGACGAAGCGGCGTACTTTCGTTTCGTGCACGCCTTGCGGGAAGGACGCACCGTACCGGCGCGAAATTTCGAGGACGAACGCCATTTCGAGGGCTGCCTGCCCATCGAGGTCATGGCCGCGCGTGGGGACCTCACCCTGGCTTTCGGCCCCATGAAGCCCGTGGGCCTGCCGGACCCGCGCACCGGCACGGAGCCCTTTGCCGTGGTGCAATTGCGGCCGGAGAACCGGGAGAAAACCGCGTGCAACATGGTGGGGTTCCAGACCAAGCTCACCTATCCGGAGCAGCGCCGGATCTTTTCCATGCTCCCGGGCCTTGCCGAGGCCGAGTTCTTGCGTCTCGGCAGCATGCATCGCAATACCTACGTCAATGGGCCGCAGGTGCTCACCCCGTTTTTGGAGCTCAAAGCCCGGCCCGGGGTCTATGTGGCAGGCCAGCTCTCCGGGGTGGAAGGGTACGTGGAATCCGCGGCCACCGGGCTGTGGCTCGGGCTTTTTCTGGCGGGGCGCCTTCCGGGGCTGCCGCCCACACAGACGGCCCTGGGCGCCCTTCTGGGGCATGTGCGCACGCCTTCGGCCTCGTTTCAGCCTTCCAATATCCACTTCGGGCTCATGCCCGCCCTGGCGGGCAAGCATAAAAAACGCGCACGCAAGGCGCTCTATGCCCAGCGTGCGCGTGAGGTGTTCGCCGCGTGGTTGGCGGCCGCGTAAGCTACGCTTCTGGCTTGGCGCATTTCCAGGGGGTTTCGGTTCCGGCGAGCAAGCGATCGATGTTGTCTTTGTGTTTCCAGAAGATCAGGGCCGAGGCCGCCAGGGTGGGCACCAGTACGCTCCAGGATCCGGAAACCAGGAGCATGACCGGCAGGGCCGTGGCCATGGCCAAGGAGGCGAGAGACACGTAGCCGTAGAGGTGCAGGGCCAGGAAGAAGACCAGGACGCTCAGCACCGTCGCCCCCGGGGCCAGGGCCAAAAACGCGCCCACGAAGGTGGCCACCCCTTTGCCGCCTTTGCCGTGGAGAAAGACCGAGAACATGTGCCCGCAGATGGCGGTAAGCGCCGCCAGGGCCAGGAAGAATCCGGAATCGCTGACCGCTTGGGCCAAAAGCACGGCCACGAAGCCCTTGGTCACGTCGAGGACGAGGGTCCAAAGTCCTGCGCCTTTGCCGCAGACCCGGGCCACGTTGGTGGCGCCGATATTGCCGCTGCCTTCGGTGCGGGGATCCTTGCCGCAGCGAAGTGCGATGATGAGCCCAAAGGGGACTGCGCCGAGAAGATAGCCGATGATGAGCACGAACAGGTTGGCCATAGGAGTCTCCTTTTTTCAAAAATGAACTGGGAAGGCCCCTAGCACAAGGGGGGCTGGGTCTCAAATGGAATTCGTCCCCGGCGCCCCTACACTTCGAAGGCCTCCAGGATGCGGGCTTCGCCGCAGAGCGGGTCCACCCGGCCCATGCGCAGGTGGAAGCGCTGTCCCACCCGCAACTTGTCGCCGAAGATCTTCCGCGGTGCTTTGAGAAAAAGGGCAAGATCCGGCAGGGCCACGGTGGCCAGGGGAGCGCCCGCATCCACGAGCACCGCCGGGAAGTGGCGGGTTTTGGCGCGTTGCCGCAGGTATTCGAATTTCCAGTATCTGGGGCGGGCACGCTGCACCTGGCCCACCATTTCCGCCCGCAGGCAGAGGCTGGGAAGCAGGGCTTCCAGGTCGGCATGGGAAAAGGGCGGCGGCGCGCCGTGCAGCGCGGCGAGGATTTG
>DPEO01000150.1:2497-16985 GCA_003530935.1 Desulfomicrobiaceae bacterium | reverse complement strand
ATTGCGCATCTGACGCCAGCCCAACAGGGTGATGGCTTGCCGGATGGATTCGATCTTGCGGGCAAAGCCGAAGGCCGGGGAGTTGAGGTAGGTGAGGAGCTTGTAGCTCAAGGTGACATCGGTTTGGACTGTTTGTGCAAGTTTGTTCAAATCAGGGTCTTCTTGCTCGATGACTTCAAGAAGGCGCAGCCGCGAGCCCTGATGGGCGGAGATTTTTTTTCCGGGAATGACCTCGGGCTGGGTGAAGGCACGGCCTTGAAAGAGGCTGCCGCCGCGCTGGGCGAGGGATCGGAAGTCGTCTTCGGTGTTTACATTTTTGCACAAAATAAGCGCGTGGGTCTTTTGGACCGCTGTTTGGAGGGCGGGGTCCTCGAAGGCGGCGGGAGAAGTGACGGTGATGACTTGTGATTTCTCCAAAAGTGGCGAGGCCGGCGTGGTGGCGGGGTGCCATTCGAGGGCCAAGGTATGTCCTTCGGCGTGGAGTCGATCGAGGACTTCGGTGATGGTGGCGTCGAGCTGGTATTCCGTGGCCACCTGGATGGCGGAGTTGGCCGCAGGGATGGCGTGGGGGAGTTCGTTGGCGATTTGGTCATAGGTGTAGGCAATGAGGATTTTTTTGCTGCGGGCCACGATGTTTTGGAGGCCGACTGAATCGCCGGCGATGATGGTGGTCCCCACCGTACTTTGACCGGTGTCGCTCGTCGCCTGAATTTCGTATCCCCAAACGGTTTTGTTGGTGTGAAAGATGGGGAGCCGGGTCAAAAGATAGAGATTGGTGTTGGCGGGCATAGGGGACTCCTTGAGAAGGGGTTGGAGATAGCCGTAGCGTTCAAGTAAAGGAAAACGATGGGCGTTGTCTAGAAAATGTCGTGGCGAGCCTGGGTGGTGTGCAGGCAGACGTGCCACCTTGCGGTGGCTCCTCCGCTTTTGGGAGCGCGGGTGTTGCCTTCGTGCGTCCCGCGAGCAGTGCGAACAGCTCTGATGGGAGCTGGATGGACAAAAATGAAAAAAAATAATGAACAGGCTTGGCAAAATGACAAGATGGGGGGGAGATGCTGGAGGCTTTTTATTTTTTTATTAAATAAAATAAGCATATTATGCTTTTTGGCCCTGTCCTTGCTTGTTTTGGGGCGTTGGTTCATACGGCGGGCGCATGGCGCGACCCTATCACCTTTTTGGAGGAGTCTATGAGCGGAGTTTCTACCCGGCGGGATGCCATTCGGGCGATTTTAGAGTACAAACCGGCCTCTTCTGGGATGCACTTCCAGGAGGAAAAACCGACGGACATCTATGGATGCAACGTATTCAACGACCAGGTCATGCGGGAACGTCTGCCCAAAGACGTCTATAAGTCGCTCAAGAAGACCATCGAGCTGGGGGAAAAACTGGATCCGTCCATTGCGGACATCGTGGCCACGGCTATGAAAGATTGGGCCATCGAGAAAGGGGCCACGCATTTTACCCATGTGTTTTTCCCCTTGACCGGCCTTACTGCAGAAAAACACGATTCCTTTTTGACCCCTGACGGGAAAGGGGGGGCCATTGCCGAGTTTTCCGGTAAGATGCTCATCCAGGGTGAGCCGGATGCATCGAGTTTTCCTTCCGGTGGGCTGCGCACGACGTTCGAGGCGCGTGGGTATACGGCGTGGGACGTCACCAGCCCCGCGTATATCCTGGAAAATCCCAATGGGACCTTTTTGTGCATCCCCACGGCATTCGTCTCCTGGAACGGCGAGGCCCTGGATAAGAAAACACCGCTGCTGCGTTCCCTGCAGGTATTGAACAAGCAGGCCAAGCGGGTGCTCAAGCTCTTTGGCACCGAGACGACGCTCCCCATCACCTGTTTCGCTGGCCCGGAGCAGGAGTATTTTCTCATCGATCGCAACTTTGCCTTTGCCCGGCCGGACCTGCTTATTGCAGGACGTACCCTTTTCGGCGCCAAACCTGCCAAGGGCCAGGAATTCGAAGACCAATACTTTGGAGTGATCCCCCGTCGGGTACTCTCCTTCATGATGGAAGTGGAGCGGGAGCTCTACAAACTTGGTGTGCCGGTGAAGACCCGGCACAACGAGGTGGCGCCCAGCCAGTTCGAGATCGCGCCTTTGTATGAACAGGGGAACTTGGCTACGGATCACAACCAGCTCATCATGACGGTACTGCGCACTGTGGCCAAGCGCTACGGCATGATGTGCCTGCTCCATGAAAAGCCCTTTGCCGGCATCAACGGTTCAGGCAAACACCTCAACTATTCCATTGGCAACGCCGAGCTCGGCAGTCTTTTCGATCCCGGCGACACCCCCCACGAAAACGCCCAGTTTTTGGTGTTCTGCGCGGCCACTATTCGTGCACTCCACAAATACGGCGCTCTCCTGCGCGCCACCGTGGCCTCGGCGTCCAACGACCATCGTCTTGGCGCCAACGAGGCCCCGCCGGCCATCATGTCCGTGTATCTGGGCGAGCAACTGAGCGACGTGTTCGAGCAGATCAAGACCGGTCAGGTAAAGGGGTGCAAGCAGAAGTGTTTCATGAATGTGGGGGTGGACACCCTGCCGCCGCTTCCCCGGGACCCGGGAGACCGCAACCGCACCAGCCCCTTTGCCTTTACCGGCAACCGCTTCGAGTTCCGCGCCGTGGGCTCCTCCATGTCCATCGCCGGCCCGCAGGTGGCCCTCAACACCATGCTCGCCGAGTCGTTGGATTATATCGCCACGGAGTTGGAAAAGGCCACCGCCGGGGACCCCTCCAAGCTCAATGCCGCGGTGCAGGAGCTTCTGCGTTCCATCATCACGGAGCATGAGGCGGTCATCTTCAACGGCGACGGATATTCCGAAGAATGGCACAAAGAAGCGGAGCGTCGCGGGCTGCCCAATCTCAAAACCACCCCGGACGCCTTGCCGGTGCTTACCAGTCCGGAGGTGGTGGAGCTCTTCACCAAGTACGGGGTCTTCACCGAGGCAGAGCTCAAAAGCCGCGAGGAAATCTATACCGAGCAGTACTGCAAGACCATCGAGACCGAAGCGGCCCTTGCCCTGCGCATGGCGAAGACCATTATTCTCCCTTCCGCCATCCGTTATCAGGGAGAGCTGGCGGCGGTGTGCGCCAATTTGCGCGCCATCGGGAAAGACTTCCGCACCAAGATGCTGGACGCGATCACCGAGAACCTGCGCAAGCTCCAGGACGCCATTGAAAATCTCGATGCCGTGTTGGCCGCCGACAAAGGGGCGTCGACCCATGCCCATGCCCGCTATGCCTGCGATGTCATTCTGCCGGCCATGGCGGAAGTGCGCCAATGGGCGGACACCCTGGAGACCATGGTGGCCGATGACCAATGGGCCCTGCCCAGCTACCAGGAAATGCTCTTTATCCGCTAACCACATCCGTCACTGGGCATCTTGTCTGTCCACGAAGGCCGCCTCCGGGCGGCCTTCGTGTTGACGGGCGAAACCCGGACAGGCTAGGCCGCGTCCATTCTACGACAAGGAGCCTCTGTGCATTTGTTTCGCAACGTACTCGATCGTTTTGCAGCCAATCCCCAATTTTTTACTCTGGTGGCAGTACTCGCAGTGCTGTCTGCCTTGGTGTTATGGATTGGCGACTTTTTGGCCCCAGTGATCGCCGCCTTGGTGATCGCCTTTCTCCTGGAGGGCTTGGTGCGCCCATTGGTGCGTTTGGGCACGCCTCGTCTCGTTGCGGTCAGCCTGGTGTGTTTGCTCTTTGTAGTGCTCTTGGTGTTTTTGGTCCTTGGCCTTGCTCCGCTCCTCATCCGTCAGGTGACGGACTTTCTGGGGCGGTTGCCGGATATGGTGGCCAGCGCCCAAACGCTGCTCGTGCATTTGCCCGAGCGGTATCCGCATCTGATTTCGGAAGCATATTTGACGGAGCTCTTGGATAGTTTCCGCATCCAGATCGCCAGCTATGGCCATCAACTGGTGGCATACGGCCTCTCCAGTATGCGTTCGGTCATCACCTTCACTATCTACTTGGTGCTGTTGCCCATCATGGTGTTCTTCTTTCTCAAGGACAAAACACTGCTCATTGGATGGTTTCGTCGTTTCTTACCGGAAGACCACCGGCTTGCCAGCAAGGTGTGGGCGGATATCCAGCGGCAGGTGAGTGACTACGTGCACGGCAAGATCCTTGAGATTCTCATCGTGTGGGTGGCGACCTATATTACTTTTCTGGTGTGCGGATTGAACTACGCCATGCTGCTCAGCCTGTTGGTGGGGCTTTCGGTGATCATCCCCTATGTCGGTGCAACGGTCGTGACCATTCCCGTTGCCGTGGTTGCTTATATGCAATGGGGGGTCGAGAGCCAGTTCATGGTGGCGCTCGGGGCGTATCTGGTGATCCAACTCTTGGACGGGAATGTCCTCGTCCCGCTGCTGTTGTCCGAGGTGGTGAATATCCATCCCATCGCGGTGATTGCCTCCATTTTGGTGTTCGGCGGTCTGTGGGGATTTTGGGGGGTGTTTTTTGCCATCCCTCTGGCCACGGTGGTGCAGGCGGTGCTCAACGCCTGGTGGGCGCGTGACCTGGAGACGGACAGCACAGCATGCTGACAAATGGAGTGCATATGGAATTTGACGTGTTTGGTATGGGCAATGCTTTGGTGGACATGGAGTTTGCCGTCGATGACGCCTTTTTGGAGACCCATGGCATTGCCAAAGGACTCATGACCTTGGTGGATACGGAACGCCAGTTTGCTGTGCTCCAGGCGCTGCGCGGTCAGCATGGGAGCCGGGCCTGCGGAGGCTCCGCCGCCAATACCATGGTGGCTGTGGCGGCCTTGGGGGGGCGGGCGTGCTATGCGTTCCTGGTGGCTGCCGATGAGATGGGGGATTTTTTCTTGGAGGATTTGGCCCGCATGGGCGTTGCCACCACCCTGCAGGGGCCGCGTCCTGCTGGGAGCACGGGGTCGTGTGTGGTGCTCGTGACCCCGGATGCGGAGCGCACCATGAATACCTATCTGGGTATTTCTGCGCAGTTGAGCCCAGCCCAGTTGGACGAAGAGGCCGTGGCCCGTTCCCGATTCGTGTATGTGGAAGGCTATCTCGTGTCTTCACCCACGGCCCGGGCTGCGGCCGTGGCGGCCATGGCCATGGCCCGACGCCATGGGGTGCGCACGGCACTCAGCTTTTCCGACCCGGCCATGGTGCAGTACTTTCGCCTGGGTCTGGAAGAAATTCTCGGAGAAGGGGTGGACTTGCTTTTTTGTAACCGCGCCGAGGCCTTGGCATGGGCCGGGTGCCGCACCCTGGCCAAGGCCGTGGACAGCTTGCGTCAGGTGGCGGGCGCTTTTGCCGTCACTTTGGGCGCAGAGGGAGCGCTGCTTTTTGACGGCTACCAGCTTCACGAGGTGGACCCGTTCCCGGTGGCGGCCAAGGACACCAACGGGGCTGGGGATATGTTTGCCGGCGCCTTCTTGTACGGCATCACCCACGGGATGTCCTTTCCCGAGGCCGGACGGCTGGCCAGTCTTGCCGCCTCCCGGGTTGTGACCCGTTTTGGCCCCCGTCTTGCGCAGGAAGAATATGCAGCGCTGCTCAAAGACTTCCGCGCGGGCGAGATGCCTTCTACGTCGTAGGCGCGCCCTGGAGCATGGCGAGCACCCATTGCCCTTCCTGCTGCAAGCGGCTCTGCACCGCGCTTTGCACGGCGGCGGGTGACGAGCCGAAGTCCGAGCCACGCAGGGCGTAAACCTTTTGCAGCAATCTTTGCGCAAATTCAGGGTGACGCAGGGCCTGTGGCTTGCCCGCCGCATTCATTGCATCGAGAGCAGTGAAAAAGATGCGGGTCGCCCCTGCCGGGCCGTGCTGCACCGCCGTGCTCCACAGCGCCTCGGCCACAGCTTGCGGGCCTTTTGCCACATCGATGCCGGTGCGCTCCAAAATGGCCTTGCGGGCGGGCTCGAAGTGGGTCTGTTCGATGAATTGGCGCTGAACCTGGAAGAAGCGCTGCGGGGCTTCGGCAGCAATGGCCTTCCATTCTGCGGGCATACCGCCACTGGTGGATCCGGTGTTGGCCGGGCCTGCGGCCCGCAGACGCGCCGCCCAGGACGGTTCCACCTGATCGAGATATTGGAGGAAGCGGTCCATGGTGCCGGGCCGGGAGGCGATCTGATACGCGCCGTAGGAGGTGCCGCCCACGGGGTCGTAGCCGATGGCTGCTGCCCCGGATTTTCCGGATTCGAAGCGGGCGCTCACTTCGCCGAGGGCTGAAGATGGGGAAGATACGCCTGTCAGCGATTGGATCGTCTGCACTGCTTGGTTGAGCAGCGTGCTTTGTGCGGCATCGAGCCCATGCCGTTGGGCGTCCATGTGCTCCTCGAATTGGACGCGTTCCCGGTAGGTGTGGCGGGGGGTGGGGAGGGCGTTCATTTGCCCGAGCAGGTGCAGACGATCGATGACAGGCATACGGGCTCCATGTCAAAAAAGTACCACAAACGAGGGTCTGTCCCAATTTATGCACAAAGCACGCCAGATGCCGCGAGGGTCGAGGCCTGCCTTGCCACTCGGAGCGGATGCCCGTATGGGGCGACCAGGAGGTGCGTATGGCCACGACAGCGCATGACGATCACCTACTGCAACTGGTGACTTTCCGCATTGGCGAGGAGGAGTTCGGGGTGAACATCCTCCAGGTGCAGGAGATCATCCGTATGCTGGACATTACCAAGGTCCCCAAGGCTCCGGACTTTGTGGAAGGGGTCATCAATCTCCGCGGCAAGGTCATTCCGGTTATCGACCTGCGCAAGCGCTTTGGGCTCCCGGCCCGGGAGCGCGACAAGATGAGCCGCATCATCGTGGTGGAGATTGGGACCACGGTGGTCGGCTTCATCGTGGATGCGGTGTCGGAAGTGCTGCGCCTTCCTGCCAGTACCGTGGAGCCTCCACCGCCCGTGGTGGCTGGTTTGGACGCCGAGTACATCAGCGGCGTGGGCAAGCTCGATGACCGCCTGCTCATCATGCTCGACATGGACCGGCTCCTTTCCCGGGATGAGAAAACCGCCCTCGGTGCGGCGTAGTGCTGCCCGTGTCTTTCCCTAACCATAGGCGGGGATGAGCGCATCCCCGCATTTTTTGCATCGCCTTGATACCTCCAGAACTTCACTCCTTCCTCAGCCGTCCCCGGGGCAGCCTGCGCCTCGTCAAGACCGGGCCTGTGGGCCAGGCCTGTCTGGTCCAACTCTTGGTGCGCGCGGGCCATTTTGTGGTCCTGCTCACGCCCCCAGGGGCGGATGTGGCGCTTTATAGCGCTCTTGTGCGCGCGCTCGATGCAGATGCTTCCGGCCATCCCCTTGGGGAGCATCGCTATCTCAGCCTGCCGCGCTTTTCCCCCGAGGTAGGCTCTCCAGGCACCTGGGGAGAGCGCTGGAGCGCGCTCTCCAGCTTGAGTACCAATGGGCCGCGGGCACTACTTCTTCCTTTGGACAACTTGATCCACAAATGGCCTTCGCCGGCCATGGTCGCCAGCGCGCATGTGGAAATCCGTCGGGGGGAAGACGTCAGCCTCGATGCTTTGGTGGAGACCTTGGTGGCCTTTGGCTACCGCCGTACGTCTCTGGTGGCCGTGGTGGGGGAATTTTCCGTGCGCGGCGACATCGTGGACGTGTTCACACCGGGCTGGGAACTGCCCGTGCGCCTGGAAACCTTTGGCGATACCGTGGAGCGGCTTACGCTTTTTGAACCGTTGTCGCAGCGTTCGCGGGCGGATTTGGAGCACGCTGTCGTCGTGCCGGTGCAGGCGGCGCCGGCATCTTGCCGCCAAGTGGAAGAGGCCCGCTGCCTGTGGGACGGCTGGGCGCGCACCGGTGATCTTTCCCGGCAGGCGCGTCAGCGCCTGGAAGAAAGCCTTGGCCAAGGGAGCCTGCCGCTTCTGAGCTTGGCCCAAAGCGGTCTCGATGGCCTCGATGCCTGGATCCCCAAGGACGCGGTGATCGTCGTGGTGGAGGCCCAAAACCTGCGCCCCAAGTTGGAAGAGTCCCTGTGGGAGTGGCAGCATTTTTTGCAGACCTGGCAGGATGGGCTTCCGCGTCAGGGGGTGCTGCAAACGGAGCAGGAGGCCCGGCGTCTCTTGGAAGGGCGGCCGAGCCTTTTATGCGAAGACCTGGTCATGGGGCAGCGCGGCCAGGCCCTGGAGCTTGCCGAAGAATCCGTTCGTACCTTTACGGACCTCTTTTGGAAGCCTGAGGACCGGCAACGGCCGTGGCGGGCGGTGGTGGAGGCCCTGAAGTCCTGGCAGCAGGCGGGCGAGCGGGTGGTGGTGTGCTTCCCCACTTCCGGAGCCCGGCGTAAATTCGTAGGCCTTGCCCAGGAAGAGGGGCTCCTGGTGCAGGACGGCCCGCCCCGTGAGCCTGGCATCGGCGCTGTGGTTTCTGGCGTACGCCAGGGCGCGGCCCTCCCCTGGGCGGGGGTGCGGGTGATCCCGGAAGCAGCACTCCATCCTGGGCAGGCCCCTTCGGCCCGCCGCCGGCCCAAGGCTTTTCAGGGGCTTTCTTCCTTCGAAGGCCTCGAACAAGGCGACCTTTTGGTGCATCGGGACTACGGAGTCTGCCGCTTTGGCGGGCTTTCGCGTGTGCAGATGGGAGAGGTGGCCAACGATTTCCTCCTGCTCCTTTTTGCCGACGAGGACAAACTCTATCTCCCGGTGGACCGGTTGGGGTGCGTGCAGCGCTACCAAGGTCCGGAGGGTGCGGCCCCGGCCTTGGATCGGCTGGGCTCCACGGGCTGGCGCAAGGCGCGGGAGCGGGTACGCAAGGCGGTGGCCGCCATCGCCCGAGACCTGGTGGAGATGTACGCCTTCCGCAAGATCGCCAAAGGATTTTCTTACGGACCGGTGCCGGCCTTTTACCGGGATTTTGAAGCCACCTTTGGGTTTGACGAAACTCCGGACCAGGAGCGGGCCATTGCCGAAGTCCTGGCGGACATGGAGCGGCCCGAGCCTATGGACCGTTTGGTGTGCGGCGATGTGGGGTTCGGCAAGACGGAAGTGGCCTTGCGGGCGGCATTTCGGGCTGTGGCCGACGGCAAGCAGGTGGCCTTGCTCTGTCCCACCACCGTGCTTGCGGAGCAGCACTATCAGACCTTCCGCCAGCGCATGGAGCCGTTTTCCGTACGTGTGGCCTTGCTTTCCCGCTTTGTCCCCCCAGCTACACAAAAGACGGTGCTCCGGGCCGTGGCCCAAGGCCAGGTGGACGTGCTCATCGGCACCCACCGTATGCTCTCCAAAGACGTGGAGTTCGCCAATCTCGCCCTCCTCATCCTCGACGAGGAACAGCGCTTCGGGGTGCAGCACAAAGAACGCCTCAAGAAGATGCGGGCGACGGTGGACGTGCTCACCCTCACCGCCACTCCCATTCCCCGTACTCTGCAACTTTCACTCGCCGGGGTGCGGGGACTGTCGGTCATCGAGACCCCGCCGGTGGATCGCAAGCCCGTGGAAACTGCGCTCATGGAGCGGGACCCTGAGGCCTTGCGCCCGATTTTGGAACGAGAGCTCGCTCGAGGCGGTCAGGTGTTTTGGGTCTTCAATCGTATCCAAGGACTGGAGCAAACTGCGGCCTTCGTGCGATCCCTCGTGCCACAAGCCCGGGTGGGCATGGCCCATGGGCAGATGCCGGCACGCGAGCTCGAAGACACCATGCACCGCTTTTGGCATGGAGAACTGGATATCTTGGTGTGCACTGCCATCATCGAGTCGGGCTTGGATTTCCCCCGGGCCAACACCTTGGTGGTGGATCAGGCCCACCTCTTTGGCCTGGGGCAGCTCTACCAATTGCGGGGCCGGGTGGGGCGCTCGTCGGTCCAGGCGTACGCCTATTTTGTGGTGCCCAATCCCGACGCCTTGCCGGAGGTCGCCCGGAAGCGGCTGAAAATCGTTTTGGAGATGGACTACCTGGGTGCTGGGTTCCGGGTGGCCATGGAGGATTTACGACTGCGCGGCGCGGGAAACATCCTCGGCGAGGCCCAATCCGGGCACATGGGCAAGGTGGGACTCGACCTCTATTTGGAGATGCTGGAGGAAGAGGTGCGGCGCCTGCAGGGCGGGGCGGTGGAGACCTTTGTCGAGCCGGAGCTCAACTTGGGATTTCAGGCGGTTATTCCGGAAGAGTATATCCCCGACGGTCAGGAGCGTCTCCAATACTACAAGGCCCTGTCGTCGAGCCCGGACGAGGCTGCGGTGGAGGCCGTGGTGGACGAGATGCGCGACCGCTTTGGCATCATCCCGGACTCCGTGCGCCTGTTCGTGGCGGCGTTGTTGGTGAAGCAGGCGGTGTGGCGCTTGGGCGCAGTGCGGGTGGATTTGGGGCAGGACAAGTGCCTGGTGTATTGGGACGCCTCCCGCTGTCCCATCGATCCGGAGCGTTTGGTCGCTTGGATCATGGCGCGGACAGACGCCCGCATGCTGCCGCCAGCCAAATTGGAACTTTCCTTGGCGGGAGAGGGGCTGACTGCTCGCGTACGGGCCGCCTACACCGCTTTGCAGGACCTCGTTCGGGAGGTTGTCGCTCCTGCTTTAGGGCTGGACGCGGGCGATGCAGAAAGCTAGAAATCACCCGGCCGCAATCCGGAAGACAACCATGGGAGAGACTATGCGCGGAGCATGGATGTTCGGTTTGGTATTTTTTGTGTGCGCCCAGGCTGCCTGGGGCGAGGTGGTGGACCGTATCGTGGCCGTGGTCAACGGCGAGATCATCACGTGGAGTGAACTGGAAGCGGAGACCAACCGCTTCCTCGCCCAAGCTGGCCCCAACGCTTTGGACGAGGCCTCCGCGCGTAAGGCGGTGCTCGACTCTCTCATCAACGATCTTTTGGTGCGCCAAGAGGCGGAACGTCTGCAAGTGACCGTGTCCGACAGCGATGTGGAAAACGCGCTGCGGGAATTCAAGACGCGCCGGCGCCTCTCCGATGCGGAATTCGAGCATGGCCTGACCCTCCAAGGCATCACCTTGGAGGAATTCAAGAAGCAGCTCCGTAGTGATCTCATGCGGCGGCGTATTTTGGGCTTCATGGTGCAGCGCAAGGTCGTTGTGACGGACGAAGAGATTCAGGCGTACTACGACGCCCATGCCCAGCAATTTCGCTCCGGCCGGCATCTGACGGTGCAGCTTGTCGTGCTGCCGAGCCAGGAAGATGCCGCCAAAGTCGCTGCTGCCGTGCATCAAGGCGACATCACCATGGACCAGGCTGTGCGGGAATATTCCATCGGCCCGCGTCAGGATGACGGCGTCATGGAGGTGGCGTGGCAAGATTTGGATGGGACCTGGCGTCAGGCCTTGTCGGGGCTTTCCGAAGGGCAGGTGAGCGCACCGTTTTTGGTGCAGGGGAAATGGGTCGTCGTGCGTTTGGTCCGTGAACGTACCACAGACGAAGACGGCGGGATCGATGCAGTGCGGGAAGAGATTCGGGAAATCCTTGCCCGGCCCAAATTGGAGGAGCGTTTCCAGGAGTACATGGCATCGCTGCGGGCCAAGGCGCTCATTGATGTGCGGTTGTAAGGGGCAGGAGGAGGCGCATGCAAGAAGAACTCCAGGCCATTGGGCAGATATTGCGCGAGGCCCGCGAGGCCAAGGGGCTCTCCCTGGCTGAGGTGGAGGCGCGCACCAAGATTTCCATCCCGGTGTTGGGCGCCTTGGAGGAAGGGGATACGAGCCGTCTGCCCCATCCGGTATACGCCAAGGGCTTTTTGCGCAGCTATGCCGGTTTGCTTGGGCTGGACGGCACGGACCTCTGCGCCCGTTTTGCCCGGGCGTATCCGGTACCCGATGAAATGGAAGACGCCCCGGAGGAACGGGCCGCCCATATCCGGGTCACCGTGCGCCATCCTGAGGACGAAGACCGCTGGCGGCCGTGGGCGGTGCGCGTGGCCGGAGGGCTTGTCGCCGTGGTCGTGGCCGTAGGAGGGTGGTATGGATTTCAATGGTACATCCTCCCTCAGGTGGTGGCCTTGCGCCAGGCGGCCACGCTGGTGACCCAGCCGGCCAACGAGACGGTGCCGGCGGCCAGCAGCACGCTTCCGGCGCCCCAAGAGACGAGCCCGACGCCAGGCGCGTCGGCGGATGCCCCCGTAGTTCACCGCGAGAATGCTTCTCTCAATGCGTCGGCAGCTTCAGAAGAAGAAGCGTTGCAGGCTGTGCCCCCAGCTGCGGCAAATGCATCTTCCGAAAAAGCGTTTTCTCCCGGCTCGACCTCGGAAGGGACAAGCCTTGAGGAGACCACGCCTGCGCCGCAGTCGCAATCTTCGCAAGCAGTAACGCTTCGCATCATGCGGGTGGAGGCGACTGCAGACTGTTGGATGCAGGCCAAGACCGACGATAAGGTGACGGACTATTTTTTACGCCAGGGAGAACGGGTGGATCTGCGCTTTGCCTCCTCCCTGCGGCTCAAGCTCGGCAACGCCGCTGGTGTACGGCTGTGGTTGGATGGGCAGGCTTTTCCGGTGGGAGAAACCCGCCCCGGGGAGGTCCGAACCATTTCCGTGCCATGATGGACTGGTCCGAAACGGTGCTGCTGTTGCGGGTGGGCACCTTGCGTGAGGCGGACTGCTGGGTCCGCTTTTTTTCGCCAACACAAGGGATGCTCACGGCCTTTGCCTTTGGCGGGCGCCGGAGTCGCCGCCGCTTCGGCGGCTGCCTCGATCCACTGGACCGGGTGCATTTTTCCATGGCGTGGGAGCGCCGACATCGCTATCTCGTGTTGCGGGAAGGGGCGCTGGTGGAGCGGTTCGGGCGTATGAAAGCGGATTTGGACCGTTTGGGCATGGCCAGCAATTGCCTGCGCTTTGTGGAAGGCCTCTGCATCCCCCCGGATGGGGCCGCCGTGGTGTCCCATGCCTTGGTGGAGGCATTGCGGCTCCTTGATGGAGAACGCGGGGTGTCCCGTTTTTTTCCGGTGTTGTTTCGGGCCCATGTGATCTTCACTATGGGCTTTGCTCCCAAGCTCGATGCCTGTGGGAGCTGCGGTGCGGATCCAGGAGGGCGGCCGGCATTTTCCATCCCCAAGGGGACGGTGCTCTGCCGCCGCTGCGCCGGAGCAGAGCGGAGCATTTCTCCCGCCACCATCGCGCTTTTGCGGAGCATTGCCCAGCCGTTGCCTGCATCGTGGGCCACTGAAGAGCTGCCGGCCGTGGTGCGCGAAGAGACATGGTACTTGGTGGATCATTTTTTACGCTGGCACGTGGATCTGCATGCAGGGGCGCACGGCGCCCGGTGTTGATTTTCGTGAAGCTATTTTGGGTATAATCAAGGAGAAGTTATGTATTTTCAGGATGTCATACTTGAGTTGCAGCGATTTTGGGCAGATCAAGGATGCGTGCTGCATTTTCCGTATGATATGGAAGTGGGCGCCGGGACGTTCAATCCATCCACGTTTCTTCGGGTGCTGGGCCCTGAGCCATGGAATGTCGCCTACGCGGAGTCTTCCCGTCGGCCAACTGATGGAAGGTACGGTGAAAATCCCAATCGTCTCCAACATTACTATCAATTTCAGGTGATCTTGAAGCCGTCACCGGCCAATGTGCTGGAGCTTTACTTGGAGAGCTTGGGAGTATTGGGCATCGACAAGGCTGAGCACGATATCCGCTTTGTGGAGGATGACTGGGAAAGCCCCACCTTGGGAGCCTGGGGACTGGGCTGGGAGGTCTGGCTCAACGGGATGGAAGTCACCCAGTTCACGTATTTTCAGCAGGTGGGCGGCATTGATCTCGATCCCATAAGCTGTGAAATCACCTATGGCGTGGAACGTCTCACCATGTATCTCCAGGGAAAAGAATCCGTTTATGATTTGCAATGGAACAAAAACGTGACCTATGGAGACATCTACCATCAATCGGAAGTGGAGCAATCCAAGTACAACTTCGATTATTCCAACAAAGGTATGCTGCTGTCTTTTTTCCAATCGTGCGAAGAGGAATGCAAACGCCTGTGCGAGGCCAATCTCCCCTGGCCGGCGTATGACTATTGTTTGAAGTGCTCCCATCTCTTCAACCTCCTCGATGCTCGTGGGGCCATCTCTATCACTGAACGCGCGCAGTATATCGCCCGTGTTCGGCACTTGGCATCCACGGTGGCGCGTTTGTATGTGGAGCAGCGTCAGGCCCTAGGACATCCCATGCTGCGTTCGGTGAATGCATAGCCCGTTGTGAACGGAGAAGATATGGCGCATTTTGTTTTGGAAATTGGTGTCGAGGAGATGCCGGCGCGGTTTTTGTCGGCGCTGGAAGAGGAGTTGGCGACACGTCTGGATCAAGCCCTGACGGATGCCCGTTTGGATCACGGATTGGTGCGAGCTGCGGCTACGCCACGGCGTTTGGTGGTGGAAGTGGAAGACGTTGCCCCTGTCCAGGCAGTGGAGGACGTGGAAGTCCTGGGGCCGCCGGCGGCCGTGGCCTGGAACGCCCAAGGGGAGCTCACCAAGGCAGGTCAGGGCTTTGCCCGCTCCCAATCAGTGGAGCCGCATGCCCTCTACCGCGTGACCACGGCCAAAGGAGAGTA
>DPEO01000150.1:0-2215 GCA_003530935.1 Desulfomicrobiaceae bacterium | reverse complement strand
CGGGTGCTTGGGCCTGGGCCCTGGAGCGTCCCCCATGCCCGGGATTTTCGGCGTGTTCTCGAGGAGCAGGGGGCGGTGATCCTGGACCCTGCGGCGCGGCGTGCGACCATCATTGAACAGGGCGACGCCGCGGCCCAGGCCGTGGGCGGCCGGGTTGCCTGGAACGACGACCTCCTTGCCGAGGTGGTGGGCCTGGTGGAGAGCCCGTGTGTGGTGCTCGGAAGCTTCGATGCCTCGTATCTGGAGATCCCGGAGGAGGTTCTGCTCACCAGTATGCAGGCTCATCAGAAGAGCTTTGGCGTCCGCGGGGAGGACGGCGCGCTTGTGCCGTATTTCCTGGCCGTGGCCAATATCCGCTCCACCCGGCCGCAGACCGTGCGTGCAGGCTGGGAACGCGTGCTGCGCGCCCGTCTCGAAGACGCCCGCTTTTTCTGGCGTACGGACCTTGCCGCGGATTTTGCCGCCTGGAACGCCAAGCTGGAAAACGTCACCTTTCTTGGCCCATTGGGCTCCATGGCGGACAAAACCCGGCGCCTGGAGCGCATTCTCGACGTTTTGGATGCGCACGCGGTGGTGCCTGGGGAAGACACGCTCGCCGCGGCTCGGCGGGCGGCCCAACTCTGCAAGGCGGATCTGGTGTCCGCCATGGTGTACGAATTCGGAGAACTGCAGGGGATCATGGGCGGCATTTACGCCCGCCGCAAAGGCGAATCCGATGCCGTGGCCCTGGCGATCCGGGAACACTACCTGCCCTTGGGGCCGGATACGCCGGTGCCTGCCAGCCTGGCGGGCGCCATGCTCGCCCTTGCCGACAAGGCCGATACCTTGGTGGGCGCCTTTGGCTTGGGCATGATCCCCACCGGGGCTGCGGACCCGTACGCCTTGCGTCGCGCAAGCCTGGGCATCATCCGTATCCTCTTGGAGCACGAGCTGCGCGTGCCGCTGTCCACGTTGTTGCAGGCCGCTTACTGTGCCTACGGCGATGGCATTGCCTGGAAGCTTGCCCCTGAAAAGGCCCAGGCGCGGCTTATGGATTTCTTCGGCCAGCGCCTCAAGGCGTATTGGGCAGGCCAGGGCATGGACACCCTGACCCTGGATGCCGCCTTGGCCGTGGGCTTCGACGACGTGGTGGACACCGGCCGCCGGGTGCGCGCCCTGCAGGCCGCGGTGGGAACCCCGGACTTCGAGCCTGCGGCCCTCACCTTCAAGCGTGTAGCCAATATCGTGCGCAAAAGCGGGGCCGAGGCTGCGGCCCAAGTGGATCCGGGGCTCTTGGAGGCCGGGGCCGAGGCGGAACTCTGGGCCGCACTGGAGGCGTGGGAGCCGCGGTTTGCCAGTGCCTGCTCCCAGGGGGATTACGGCGCGCTGTTTCCGCTTTTGGCCGAGTTGCGGCCGGCAGTGGACCGCTTTTTCGACTCCGTGATGGTGCTTACCGACCATCCTGGCCAGCGGGGCAACCGTTTGGCCATGCTGTCGCGCATCCTCCATCAAGTAGGACAAGTGGCGGATTTCACGCGGTTTCAGGTGTAAGCGAGATCATGATACTGGCAGATTGGAAACG
Source organism: Desulfomicrobiaceae bacterium (assembly GCA_003530935.1). Taxonomy (GTDB): domain Bacteria; phylum Desulfobacterota; class Desulfovibrionia; order Desulfovibrionales; family Desulfomicrobiaceae; genus Thermodesulfomicrobium. Next base: position 654 of record DPEO01000150.1, on the reverse strand, counting down.
TTGGGGGCGGCGGTAATGGCCGCCCCTGCCATTTGGGGCTCGAGTCTGTGGCGCCTTTTGCCTTGGGTACGGCCGTATATGCGGCGCATGGCCCTGGGGCTGGTGGCCAATGCCGGCGCACGGTTCTTCGACTTGGTGCCGCTTATGGTGGTCGGCCGGGTGGTGGATATGGTAGCGGCCTCCATGCAGGCCGGCCGCGCCTTGCACGGGGCGGATTTCGCCCTGGCTGCGGCGGTGGTGCTGGTCACCTTTGGGGCCTTGGCCGTGTGCCAGAGCACCAGTGACTATCTGCTCGACACCGTGGCCCAAAAGGTGCGCCACGACCTGCGCGTGGCCTTGTATCAGCATGTGCAGCGCCTGGATGTGGCCTACTTCGAGACCCGGCAGATCGGCGACATCATGGCGGTGCTCGCCGGCGACGTGGATACCCTGGAGCGCTTTTTCGCCGACACCTCCACCAGCATGGTGCGCTTGGTCATCACCTTTGCGGGGGTGTATGGGTCGCTCTTGTGGATCGATCCGTATTTGGCCGTGCTGCTCATGGTGCCACTGCCTTTTGCCATCGCTGCGGTGCGGTTTTTTGCCACCAAGGTGGCCCCGCAGTACCGCCGCGCCCGGCAGGCCGTGGGCGCCATCAACGCCATTTTGGAGAAC
>DPEO01000176.1 GCA_003530935.1 Desulfomicrobiaceae bacterium | reverse complement strand
CCATTGGTAGCCGAAGCCTTCCACCATGCGCGAGAGCTGGGTGCGGTAAAAGGCTTCGTCATCCACGATGAGCACCCGCGGGGTACGGTCATGGCGATGCGCAAGACTATAGAGTGGACTCATGGGGCTTCTCCTTAAGGACCATGCCCACGCGATCCAAGGCGGTCTGCAGGGCAGGCAGCAAAGACACCGCCTCGTTGACATGCCCCAAACGCAGGGCATCATGGACGGCGCGGGCCAGTGTGCTTACTTCCGTGGCGCCGATGGTGGCGGCATTGCCTTTGAGCGCATGAAACATGCGCAGGGCCGTGGCAAGATCGCCGCACTTCAGGGCCGCGCGCCCTTCGGAGAGGCGCTGGGGCGCCTCGGCGGCGAACATCCGGCGCAGATCGTTCAGAAGCTGAAGGTCTCCGCCCAATTGCGCCAAGGCGTCGGCGTCGTCCCATGGCGCATCCACAGGCAAACCCGCCTGTTCCAGGGCAGTCCGCAGCTTGTCCACCGGCACCGGTTTCTGGAGCACGCCCTGCACCAAGGGCCCCCACTGGGGATGGTGCGTGTCCGGGAGCTCCTCAGGGGCGAACCCGGTCACCAGAAACACCGGCACGGGCGATTGCCCGGCGGCATGTTCGCGCTCCCGCAGGATCCGGGCCACCTCCAGGCCCACGGTGGACGAGGACAATTCGCTGATTTCCGCCGCTGCCGCCCCGCTGCGCTCGGCCAGTTTGCGCACCTCGGCGGCCACCACGGCAAAGCCTTTGCCGTGCTCTCCTGCCCGAGCGGCCTCGATGGCCGCATTGAGGGCCAAGAGATTGGTCTGCCGGGCGATCTCCTCGATGATGGAGATTTTCTCCGCAATCTTCTTCATGGCGTCCACGGCCTGGGAGACCACCTCACCGCTAAACTGGGCGTCTTTGGCCGCCTGCACGGCAATCTTCTCGGTTTGCGAGGCATTGTCCGCGTTTTGCCGGATATTGGCGCTCATCTGCTCCATGCTCGAGCTCACTTCCTCGATGGAGGCCGCCTGTTCGGTCGTGCCTTGAGAAAGCTGCTGCGCCGAAGCGGACAATTCCTCCGAGCCCGAGGCCACGTTGTCCGCCGCGCTCTGCACCTGGGAGACCACCTCCCGCAAGCGCTCGCTCATCTCCCGCAGGGCCTGGGCGAGGATGCCGATCTCGTCCTTCTGATCCACGTCCACGCTAGCGGTGAGATCCCCTTCCGCGAGCTTACGGGCAAAGGCCACGCCCTGGGTCACCGGTCCGGTGATGGACCGGGTAAGCAACACGGCAATGGCCGCCGCGAGGACAAGCCCCACAGCAAGCCCGACCACAGTCGTGGTGATCATGGTCGAAGCCTGTGCCACGGAACCCTGTGCCAAGTGCGCGATCCCCTGCCGCCCGGCGGCAAGGAGCGCCGCCGCTGCCTGCAGGACTTCCTCTCCCTTGGCGGTGCGCTGCCGATTCAGATCTTCCAATTGCACCCAGGCGGCACGCAGGGCGCGCATCTCGTCGCGGTAGGCAAGGGCCGCCTGCTGGATGGAGGCAAGCTGCTTCAGGTTGACCTCCTGGCGGGTGATGGTCCGCAATTTGTCCACGGTGGCCGCCATCTTCTCGAAATTGGGTATTGCCTGTTCCATGCGTTCAGGCTTGCGTTCCACCTGGCCTTGGTAGGTGGCTTGGATCACGGCATTGCCCATGTCGATGAGATCATTGATCCAGGTAACCTTATCCAAGCGCTCCCGCAGACGCTCCGCCGAAGCACCCTCGGCTACCTCCTTCGCCATGGCCTGATTTTGACTCTCCAAAAAGGCAGAGCATTGGCGCATGTACTCTCCCGCGAGTTCCTGCATCCGCGCCATGGCTCTCTCTTGGGCCTCGGTGGCGGCCACGCTGGCGTCGGCCAACTGGAAGTACTCATGGGCCTTGGCCTTGAGGGGGGCAATTGCCTCCTTGAGCTTCACCAAGTCCGGCCGTTTGACGGACAAATCATCCGCCTCGGCCAGAGACTTTTTCAATTCCTCGATGGCGGCGCGGCCCTGGTCGAGAAACCGCTCTCCTTGGTAAAGGCATACCCGCTCCACGCGTACATCATGGACTGGGTGTTGGCCTGCACGTCCGCGGCAATGCCCACCTCAGGCACATACGCATTGGCCATGTGATCCGCCCCGTCCGCGACCTGGCGCGCCCCAAAGAAGGTGATCCCCCCGAGCGTGGCCATGATGGCCAAAACCAGGGCAAAACCCAGACCGATTTTGACTCCGAGCTTGAGGTTTTTCATGTGGCTCCTCCCCAGCGGTTTGAAGGTGACACGCATCTTTTCCTTGCCCAAGTATCCGATTGCTTGCAACCCATTCGTTCGTTTTCGTTGCAGCCCATGCTCCGAAGGACGCGCAGGCGGCGCTGCCGTGAACCCCAAAATGTGCGGGGATTGCCCCGTCGGCGCTGGCCCCGCCCTCGGCAACCAGCCCAAAACCTCCTGATTCCCTCAAGCGCCGCACGCCCCAGGGGCGAGCTGGGCGCTCTTGGCCGCGACTTTGGCCAGCAAGGCGTCGAAGGAGCGGGCAAACCCCGCCACACCTTCCTCCTGGAGCTGCTTTTCCACGGCCTCCAGGTCAATGCCCAGGGCGGCCAAGGCCGCCAATTGCTCGTGCGCCGCATCCAGGCCCTGGGCCAGCGTGGGCGCGACGGTGCCGTGATCCCAAAAGGCCTCCAGGGTGGCCGGAGGCAGGGTGTTCACCGTGCGGCCGCCGATGAGGGCGTCCACGTACAGGGTGTCCGGATAGGCAGGGTTCTTGGTGCTCGTGCTCGCCCAAAGGAGGCGCTGCGCCCGCGCGCCCTCACGCTCCAAGGCGCTCCAGCGCGGGCCGGAAAAGATCTCCTGCATCAGGCCATAAGCCGCCTTGGCACAGGCGATGGCGATGGTCCCCTGCAGGTGACGGGCGCCACGCGCCTCCAACAGCGCATCCACGGCGGAATCAATGCGGCTGACAAAAAACGAGGCCACCGAGGCCACCTGCCGGGCACTCCCTCCGGCGGCAAGCCACTGTGCAAGCCCGGCGATATAGGCCTCGGCCACGGCGCGGTAGGCGCCAAGCCCGAAGATCAAGGTCACGTTGACGCTCACCCCTTGACGGATAAGGGCCGTGATGGCGGCGATCCCCGCAGGCGTCGCCGGGACCTTGATCATCAGGTTGGGCCGGTCCACGGCGCGCCAAAGCCGCAGGGCCTCGGCAATGGTGCCCTGGGTGTCATGGGCAAGGGCGGGGCTCACCTCGAGGCTCACATAGCCGTCCTCACCTGCGCTTTCTTCGTAGACCGGGCGCAGCAGGTCCGCGGCGCGCTGGATGTCCTCCACCATCAAGGTCTCGGCAATCTGTGCTGCGCCCATGCCGCGGGCCGCCAAGGCCTCAATGGCGGCATCGTAATCGGTGCTGCCCACGATGGCCTTTTCAAAGATGGAAGGGTTGGAGGTCACCCCGCGGATTCCGGCCTGGATGAGAGCGGCAAGCCCACCGCTCTCCAAAAGGGAGCGGTGGATGTTGTCATACCAGATGGACTGGCCCAATGCCGCAAGGGCATGGAGTTTGGTCATGGTTTCCTCCTTCACGAAACAGGTCATTCTCCGCAGTGGACTGCGCCTGCTGCCCGCAGGCGAGGCGACACACGGCGGGCGGCCTCATGGTCGAGAAACCATTGCACCATACCGCCTGCAGGCGCAACCAGGGATGCCGGAAAACGCGCATCCCCAGGAGAATGCAGCACCCGCTCCACGGCGTCTGCCTTGCCGGCCCCGGCAACCACAAAAAGCACACGGCGGGCGGCGTTGATCATCGGCAGGGTCAGAGTCAGGCGCACTGCCGGGGGCTTGGGGGCATGGCGCACCGGGACCACCCAGCGCCGGGTCTCCTCCAAAGCTGGATGGCCGGGAAAGAGCGAGGCGGTGTGTCCGTCGCGGCCAAGGCCAAGAAGCACCATGTCCAAAGAGGGCGCAGCACCGGGATTCGCTCCCACTACTTGGCGTAAGGTCGCGGCATAGCTACGGGCAGCGGCCTCCAGGGAGCCGGTGGTGGGCATGGGATACACCTGCGGTGCGCAGGAAGGCACGCGATCCAGCACTGCGCTGCAAAACCGCCCGTAATTGGAATCCGGGCTGGCGTGCGGCACCCAACGCTCGTCCACCCAAAAAATACGCCACGCAGCGCAGTGGATTTCCCGGCGGTTCACAAGCCCAACGAAGGCAGGGGCCAGCAAGTTCACCAGCGAGCCGCCGGAAAAAGCCACACAAAACCGCCCGCGGAAGGCGATGGACGCCTGCGCCGCCTGGGCCACGGCAGCCGCAACCGCGCATCCCACAGCTTGATCGTGCTCGAACACCGACACTTCCACACCCAACGCCATCATCCCCTCCAGCTCACTTCCACCATCCCCGCTGCGACGAGCAGCCAGAAAAAGCGCTTGTCTGCGCTGATGCTATCAAATGAGGACAACGCAGCATAGTCCAACGGAAACATCATAAAGAAAAAAACACTGCATCGCACTCCTCCGATGTCTGCGCTTGCCCCTTGACCTCGGGCCCGGCCTTGACCATGCGAGCCGTGCCGGGGCGCGAACCCCCGGCCATGATCTGCACTGGAGTCGTTACGTGCCTTCCATCCTTTTTGCCACCAACTCCGACAAGCTCTCCGGCGGCAATCGCCAGCTGGCGCTGGCGGCCAACGCCCTGGCGGCAGGCGGGCATTCGGTCGCGGTCGTTGCCCCCACGGGACGCAAGCTCAGCGGCACCCTGGACGCCGCGGTCACCTGCATTCCGTCAGGCCCCCGCCTGAGCCTCGCCCAAGTACGCCGCATCCTGGCAGACATCCGGCCGGACGTGGTGCACTGTTTCCATAGCCGGGTGTACAAAGCCTTTCTCCTCGCCAAATTGCTTGGCGCGCGCTTTCGGCTGTTTCTCAACCGCGGGGTGGTCTTCGTGCCAGGGAGCTTTCCGTTGTTCTTCCTCCCGCAACTCGACGGCCTCATCTGCAACCCCGAGGCGGCAGCCACGGTGCTGCGCCGCCTGTGGATCCCCAAGCGCAAGATCCACGTGATCCCCAACGCCATCGCCATACCCGAGGGCTGTCCCGATCCCGCCACCCGCCCCAGCCCGCCGTGGGTGACCTTCGTGGGCGGCACCAAGCCCTACAAAGGGCTGGACGTGTTTCTCTCGGCCATGGCCAGCCTCGCCCAGCGTCGCCGCGACTTCGCGGTGCACGTCGTGGGGACCCGCGCAGATCCCCGGTGGGAAGCCCTCCTGGGGCCGGCCTTGGAGCGCACCCGCTTTCACGGCGCCGTAGCCCACGCGGAAGTGCTGCGTGTGCTTTCTGCCACCAGCATCTTCGTGCTCGCCTCGCGTCAGGAAAGCCAGCCCAACGCCCTCTTGGAGGCCATGGCCTGCGGGGCCGCGCCTGTGGCCACCGCTGTGGGCGGGGTGCCGGAAATCCTCACCCACGGTCGCGATGGCATCCTCGTGGCCTCCGAAGACCCGGAGGCCATGGCCCAGGCCGTGGGCCGGCTTTTGGATGTCCCCAGCGAGCGCATCCTGCTGGCGACTGCGGCCCAAAGGCGTGCCGAAGACTTTTCCGTGCCAACGCGCGTGGCGCGCCTTCTTGCCATCTACGGTCTTGACGGAGCCGAAAAGTGATCCCGAGATCCATTCCCGTGCTCTGCTACCACGACGTGGGCACCCCCGGCGGGCACCCGGCCGAGCTCTTCGAGGCCCATCTGCAGGAGATCGTGCGCAGCGGCTGGCGTACCCTCTCCTGTGCGGAGCTTTTGGCCGTACTCACGGGAAAAACGCCGGTGCCGGAGCGCAGCCTCATGCTCACCTTCGACGACTGCCACGTGAGCATGTGGACCGAGGTGGCCCCGCGCCTTCGGCGCCTTGGGCTGCACGGCGTCTTCTTCGCCATCACCGACTTTTTGGGCCAGGGGCCGGCGCGCACCCCAAGCCAATGCCCCGCCCCGGCCAAGCTCTCCCATGGCCTGCGCCTGGCCCTGCGGCAGCAGGATTTTTCCCATTTTCTGCGCGCAAGCGAAGTGCGCGCCCTGGTGGAGGACTTCGGCTTCGAGGTGCACAACCACACCGCCCGGCACCAGGGCTGCTTCATCAGCCCTGTCCCCACCGGCACCGTGGGCCAAGGCTGCCACTGGGCCGTGGCCGGCATCTACCGCACCGAAGACCCGCGCTACCCGGTCTTTGCCCTGGGAAGCGCCTATGCCTACGACGGTTTTTGGCCCGAGGAACTGCCGCACGCCGTGCGTCTCACCCGCCGAAGCCCAGAGACCCGCGCCACGGACTGCCTGGCGGAGCTTGTCCGCTCCCGGGAAGTCATCCAAGAAGTCACCGGCAATACGGCGGTATGGCTCTGCTGGCCGTGGGGGCACTTCGACGCCGCCTCCACCCAGGCGGCGCGCGCAAGCGGCCACGCGGGGGCCTTCACCCTGGAGCGCGGGCCCAACGCGCCGGGCACCGACCCCTTCCGGGTGCAGCGCATCGGCGTGGGCCGCCGCAAAAGCGTGGGCTGGCTGCGCCGGCGTCTGGCCATGCACGCCACCACCTGGGGGGCGCGACTCTTTGGCAAACGCTTCCGCAACGTTCCTCCCGACCCGGATCTGCACTCTTTCGAGGTACCTCTTGCATGAAACTCTCCCACGAAGCGCAGAACACAAGCAGCATTGAGCTGCTGCGCCGCACGCTACGCTATTTTCTCCCCTACCGCACGCGCATCGTCGTCTCTCTCGTCTCCATGGGCATTGTGGCCGCCTGCTCTGCGGCAGCGGCCTTCCTGGTCAAGCCCGCTCTGGACGACATCTTCATCCGCAAGGACGAAGACGCCCTGGTGCTCATCCCTGCGGCCCTCATCGCCGTGTTTCTCATCAAGGGGGTCTTTCGCTTTCTGCAGAACTACGAGATGAACTACTGCGGTCTCAAGGTGCTGGAGCGATTGCGCGAAGAGCTCCACAGCCGCATCATCCGTCTGCCGGTGGGGTTTTTCGAGGAAAACCAGACCGGCATGCTCATGTCGCGCATTCTCAGTGACGTCACCATGGTGCGCACGAGCCTGCCGAGCATGGTGATGCTGGTGCGCGAGGCCCTCACCATGGTGGGACTGGTGGGGGTGGTCTTCTACCGCGATCCCGCCATGGCCACCTTGGCGGTGGTGGTGCTGCCGGTGGCGGCCTATCCCTTCTTCTACTTCGGCAAAAAACTGCGCCAATTAGGGCGCAAAAACCAAGCGCGCATCTCCGACATCTCCTCCTTTTTGCAGGAAATCTTCAGCGGCATCCGGGTGGTGAAACTCTTTGCCGCGGAAAAGCGCGAAGACGAACGCTTCCGCCGGGAAAACGGCCGCTTGGTGGACATCGCCGTGCGCCAGATCAAGTACAACGAGCTCTCCTCGCCGGTGATGGAGCTCATCGGCGCCCTGGGCGCGGGAGTGGTCATCTGGTACGGCGGCTCCAAGGTGATCGCCGGCGAGTCCACGCCCGGCACCCTCTTCTCCTTCATGACCGCCCTGGTGATGCTCTACGACCCCCTCAAAAAGCTCACCAGCGCCAACCTCGACATCCAAAAGGCCCTGGCCGGGGCGGAGCGTATCTTCCAGGTGCTCGACGACCCACGCCTTGCCGAAGAGCCCCGCGGCGGCATCCCCCTTAAGCCGCCCTTCCAAACCCTCGTCTTCGAGCACGTCTCCTTCACCTATCCCGGGACCAGCTCCCCGGCCCTCCACGACATCTGTCTCACCGTGGCCCGCGGCCAAAAAGTGGCCGTGGTGGGCCCGTCCGGCGCCGGCAAGTCCACCCTGGCGGCCCTCATCCCCCGGTTCTATCTCCACGACTCCGGCCGCATCCTCCTCAACGGCCGGCCCATCGAAGACTATGACCTGGCGAGCCTGCGCCGCTTCCTCGGTGTGGTCTCCCAGGACAATTTCCTCTTCAACGGCAGCGTGCGCGACAACATCGCCTACGGTCGGCCCGACGCCCCCATGGAGGCGGTCATCCAGGCCGCCCAGGCCGCTTTTGCCCATGACTTCATCTCCCAGCTTCCCCAGGGCTACGACACCGTGGTGGGCGAGCGCGGGGTCAAACTCTCCGGCGGCCAGAAACAGCGCATCACCATTGCCCGGGCCATTTTGGAAAACCCGGAGCTGCTCATCCTCGACGAGGCCACCAGCGCTCTGGACACCGAGTCCGAACGCATGGTGCAGCAGGCTCTGGACAACCTCATGGAAGGCCGCACCAGCCTGGTCATCGCCCACCGCCTCTCCACGGTGGTGGAAGCCGATGCCATCGTGGTCATGGAGTCCGGCCGCATCATCGCCCAAGGTCGGCACCAGGAACTCCTCGCCTCCTGCCCCCTCTACCGCGCCATCGCCCAGATGCAGCTCGGCGCCTCCTGACTGCGTGATTTGCCCCAACCCCTTGGGGCAAATCCCCCAGCGCGGATGGCCCGCCCGCTGGAAAGCGGGCGGCTCCTTCGATCAACAACCAAATATCTCTTACGATTTTTACTCCACGCACTCTGGCACGATTCCGGCAAAGATCCCCGGCAAACCTTTGCTGAAGAAGGAGTCCTGCATGGAACAGAGTGCGATTGTGGCGCGTTTTCGCGCCAAGGCCGAAGCGGTCTCGGCCGTGGTGAGTGAAGTGGAGACCATGGCTGAAGCTGTGGCCTACACCGTGGATTTGTGCGTCCACAAGGAGGCCTGCCAGATCCTCGTCTCCGGCTGCGACGAATCCCTCTCCCCGGTGGGACGGGATCTGTGTGGCCTCAAAGAGTGGGGCAAGATCATCGCCGCCCCTGGGATCGATGCCGCCACCCGCGAGCTTCTCGTGGCCCGGGCCAAGGAAAACGGCATCTCCGTCATCGAAAACGGCCTGCGCGAGCATCTCGGGGGGGTGGATATCGGCTTTACCGTCTGCCAGTACGGCATTGCCGAAACCGGCACCTTGGTGCTCGATTCCGTGAGCGAGGAAGTGCGTCTGGCCACCATGCTCGGCGAGATCCACGTGGCGGTGCTACCCAAAAACCGCATCGCGCCCACGGCGGAAAGCATCGCCGACGAGCTGCGCCGCATGCTGGGGCGAAACCCCAATTACCTGGCCTTTATCACCGGCGCCAGCCGCACGGCGGACATCGAGCGCGTCCTGGCCCTTGGGGTCCATGGACCTTTGGAACTGCACATCCTGCTGGTGGAGGAAGCCTAATGCATACCGCCAAGACCCTTCGCGACTACAACAAAGACATCCGCGCCGCCCTGGACAACGCCTTCCTGCGCGAGGCCATGGACAAGTTCGCCACCGCCTATCCCACGGGCCGCGCCAACGCCTTCCGGGAATACGACGTGGCCGCCCTCATCGCCAAGGTGGCGGAAGTCAAAGACCAGGGCCTGAAGCGCTTGGACGGGCTCTTTGCCCAGTTCAAGGCCGAGGCGGAAAAACGCGGGGTGCACGTGCATCTGGCCAAGGACGCCGCCGAAGCCAACGCCTTGGTGACCCGCATCGGCAAGGAGGCCGGCTGCCGCACGGTGGTGAAATCCAAGTCCATGACCGCCGAAGAGACCCTGCTCAACCACGCCCTGGAGGCCGAAGGCTTCGAGGTCACGGAGACGGACCTCGGCGAGTGGATCATCCAACTGCGCCACGAAGGCCCGAGCCACATGGTCATGCCCGCCATCCACCTCTCCCGCTACCAGGTGGCGGACCTCTTCTCGCAAGTGACCCGCCAGACCCAGCCCACGGACATCCAGCGCCTGGTGAAGGTGGCCCGCCGCGAACTGCGGCCCAAGTACGCAGCCGCAGACATGGGCATCAGCGGCGCCAATTTCGCCATCGCCGAGACCGGCACCATCGGCATCGTCACCAACGAAGGCAACGCCCGCCTGGTCTCCACCCTGCCACGGGTGCACGTGGTGCTCACCGGTATCGACAAGCTGTGCGCCACCCTGGAAGACGCCCTGCACATCCTCCGGGTGCTGCCCAAGAACGCCACCGGCCAGGCCATCACCAGCTACGTCACCTGGATTACCGGGGCCAATCCCTGTGCGGCTGCGCCCAACGGCACCAAGGAGATGCACGTCATCTTCCTCGACAACGGCAGAAGCGCCCTGGCCAAGGACCCGCTCTTCAAACAGGTGCTGCGCTGCGTGCGCTGCGGGGCCTGCGCCAACGTGTGCCCGGTGTACCGCATGGTGGGCGGCCACGCCATGGGCCATATCTACATCGGTGCCATCGGCCTCATCCTCACCTACTTCTTCCACGGCAAGGACAAGGCCAAGACCCTGGCGCAAAACTGCATCAACTGCCAGGCCTGCAAGAACATCTGCGCCGCGGGCATCGACCTGCCCCTGCTCATCCAGGAGATCCGCGCCCGCATCAACGAAGAAGACGGCCGACCCATGAGCTCGGCGCTTTTGTCCATGGCCATGAAGAACCGCAAATTCTTCCATGGGCTTCTGCGGGCGGCCAAGTTCGCCCAAAAACCCGTGGCCGAGGGCGGCTACATCCGGCACCTGCCGGAGATCTTCGCCAAGGATCACGGCTTTCGGGCACTGCCCGCCATTGCCGAGGTCCCCTTCCGCGACCGCTTTGCCCGCCTGCGTCCCCAGGTGGAGCGGCCCGTCAAGCGCATCGCCCTGTTCTCGGGCTGCGTGCAGGACTTCGTGTATCCGGAACAACTGGAAGCCGCGCTGCAGGTCTTGGGCCGCCTGGGCGTGGCCGTGGATTTCCCCATGGAGCAGAGCTGCTGCGGGCTTCCCCTCTCCACCATGGGCGAGAAGGCCGCGGCCCAGGACGTGGCGCGGCAGAACATGGCGGCCCTTGCCGGCGACTATGACGCCATCGTCACCCTGTGCGCCTCGTGCGCCTCGCACCTTGCCCATGGCTACGGGCACCTCCTCGGAGACAGCCCGGAGGTGCAGGCCTTTGCCGCCAAGGTCATGCCCTTTTCGGTATTCGTCTCCAGCCTGAACGTAGCGCCGGAGCGCTTCCAGCAGACCATGGAACGGGCCACGCTCCACGCCCCCTGCCACCTGTGCCGCGGCATGGGCGTCACCGAAGAGCCACGGCAGCTCCTCAAGACCGCGGGCTACGAGTACGCCCCGGCGGAGCTCGAACAGGTGTGCTGCGGTTTTGGCGGCACCTATTCCGCCAAGTTCCCGGGGGTGTCGGAGAACATCCTCAAGCTCAAACTGGCCGATGTGGCCCGCACCCATGCCGAGACCTTGGTCACCGAATGTCCGGGCTGCGTCATGCAACTGCGCGGCGGGGCCATCCAACACGGCCACGGCTTCGAAGTCCGGCACATGGCCGAGGTGCTCGCCGCCCACCTCAAGGACAAATAGCACGGCCCATACCCCCCATACCCACAAACGCCCCGGAGTCCCAACCTCCGGGGCGTTTTTTGCGCCCGGCAAAGCGCCGACCCCACGCCTTGACCACAGACCAGGCCGCCGCGTAGCACGGATGCGACATTCGGTATCAAGGGAATTCTTCTGGCTATGCCCAGCGCGCATCCTTCTTCCACCCACCAGGACATGCCGTATCTCCCTCTCGCAGACGACATGCTCGATGCGTGGGAAATGGACCTGGATGGTGCTGCACTGGCAGACGCGCCTGCGGCCCCAAGCGGCCCGGTGGAACCCCACGCCCCCGCACCGCGCCGCATCCCGGCGCTGGCATGCCTCGCGGCCGCGCTCCTCATGCACCTGGCTGTGGTAGCGGCCGTGGACTGCCGCAAGCCGCCCCAGCCATCTTCCCCGCCCGCAGTCCTGGTGCTTTCCTGGGGTCTTGGCCCGGGGACGTCGCCTGCCTTTCCCGGCAAGGGCTCTTCCCCAGGGGCCTCGATGGCCCAAGGACCTGCGTTGGCAGCGCCGCACCCCCAAAGGCCGCCTGTTGCCCCCCTCACCGCTTCCGCTCCCCAGGCAAGCAGCCCGTCAGCGCCGCTGCCGCTCCCCAAACCCGTTGCCGCCCCATCCCCAGCGCGCCCCAAAGCCACGGCCACCACGCCCCGCCCAGCCCCCCGGCGCTCCGCCCCCAAGCCCACGCCGGCCGTTTCTCCCCAAAAAATCGAAGAGACTGCATCTGCCGCCCAAAAGTCCCCCGAAGCCGCGCCCCCAAGCCCTGCAACGGACGCCGGGCTCGGCAGAAGAGCCGCTGCCACAGGCTCGCCAGAGGGGGCAGGATCGCCATGGGGCACGGGTCCTGGCCGCGGGGAAGTGACCGATACGGGCCACAGGGGCGGCGGTGACGGCGGCGCGTGGGACGCAGGGCGCATCGACACCCCGCCGCGCCTTATCCGCCGCCGTGACCCCGTCTATCCCCTCATGGCCCGGCGCCAAGGCATCCAGGGCATGGTCACGGCCCGGGTGCTCGTAGGAACCACCGGCGCGGTGCAGGAGGTGGTCATCGAGTCCGCCACCCCGCCCGAAATCTTCGAGGAGGCGGTGACGGAAGCGCTTTCGCGCTGGCGGTTTTCTCCGGGCAGGCACCACGGCCAAGCCGTGGCCGCCTGGGTGCGCGTCCCCATCCGTTTCCAGCTCCGCTAGCCCCGTGGACAGTTGACCTTGGCCGCATCCCCGGCCACAAGGCCCCCCATGCCGCTTGCCGCCATCGATACCGTACTGCTCGACCGGGACGGCACCCTCATCGAGGAGTGCCACTACCTCTGCGACCCGGATGCCGTGCGCCTCATCCCCGAAGTGACCGGCCCCATGGCCCGTCTGTGCCAGCTGGGAGTGCGGTTTTTCCTCGTCTCCAACCAAAGTGGCATCGGCCGGGGGATCTTCCGCGAGGCGGACCTCGTCCGCGTGCAGGCCCGCCTCACGGAGCTGTTGGCTGCCCAAGGCATTACCCTTGCCGGCGCCGCCTTTTGTCCGCACGCCCCAGAAGAGGGCTGCCGCTGCCGCAAGCCTGCCCCAGGCCAATGGGAGGCCTTGGACCAGGAGCACGGGCTTGATCCCGGCTCCACCTTGGTGGTGGGGGACAAGATCTCGGACGTGGCCTTGGGTCGAAGCCAAGGCTGCATGACCGCCTTGGTGCGCACCGGCCACGGCGAGGCGCACGCCAAGCGCCTGGGGCTTCCGCCCCTTGCGGGTGACCTCATGGCGCTTCCCGCGCACCCCCAATGGCCTGATCTGCAGGCCTCGAGCCTTGCCGCAGTGCTCAAAGCCCTGCTGACTGCCCGGGAGGAGCGGTGATCATCGGATTGGACGCCAAGCGCTTCTTCACCAACGCCACGGGTCTGGGCACCTACGCCCGCACCACCATCCAGGCCCTGGCCCGCTACCAAAAAGGTCTGCGCCTGATACTCTACACCCCCCAGGCCGGCGGCCCCTATGCCCACCAGGTCCCCCCGGAAGCAACGGTGATCTCCCCGCGCCTTCCCCGAAGCCTCGCCCCGCTGTGGCGAAGCTTCGCCCTGCCCAGGGACGTGGCCCGCGCCGGGGTCCACATCTACCATGGCCTGTCCCACGAACTGCCGCTTGTCCCGCTCCCCCACGGCGTGCGCTCCGTGGTCACGGTGCATGACCTGCTCTTCCTTTCCCACCCGCACCGCTACCCGGCAGTGGACCGGCTCCTCTACCGCGTGAAATACCAGGCGAGCATCGCCAAGGCCCACTGCGTCCTGGCCATCAGCCAGGCCACCCGGCAGGAGCTCATGGACCGCCTGGCCGTCCCTGCCGAGCGCATCCGCGTGGTCTACCAGGCCTGCCCGGAGGTCTATTTCGGTCCGCCCCCGGTCCCCCCCCAGGAGGCCCGCCGCCAAATGGACCTCCCGCAAGGCTTCGTCCTCTTCGTAGGAAGCCTCATCCCCCGCAAGGGCGCGGCGACGCTGGTGGAAGCCCTGGGAAGACTTCCGCGTTCCCAGCGCCCGGCCCTGGTCCTGGCGGGCACCGGACCGCTGGAGGCCTCCTTGCGCCAGCAGGCGCAGCGCCTTGGGGTATCGGCGACGTTCCTCGGCCATGTGGCGGCAGAGCTTTTGCCCGGGCTCTACGCAGCAGCGGAGCTCCTCGCCTACCCCTCCGAGGCCGAAGGCTTCGGCCTTCCCATCGTGGAGGCCTTGGCCTGCGGCACCCCGGTGGTCACCTCCACTGGCTCCTGCTTTGCCGAAGCCGGCGGCCCTGGGGCCATCTATACCCCGCCTGCGGATGCCGAACGCCTGGCGCAGGCCATGGCCCGCGTCCTCGAAGACAGCGCCCTGGCCGAAAACCTGCGCCAGGCCGGCCGCGCCCATGTGGTCGCCAACTTTCACCCCCAGGCCGTGGCCGCCCGCCTCGCCGCCATCTACCGGGAGCTCCTGGAGGCGCCATGCACGCGGTGATGGTCCGCCTGAGCGCCCTGGGCGACGTCACCCTCACCACCGGGGTGCTCCACTTCTGGCACCAAACCCGAGGCATGACGTTCACCGTGGTCACCCGCGACCCCCTCACCCCCCTCTTTGCCGGCCACCCAGCGGTGCGCGACGTCATCGCGGTTACTGACGCGCACCGCAGCCCCCATGGCTGGCTGTGCTTCGCGCGCACCCTGGCGCGCCGTTTTGCCGGATTCCCCCTCATCGACCTCCACGGCACCCTGCGCACCCGCCTGCTCCAGATGCTCTGGCACGGCCCAGTACATCGCTATCCCAAGTTCAGCCTGAGCCGACGCCTCTTTCGCGCCACCCACCACCCCGGCATGGGCGTACGTCTCCTCGCCTCCTCCGTGCCCCAGCGCTACGCCCTGGCCCTGGAGCATCAGGCCCCGGAGCGCACGAGCCTTGTGCCCCGCCTCTTTCCTTCGCCCAAAGAACTTGCCTGGGCGAGCGCCCTGCTCAAGGACCTCGGGCTCTGCCGCCCCCTGGCCCTGCACCCCTACGCCACCCATCCCGCCAAGACCCCAAAGCCCGCCTGGTGGCGCACCCTGCTGTGCACCCTCCAGGAAGCCGACGTCCCCTGCCTCGTCATCGGCCACAGTTCCACCCCGCTCATCGCCCACAGCCCCGTAGATCGCACCAGCCGCGACAGCCTGCGGCAGACCATGGCGCTGCTTTCCCTCTGCCAGGGACTTGTCACCGGCGACTCCGGCCCCATGCACCTGGCCTGGGGAGTGGACACCCCGGTGTTCGCCCTCTTTGGCCCCACCACGGCCCATTGGGGATTCGTCCCGGAAGGAGACCGTCACCACATCCTTACCGCATCATGCCCCAAAGCCCCGTGCTCGCTCCACGGCAAAACTCCTTGCCCAGACGGCGCCACTTGTCTTGACCGCTTGGATCCCCAATCCATCGCCGCCAGCATCCTCCGCTGGCGCGCCCGCGTCCTGCCGTAGTCCCCAAGCTTTCTTTGCGTCTTGACGAGCCTCGATTTTACCAATAAAGATTATCATCAACATCAAGGAGGTCGCCATGCGCGAATATCTCAAAAAAGACATGCGCCTGACCAGCCAGCGCCAAGTGATCCTGGAAGAACTTCGCCGCGTGACAACACATCCCACGGCCGAAGAGGTCTACGCCATGGCCAAACGGCGGCTGCCGCGCATCAGCCTGGGGACAGTGTACCGCAACTTGGACGTGCTGGCGGATCTGGGCTTGGTGCGCGTGCTGGAGATGGCCTCCCAACAGAAGCGGTTCGATGCGGACATGCGGCCGCATCATCATATTCGCTGCCAGGCATGCGGCCGGGTGGACGACATCTGGCACCCGCTTCCTCTCCCCGTGGATCTGCACGCCCTGGACACCCCATACCGAGTCACAGGCTACGAGCTGGAGCTTACGGGCATCTGTCCTCAATGCCAGCAGC
>DPEO01000073.1:7108-7442 GCA_003530935.1 Desulfomicrobiaceae bacterium | reverse complement strand
CGGATCTGCTTGAGCGGCGAGGGTTTGATGAGATAATCCCACACCCCGCTCTGGATGGCCAGCTCCGCGCCGTCCGGGTCGCCCTGACCCGTAAGGATGATGACTTCCGGCGGCTGCGACGCGGCGCGCACATACGCAAGCATGTCCAAACCATTGCCGTCGGGCAGGCACACATCGAGAAACACCACGTCCACCGGGTGGCCTTGCAACGCCTCCCGTCCCTCGGCCAAGGTGGCGGCATGCAGACACGTGTGCCCCATGCGCCGCGCCAGACTGCCGAGGGTCTCGCGCACCTGAATGTCATCGTCGACGATCAACACTACGGCCATGATCT
>DPEO01000073.1:0-6829 GCA_003530935.1 Desulfomicrobiaceae bacterium | reverse complement strand
TCCACCCCCGTCATCTGCGGCATGTCGAAGTCCGTCACCACCACCTGGGCGGAAAGCCCCTGACGCAAGGCGGCAAGGGCGCTCGCCCCGTCGGCAAAGGCATGGACGGTGTAGCCCAATTGCTGGAGCATGCGCGGGATGACGTGGAGCTGGTCTTCGTCGTCCTCCACAAAGACCACGGTCTCCGAGCCCTGGATTGTCTGAGACGGCCGCGCACTCTCCAACAGACACACATCCCCCAGGGAAGGCAAGAATACCGCAAACTCCGTGGCCACATACGGGGTACTCTGCACCTGGATGGCCCCGCGGTGATTGCGCACGATCCCGTGCACCACGGCAAGCCCCAGGCCCGTCCCCTCACCCTTGCCCTTGGTGGTGAAGAAGGGATCGAAGATCTTGTCCACGATCTCCGGCGCAAGCCCCGGACCATCGTCACGCACCCAGAGCACCACATAGGACCCCTCGTCCACTCCCAGCGGGACCGCGGCCGCGGCGTCGAGAAAGCAACGCCGCACGCCCACGGCGATATGCCCTGTCCGGCTGCCGATGGCCTGGTAGGCATTGGTCAGAAGATTCATAACCACCTGGTGCACTCCGGTGGGGTCGGCCAAACACAAGGGGACGTCCTCTTCAAGATGCGATTCCACCGTGATGGTACGCGGCACCGACGCCCGCACCAAAGCCACGCATTCCGCCACCACCTCGCGCACGTCCGTGGGCTCAAACCCCTCCTTGGACGGCCGACTGAAGGCCAAAAGCTGCTTGACCAGCCGGCTGCCCCGCTGCGCGGCGCGTAGGCTCCGCTCCAGATCTTGGGAAACCAAGGAACCGGCAGGCACGTCTTCCAGGGCAAGCTCGGTGGAGTTCATGATGGAGGTAAGAATATTATTGAAATCATGGGCAATACCACCGGCGAGCGTGCCGATGGCCTCCATTTTTTGGGATTGCATGAGCTGGCGCTCCAGCCGGGCCACGGCGGTGACGTCTTCCGCCGTACTGAGCACTCCCACGGTCTGGCCCCGGACATCGTGCAGCGGCACCTTGCTCACCAAAAGGACCACTTCCTCGCCGGCGGCGTTTCGAGTCTGCCGCCGTACCCCGTAGAGCGGCTGACCCGATTCCATGACCTGGCGGTCGAGTTCGTCCACCACTTCCACCCACGAAGGATCCGTAGCCACCTCCCGGTACGTGCGCCCCACGAGTTCGCCCACCTCGGAAAGCCCCATGAATTGGAGAAACCGGCGGTTGGCGCCCAAAAAGCGCAGCGACCGGTCCTTCCAGTCCACCAATTGGGGAATGGTATTGAGCACCAGTTGGAGCATCTCCTCCGAGGCGGCCAAGGCCCGCTCTGCGGCCTTCTTGGCCGTGACGTCCTCGAGGAAGCCTTCGAAGTGGGAAATGGAGCCATCCTCGCGGCGCACGGACCGGGCGTTGAGGTTGGCGATGATGACTTCGCCATGACGGTGGCGGAACTGGATCTCCGCCTCCACCAAGCCGTGGGAGCGCTGGTAGAGTTCCACGATGCGACGGCGGTCTTCCTCGGCCAAATAGAGGGAGGCGATGTTGGGATGATCGAGCATGAGATCTGCCGCCGACGCGTAGCCGAGCATGCGCGCCAAGGCAGGGTTGGCGTCCAGCCAGCGGCCGTCAGGGGTGGTGCGGAAGATGCCCAGGGCCGAGTTCTCGAAGATGCCGCGGTACTTTTCCTCCGCCAGACGCAGGTCGTTTTCCGCGCGTTTGCGCTCGGTGATGTCGTGAATCGCGCCCACAATCCCCAGGTTCGCCGTGGCCGCCGTGGCCTTGTGGAGCACCACCGAATGCGGGGAACCGTCATGGTAAGGGAGCTCGGTTTCGTGCGGCGCAAAGCGCGGCTCCGTCAGTTGCTCACGCACGTCCGGCCGCAAGTCCTCGAGATTTGCCGCATCCACCCCGAACCAGGTCTCAAAGGCCGGATTCACCGCCTGAATGGCGCCCTGGGCGTCGGTGATGTAGATGGGAAGCGGCAGGGCCCGCATGAGCGTACCAAGAAAGGCCACCTGCTCACGCAGCCGCCGCTCCGCCTGGCGGCGCTCCAGGATGTTCACCACCAACAGCACCAGAATGAAGAGGAGGGTCACCAAGGAGACGATGATGGTCCAAAATTGGCGGCGATCAATGGAGTAGAATGTCGGCGGCTCGTTGATGAGCTCGCTTTCCGCAGGCAAGCGGTCCGTGCCGATGGCCAGCTCTTGAAGGATGCGGTAGTCGAAGCGGTAGCGGTCCGTGGTACTGGAAACGACCGGGATGCGCGCCGGGCTCTCGCCATCCAAGATCCGCAGGACCATCTGAGCGGCCTGGGCCCCATGGGCAAAGCCATCCAAAAGCTTTCCGCCCACAAGGCCGTAGCCCAGGAGAAAATTCCAGGCGCTGAAAAAGGGAGCCCGTGTCTGCTGCCACACGATGCGCAAAAGGTCCTGGGCAGAATATACCGAATTTCCAATGACTTTGTAAAATGGGATAAAAAAGAACACGCTGTCTGCGGCGCGCAGGCGGATGCGCGCCAGCAGGTCCTCCAGGGTGTATTCCGCCCAGAATTCCACCTCCATGGGAATGGCGTTGCGGGTAAAACCCGCGCGGACCTGGTTGGCAATGGCCACGCCGGTGACACTTTGGTCCCCAATGACCACCAAGCGGTGCCGATCGGGAAAAAGCTCCCGCATGAGGCGCAGATTGGCCTCCATGTCGAATTCTTCGAGCACGCCCGTGGTGCGCTCCCGATGCAGGACCTCCCGGGGGGCGACATCGTTCACCCCGCAAAAGACCACTGGTGTGCCGGGAAAGAGTTCATCGCCGTAGCGCTGGACAAAATCGTAGGCCGCATTGTCGGAAGCGAGGATCACATCAAACGTGATCCCCGCGAACTTGGAGCGGTAATATTGGTACAGCTCTTCCAGATGCCGGGCATCGGCAAAGCGTTTGGTATCCATGAACTCCATCTGGATATAGACATCCTTGCGCGCTGCCAGAAGCGTCTGCCGGGCGCCGTCCATGATGGTGTCCGACCACGTGTATCCACTGTGGTAAGAATTGAGAAACAGGATATTGCGGATATCACTGGCGCGTGCCGGAACACTGCAAACAAGCAGCACCACGATCCATATCCAGCGCATGGGCGTCCTCTTATTTGCCGCCGTCTTCCCGGCGGCCGCTCATGGCGCACAGCACCTTGTACAGCGACTGGGTCCCCAAATGGGCATATCCTTGCGCCATGGCGGCCTGATAGAGCTGTTCCACCAGGGCAAGACCCGGGACGAAAAGCCCCATGCGTCGACATTCCTCCAGGGCAATGCCCATGTCCTTGACAAAATGCTTGACGAAAAACCCGGGATCGAAGTCCCCCCGGGCGATGCGCGGCCCGAGGTTGTTCACGGACCAGCAGCCCGCGGCGCCACTGCCGATGACGGCAATGACATCCTCCATGGAAAGCCCGGCGGATACGGCGTAGAGGAGCGACTCCACCATGCCGATCATGGTCCCGGCGATGAGCATCTGGTTGCACACCTTGGTGTGCTGCCCCGCCCCTGCCGGCCCCATGTGGCGGATGGTGGAACCCATGCAGGACAAGACAGGCCGCACCCGCTCCAGGGCCTGGGCCTCGCCGCCCACCATGATGGAGAGCGTGGCGTTGCGCGCCCCCACATCGCCCCCGGACACCGGGGCGTCCAGGGCGTCGATGCCACGGACGGCTGCCGCGGCCGCGATCTCCTGCGCCAAGGACGGACTTGATGTCGTCATGTCCACCAGCACAGATCCCGGTGCGGCATTGGCCACAATGCCCCCATCTTCCAGGTAAATGGCGCGCACATCGTGGGGGTAGCCCACGATACTCACCACCACCTCGCTCTTTTGGGCCACCTCAGCCGGAGAGGCGCACCAATGCGCGCCCGCGGCCACCAAGCCGTCAGCCGACGCCTTGGTGCGGGTATACACGTACACCTCGTGTCCCGCCCGGAGCACATGGCCGCACATGGAACGCCCCATGACACCGGCGCCAATCCAACCAACGCGCATAATACCTCCAAATATATTGAATTTTATTGTTTCCCACAAGCGGAGCGCTTGCCAAGGCCTACTGCCGGCATTACACAACCATTTCCCATTTTCGCCCAGGAGGAAACGCCATGCAATGCGTCAAATGCGGCCAGGAAATGCACGAAGCCTTGGTCAACCATCAGATGGAATGCCGCAACCAGCTTTTCTGCTTCGAGGAAGTCCCGGCCCTGCAGTGCGAAGCCTGCGGCCACGTCTTCCTGTCGGAAGAGACCATAGAGGTCCTCATCTCCCGTGTCCACCAATTGGCCGCCAAGGCGACCATCTCCTACCATCGCCTGCGCTGGCCCAAGGCCGCCGGCGGAGACCAGCAGCACCCCGAGGTGGTGGCCCAGCTCATGGAAACCATCAACAAGAGCGTGCGCAAATCCTAGCGCGCCCCTGAACCCGGCCCAAGGCCGGGTTTTTTGTTGCACGAACGTCTCCAAACCGCCACCCCGGCGCCACAAGCCTGCCCTTAAGGGGGGGCGGCGTTGTTGCCACCATTTCTTCCAGGAGGTTTCCATGCGTTCTTCCCTCTGGTCCCAGGCAGCCGCCCGCCTCTTCTGCGCCCTGCTGCTCCAGGTGCTGGTGTGCACCGCAGCCATGGCGGGCCAGGCCAAGTATGTGTTCCTTTTCATCGGCGATGGCATGAGCGCCTCGCAAATCAACGTCACCGAGGCCTATAAGGCACTGCTCGCTGGGAAAACCGCGCAACCCGGCATCGAGCAGCTCAACTTCACCCAGTTCCCCGCACAGGGACTGACCACCACCTACTCCAGCGAAAGCCTCATCACCGACTCCGCGGCTGCGGCCACGGCCATGGCCTGTGGCGTGAAAACCTACAACGCCGGCCTCGGGGTGGACCCGGAGGGCAAGCCTGTGCGCACCTTCGCCGAGATGGCCAAGGCGGCCGGCTTCAAGGTGGGCATCGTCTCCACCGTCTCTCTGGACCACGCGACTCCAGCCGCCTTCTACGCCCATCAGCCAAGCCGCAAGAACTATTACGAAATCGGCCTGGAACTCGCCCAAAGCGGCTTCGACTACTTTGCCGGCGGCGGCCTGCTGGACCCCGAAGGCAAGAAGGCCAAGGGCGACGGCCCCAAAGCAAACGTCTTCGATGCCATCGCCAAGGCGGGATACGCCATCGTGCGCGACCGTCAGGGATTTGCAGCCCTCACACCCGGTACCAAGGCGGTGGTGATCGCACCGCGCCTGCAGGACGAGGCGGCCATGCCCTACAGCATCGACACGAAGCCCGAAGATCTCACCCTGGCGGATCTCACCGCCAAGGGGATCGCAATGCTCGACAATCCCAAGGGCTTTTTCCTGATGGTGGAAAGCGGCAAGGTGGACTGGGCCTGCCATGCCAACGACGCCGCCAGCGCCATCCACGACATGCTCGCCTTCGAAAAGGCCGTGGACAAGGCCCTGGAATTCGCCGCCAAACACCCCAAGGAAACTCTCATCGTGGTCACCGGCGACCACGAGACCGGCGGCATGTCCATTGGCTTTGCGGGCACCAAGTACGCCACCTATCTCAAGAACCTCACCCAACAGAAGGTCTCGTACGTGGCCTTCGACGAAATTTTCGACGCCTGGCGCAAGGCGCATCCCCAAGGGAGCTTCGAGGAAGCAGCGGAGCTCATCACCGCCCACTTCGGCCTCAAAGTGCCCACGGCCGCAGAGATGGCGGACATAACCAAGGCGGCCTCGGACAAGGAATACGCCAAGCAGGTCAAAGGCAAGTACGACCTCTACCTCAAGGACTACGAACTCGCCGACCTCAAGGCCGCCTTTGCCCGCAGCATGCAGAACCAGAAGGCAGAGACCGGCACCCGCGACTATCTGCTCTACGGCAGCTATGAGCCCTTCACCGTGACCCTCACCCATATCCTCAACGCCAAGGCCGGCATCGGCTGGACCTCGTATTCGCACACCGGGGTACCGGTCATCACCGCTGCCACGGGCGTCGGCGCCGAGGCTTTTGCCGGCTACTACGACAACACCGCCTTCTTCGACAAATTCACCCGCGCCCTTGGCCTCTCCAAGGCCGTGGCCACCCGCTAACACCCCTATGCCGCGGGCCCGGAAACCCGCCCATTCCGGGCCCGCCTTCCACCCCATGCGCTCCACCCGCCGCGACCGCCTGTTCTGTCTGGTCATCGCCCTGGCAACCTTGGTGCTCCACCTCCTGCCCACGGGGTTCGACTCCCGCGGCCCGACCCGAAGCGCCCGCTGCCAAGGCAAGGTCATCGCCACCGACGACAGCCGGGTCCGCACTCTCGGGCCCGTGACCATAGGCATCCAGTCCGTGACCGTGGAGCTTCTGGACGGCCCCTTTGCCGGCCGCACGGTCACCGCGCATAACGAAATCCTCGGCAAGCTGGAGCTCGACAAGCGCTTCCACGTGGGTGACCGCGTCCTGACGGTGCTCACCCTCGATGACCAGGGCGACATCAGTGTGGCCGTGGCCCACGACTTCTACCGCCTGGACGTGGAACTTGCGCTCTTTGGCCTCTTTGCCCTGGCGCTCCTTGCCTTTGCCGGCTGGACCGGGGCCAAGGCGCTCCTTTCCTTCGTATTTTCCGCCTATGCCCTCTGGAAACTCCTGGTGCCGGCACTGCTTTCCGGCTGGGACCCCATTTTCGTGACCCTCTTGGTCACCACGGTACTCCTGGCGGCCATCATCTTCCTCGTGGCCGGGCTTTCCCGCCGGGGGGCTGTAGCCTTTCTCGGATCGCTTTTGGGGATCCTGGCC
>DPEO01000096.1:4897-5299 GCA_003530935.1 Desulfomicrobiaceae bacterium | reverse complement strand
GCCCGCCGTGCCGTGCTCTCAAGGCAAGATCCAACAGGTGCTGCTCAATCTCCTGCGAAACGGCGCCGAAGCCATGGCCGAGAAGACCTATCCGCCCGAAGACGGCCCGCGCTTTACCATCCGCATAGAATCCGCCCACGATGGCGTCCGCATCCGCGTGGCAGACAACGGTCCGGGCATGGAGCCAGGTACCCTTGCCCGCATCATGGAGCCCTTCTTCACCACCAAGCCCCCCGGCAAAGGCACCGGGCTCGGCCTTTCGGTGAGCTATTTCATCATCACCCAAGAGCATGGCGGCCGCATGTACGCAGAAAGCACCCCGGGCCAGGGGAGCTGCTTTACCATCGAACTACCTCTGCAGCGCACCACCAAAAACGGAGGCCCGAAGGCCTCCGTAGAAAG
>DPEO01000096.1:0-4690 GCA_003530935.1 Desulfomicrobiaceae bacterium | reverse complement strand
TTCCAGCGCAGCACATCTTCGAGGGCTGCGCCGAACCTGCGGGAGATCCCCCAGACTGTGTCGCCGGGCTGCACTACATAGTAGCGAGGGGCGGCTGTAGCCGCCACCTGCGCGGCATCTGTAGGCGGGATGAAGAGTCCCTGGCCCGGACGCAGGATCGCATTTGGAGCGAGATCATTCACTGCCGCCAGGGTGCTGACCTTTACACCAAATTTTCGAGCAATTCCCGAGAGCGTATCCCCAGGCCGTACGGCATAGTTGGCTTGTCCTCCCACGGCTTTGGGGGCCTTTGATGAGGCAGTCCCCGCACGGGCCTGAACACGCGCAGGCAAATACACTACCCGCCCGGGCACAAGCCGCACCCCAGCATTGATGGCCACGAGTTCTTGCACCCTGGCTTTGGCACGCTTCGCCAAAGCGCTCCAGGAGTCCCCAGCGCGTACTGTATACGGGACAAGACCGGCGACGGAACGTAAACTCGACTCACGCTTGAGGTATTGACGGACCTGGGCGGCATATTGGGCAGGAACGCGTACCGTGCTTTTCCCCAAAGGCGGAGTCGCCTTACGGCGGTATTGAGCGTTGAGGGCGTGAAACTCCTTCCAAGGAATACCCACCGCCCGCGCCAAGTCCCGCAGATCAGTGGCCCCACGCACCACAATGGGGACCAAAGGCTGCGGACGTCGTTTCAGCGCAATATCCCCCGATTTTTCCAAGTACCGCACGGCATGCACCACGGCAGCGAACTTGGGCACATAACTGCGGGTTTGCGCGCTAAGACGCGCCTCAGGCAGTGCATCCAAGGTCTCTGCTCCCGTGACCTTCAGGGCTCGACCGATAGCGCCTTCCCCCGCATTGTACGCAGCGAGCGCCAGCTTCCAATCACCAAACTGCGCGTACAAATACTTGAGATAACCAATGGCAGCATCCGTGGCACGAAAGATATCTCGGCGCTCGTCCACCCACCAGTCTACCCGCAGGCCAAACCGACGGGCCGTCCCAGGCATCAGTTGCCAAATGCCCGCCGCCCCCACCGAAGACGTGGCGGATGGATCAAAACCGCTTTCGACCACAGGAAGATAGGCAAGCTCCTCGGGCAAACCTGCAGCTCGAAAACGCTCCAATACGGCAGGCAAGTACCCCTGCGCGCGCTCCAGCACGGCAACAAAGGAACCGCGGGCTTTTTTGGTGTACAACGAAAAATATTTCTGAACAGCCGGATCCTTAATAATGGTCGGCGCAAAAATCCTCGACGACACATTGGCCTGCGCCGACGAATCCCCCAAAGGCTCCTGCGGGGCCGCACTCTTTTCCGGGACAACTGCAGCAGTGTCCTGGATTGCGGCAGAGCCGGAGGACAGCGCAACGTCCGGGTCGTAGACCGCGCCGGCACCTGTGATGGCGTCTTCGGCTCCCTTATGAGAGATGCGAGGGGAGGTACAGCCCACACTCATCCCCAGAAGCAGAAGCGCAATCACTATTTTCTGGACAATTCCCGACAAAAACCAACTCCTGGTTATGGTTTCTCCACACCACCACAAACGCGCGGTGGGGCCAAAACAACCATTGCCGTGTAGGACAAAAAAAGCCATAAGGCAAACTTTCAATATTAACCTATCGGGGCTACCATGTCTAGAGAAAAAATCAGCAAATCAGAAAACATAGTCCCCGGCCGCAAGCCGGTGTTCGAGCTTTTGCAAGAAAGTCCACATCACATCGACACCGTGCTCGTTGCCCGAGAAGAAGGCGGCCTCGCAAATATCGTCGCCTTGTGCCGGCAACAGCGTGTCCGTTTTCGCCTCGTGCCCCGCACCGAGCTCGACCGCCTGACTCCAGGGGCGCACCAGGGGGTGGCCGCCCGCATGCGGCCGTGCGCATCCGCAGATATGGAAGCGCTCCTCCAAGCCCTCCCCACGGCCCCGCTGCCGGTACTGCTCGCCCTCGACCAGGTGCAAGACCCCGGCAATGTGGGGACCCTCGCCCGCACTCTCTACGGACTCGGCGGGGCAGGGCTCCTGGTGCCCAAAGACCGTAGCGCCTATCTCGGCGGCCACGCCGCCAAAGCCGCAGCCGGGGCTCTCGCCCGACTGCCGGTGCACGTGGCGGTCAACCTCGGCCGGGCGCTCCGCGCCATAGCCGACCACGAAGTCCCCATCTACGGCGCCGCCGCCCACGGCGACGCTCTGGACCTCTGGCAGGTGCGATTCTGCTTTCCGTGTGTTCTTGTTTTAGGAGGCGAGGAACGAGGGATCCGTCCCGGAATTCAATCCCGCTGCCATACCTTGGTGCGCATCCCCATGGCGCGGGACCTAAATTCCCTCAACGTCGCCCAGGCCGGCGCCATCCTCCTGGGAGAAATGTGGCGCCAGCTCAACGAATGTACTGCGGCAGGTTGATGAAAATTTCGCGGGTGAACTCGACCATCTTGTCGAGAATCCAGGGAAAGGCCACCAGCAAGGCGCCAAACACCGCCACGATCTTGGGAACGAAGGTGAGGGTGGCCTCCTGGATTTGGGTGGCGGCCTGAAGGATGCTCACCACGATGCCCACGCCCAGCCCCACTCCCAAAAGCGGCAAGGAGATGGTCAGGGTGAGCTCGATGGATTGCCGGGCAAATCCAATGACGAAATCAGGAGTCATAGGCGTTCCTTAGGTGAAGCTGTTGACCAGGGATGCGACGAGAAGATTCCATCCATCCACCATGACAAAAAGGAGAATCTTGAACGGCAATGAGACCATGACCGGAGGAAGCATCATCATGCCCATGGAAAGGAGTACACTCGCAACAACCATGTCGAGAATGAGGAATGGAACATAAATTAAAAAACCAATCTGAAATCCGGTTTTGAGCTCACTGATGACAAAAGCAGGGATAAGGATGCTTGTAGGAACGTCTTCTTTGGTTTTTGGACGTTCCAGACCAGAAATGGCATAAAAAACCGACAAATCTTTTTCTCGAGTATGCTTGAAGAGAAATGAACGCAGCGGCGTCTCGGCACGCTGTAATGCTTCACGATAGCCGATACGTTCTTCGAGATACGGCTGCAACGCTTCATCATTGATGCGCTTGCCCACCGGCATCATGATGACCACAGTCATGAAGATGGCCAGCGCCGCGAGGACCTGATTGGGGGGCATCTGCGGGATGCCCATGGCCTGACGCAGGAAATGAAAGACGAGAATGATGCGGGTGAACGACGTCAGCGTCAACAAAATGGCAGGCGCCAGCGAAAGGACCGTGAGTAGGGCGAGGATTTCCAGGCCGAGGGCCACTTTTTCGGGCTCCGTGGCCGCGCCCAATTGCACGGAGACCGAGGGCAGCGCCGGATCAGCCGCCAGCGCGAGTGTCGGGATCGTCAGGATGGCCAGACTGCCGATGAGCAGCCGCGTGCAGGTGGTTGGCGAAATCGTCATGGGATGCGTCCTCCTGGGGGCGGCGGGCGAGGAGTCCGATGCCGGCCTCGCTGACCCCGAGTACCAGGAGCTCATCCAAGAAACGTACCACGGCCACCTGGCGGCGCGGCCCCAAAGGCAAGACCTCCACCAGCTCCAAGTTTCCGTGCCTGCGCCCACGCGGCGCAATCCCCAGCCGCCGTACCACCACCACCGCCGCAAAGAGCAGCGCCACCACCCCGGCGAGGCCGAGCAGCATCTTGACCGCGGCGAGTCCCAATTGCCCGTCCATACGTCACGCCAATTGTTTGACCCGCTCGATGGGGCTGATAATATCCGTGAGGCGGACGCCGAATTTTTCGTTGATGACCACGGCCTCGCCGCGGGCCACCAGCTTGCCGTTGACCAGGATCTCCAAAGGCTCACCCGCGAGTTTGTTGAGCTCGATGACTGAGCCCTGTCCCAGCTGCAGCAACTCGTTGATGAGGAGCTTGGTGGAACCCAGCTGGGCCGAGACTTCCAAGGGGATGTCCAGGATGAACTCCAGGTCCCGACGCAAGGACTCCGAGCCGGTGCGCTGCGCCTTGGCCTCGGCGGTCAGATCCTTGTATTGAAAATCCTGACTCTGGGCAGCGAGCTGCTTTTGTTTCTTTTCCCGCTGCACCTTGGTGGCTTCTTCGTCCGCCAGGGCCTTGGCCCATTGGTCGGCCAACTCCGCTTCCGATGACGCGCCCGCGTCGGGTTTGCCTTCCTGTTCGGCCAAGGCGCTCGCCCAGGCATCCGCCAAGTCTTCTTCCGCAGCGTCTTTGGATGCTGCCCCCTCTTCGGCCAAGGCCGCCGCCCATTCTGCCGCCAATTTGTCTTGATCTTCCGCCATACGCCGCTCCTAATATGCGATTTCCTGTTCTTTAACCACACGGAAGGCTTTGTTGCCCTTCACAAATCCAGGCTCACCGTAAAATTTGAGCACCCCCTGCACCCGGGCCTCCAAGAGATCGTCCTCATCCTGATCGAGGAGCAGGATGTCACCCACCTGGAGATCCAAAAGCTGCCGGCCGGTGAGACGGGTAGTCCCCAAGGTAACCGTGAAATCCACCGGGGTCTCCAAGAGCCGGTCTCGAAAGCGGGAGATCCAAGCATGGTCCACCTCCAAACGCTCGCTCTGAAACGCGGCATAGAGCTTGGAGCGGATGGGCTCGATGGTGGCGTACGGCAGCGCCACCAAGAGCGACCCCATGGCGCTCTCGAGCTCCACCTCGAAGGAGATGACCACGACGACGTCGCTGGGGGGCACGAT
>DPEO01000130.1 GCA_003530935.1 Desulfomicrobiaceae bacterium | reverse complement strand
CTCTACAGCTTCCTCCAGGAAAACTTCCAGGAGGAGCTTCAAGTGAGCATGCAGTCCCTGGAGGCCAAACGTCAGGAGCTCTGGGCCAAGCTGGAGGCCGCCGTGGCTGCGGGCAACAGCGCCGAGGCCGAACGCGCTGCGCGCAAAGTCATCGAAACCGCGCCCGAGGACACCGACCTCAAAGAGGCCATTGCCGACCTGTTCCTTGATCACGGCGTGCTGGACCTGGCCATTGCCATGCTCAAGGAGGCCCACGCCCAAAACCCCGAGTCCGCCCATATCTTCAACAAATTGGCCATGACGCTGCGCAAGGCCGGCCACCTGGAAGAAGCGGAGCAGTGCTATCTCCACGCCCTGACGCGCGCGCCCAAGGACGAATACCTCCACTTCAACCTCGGCCGGGTGTACCTGGACATGCGCCAATGGAAGCGGGCCATGGAGTGCGCGGACAAGGCCCTGGCCCTCAACGCCGATTTCGACGAAGCCCGCAAGATGCGCATCTACGCGCAGAAACAATTGCAGCGCGCCTGAGCTGCAGGGATCCGAGAGGCCGTATGAACTTCAATTTCCTCTGCAAAGAACCCGCGCCCCCCAACGGCCGCAGCGTGGGCATCGTGGGCGCCGGGCCCTCAGGACTCGCCGCGGCAGGGTACCTTTCCTGCCTGGGCTATCAGGTGACCGTCTACGACAAGCTCCCCAAACCCGGGGGGCTCATGCGCTTCGGCATCCCCGGGCACCGCATCCCCAAGGAGCGCATCGAGGCGGGCATCCGCCACATGGAGCGCCAATTTGGGGTGGTCTTCCAAAGCCATACCAAGATCTGCTGTTCCGCCCCTCTCTTCGAGGAAGAAGGCGACCACTTCTGCCGGGAAGTGCTCGGCCTTGGAGACATCGTCAAACGCCACGACGCCAGCATCATCTGCACTGGCGCGTGGAAGTCGCGCAAACTCGGCATCCCTGGGGAAGACCTGCCGGGAGTCTATTCCGGCCTGGAATTCCTCTTTCCCATCCGCGCCGTCCACTACTGCGCCCCTCAGGCCAAGCCCGTGGAAGTCTCCGGCAAGGTGGTGGCGGTCATCGGCGCCGGGCATTCGGCCGTGGACGTGGCCCATAGCGCCCTGCGCCTGGGGGCGGCCGTGGTGCACCATCTCTACCGCCGCACCGCCAAAGAAGCGCCGTGCGGCTCCTTCGAGATCGAACGCCTCCAGTCCATGGGAGTGCATTGGCACGAACGGGTCACTCCGGCGCGCATTCTCGGTGATGCCCACGTGGAAGGCATCGAACTCAGCCACCCGGAGCACGGCGCCATCACCCTGGCCGTGGACATGGTGGTCACCGCCATCGGCGAGATCGCCACCCCGCCCTTTGCCCGGGAACTGGGCCTGGAAAACGTCCGCAAAGGCGAGGTGCGGTGGCTGCACATGACGGACATCGAAAACGTGTTCGTGGCCGGAGACGCCCTCACCGGTCCCAGCAAGATCGGCAAAGCGGTGTACAGCGGCCTCAAGGCGGCCAGATCCCTGGCCAATTGGCTGGATCTCAAGGCCCAGGACCGGCTTGATGCGTACGCCTACGACGACCTCATGGCCAAAGACGAACGCACGAGGCGCAGATGAACCCTGAACGCAAAGTCCTCTACGTGGACTACAGTAAATGCATCGGCTGCGAAACGTGTGAGTACGTATGCAAATTCGTGCATGACGTCCCGCGCATTCAAATGACCCGCACCATCGACGGAGTCATGGTGCCACTCTATTGCCACCACTGCGAAGAACCCAAATGCATGCGGGCATGCAAGCGGGGAGCCATCGTCCAGGATCAGGACGGGGCCGTCATCCACCAATATTTGCTGTGCCGCGGGTGTGAAAGCCGCAGTTGCATCCTCGCGTGCCCGTACGGCGCCATGCTGGAGACGGACAAAGGGGTGATGATCACCAAGTGCGACCTGTGCGCCAGCCGACGGCAGATCGGCATGCACCCGGCATGCGCCGAGATGTGTCCCTGCGGTGCCATCCAATACGTGGACGAGACGGAACTGGCCGCCCTCAAGACCGAAGAGGCGGAGCTGGCCGAGGCCCGGGTGCTCCGCCATATCCGCAAACCCCACAAAGATTGAGCCTCAGGCCAGCGCCAATGCAGCAAGGGCATTGACGGCGCTGGCCGCCAATGGGGAGCCGCCTTTGCGCCCCCGCAGCACGATGCTCGGCACCTTGGGGCAGCACGCCAAGAAAAACTCTTTGGATTCCGAGGCGTTGACAAAGCCTACCGGCATGGCCACCACCAGCCGGGGCGGCCGCGCCCCGGCAAGCAGGTGTTCGGCAAGGCGCACCAAGGCCGTGGGGGCGTTACCGATGACGATGATGTCCGCGCCCCCTTCTTCCATCAGGACGTCCATGGCCGCGGCGGTTTGCGTCAGCCCCTCGCGCCGCGCCCGTTGAGCGACGCGTGCGTCCCCCAAGAGGCACTCCACCGTAGCCCCCAGGGGCTGCAAACGACGCATGGGAATACCCATGCGGGCCATATGGGTGTCCGTGACGATGCGCGCCCCGGCTCGCAGGGCCGCAATGCCCTCAGATACGGCCTGCGGGTGGAACACGATCGAGTCCAAAATCTCCAGGTCCGCGCAGGCATGGACCACACGCCGGGCCACCGCCCACTGCGGGCCCGCAAAGGGCTTGGGCTCCCCCACTTCGGCGTCGATGCGCGCCATGGAAAGGGGCTCGATGTCTTCCGGGGCCACGGCGCTCAGAAGGTCCCGAAG
>DPEO01000111.1 GCA_003530935.1 Desulfomicrobiaceae bacterium | reverse complement strand
CGGCCTTCAGGGGTCTCGTTGGTAGTGCGGGGCCGAAACCGGCCAAAACCTTCCACCCGCATCTTGGTGACCGGCACCCCTTCCTGGGCCAAAAACTCCGCCACTGCCTGAGCGCGCCGCAGGGACAGCGCCCACGAACCGTCCATGGCGTCTTCACGTATCCGGTAGGCGTCTCCTTCCTCGTCCCGGGGCAGCCCCGTGTATCCCGCAACCAGAAAGGGATATTCCGCGGTCCGCAGCACCGGGGCAATCCGCCGCAAAAGCCTTTGGCCTTGAGGAGAAATCTCTGCGGAACCCGGGGCAAACAAGGTGTCGGCGCCAATGCCAAGCCGTTGGATAAAACGATTGGACTCAAAGCGCAGGTCCCACGACGGATCTTCCCAGAGCAACGGCTTGATGGGCTCCAGATCACGCACATCATTGATGGGCCCAGGCTCGAAGGCGTCGGGCCGCGGGCTTGTGGTCAGCGGATTATACCCTGCAGTACCAAAACCAAACGAACCAAACACCGAACCCAAGGCTTCCTTGATGCGGCGCTCGTCCATCATGGAGGCCATGGAAAGGAGGAGCACAAAAAAGGTCAAAAGCAGGGTCATGAGGTCCGAAAACGTGACCATCCACGCCGGCACTCCGCCGTCCCCTCCGCCGCTGTCTTTTTTCTCCCGCTTCGCCATAACTACCCTTGCGTCTTACGCTGTTTGGGCGGCAGATAGCTATTGAGTTTCTCTTCGATGATGCGTGGGTTTTCCCCTTTGGAAATACACAAGATGCCTTCCAAGATCATGCCCCGGACCAAGACCTCTTCCTTGCTGCGGTTTTTGAGCTTGGCCGCCATGGGGTTGAACACGAGGTTGGCGAGCACCGCGCCGTAGAAGGTGGTGATGAGCGCCACGGCCATGGACGGGCCGATGGAACTCGGATCGTTCATGGTTTTGAGCATGAGCACCAAACCGATAACCGTGCCGATCATCCCGAGCGCCGGGGCATAGGTGCCAAATGTCGCCAGGATGTCCGCCCCGGTCTGGTGCCGCTCCTCCAAATAGGCGATCTCGGTCTCCAATATCTCTTGGATGGCCTGAGGCTCCATGCCGTCCACGGTGAGCTGCAATCCCTTGCGCAGAAAATCGTCTTGAATGTCTTTGAGCAGCGGCTCCAAAGACAAGATGCCTTCCCGACGCGCCTTGTTGGCATAATCCATAAAACGGGCGATGATGTCCGCAGGTGAATCCAGCTTGAAGAGAAACGTTTTTTTGATGACTCCCACGACCCCCAAGACCTGGTTCAATGGATAGCAGATGAGCACCGCCCCAATGGTGCCGCCAAAGACAATAAGCACCGACGGAATATCCACGAACACCATGATGTCCTTGGCAATGGCCGCGATGACCAAGCCAAAGGCCACGAAGATTCCAACAATGGTAGCGATATCCATCTATGCGCGTTCTCCGAAAATCCGTGTCCCAATGCGAACCAAGGTAGCGCCCTCGGCAATGGCGGCCCCGAAGTCTCCGGTCATGCCCATGGAGAGCTCGGGAAGCCGCACGCCATATTGCTGCTCCAATCGGTCCCGCAGGTCCCGCAGGGCGGCGAAGAAGGGGCGCGCAGCCTCAGGGTCGTCAAAGACCGGAGGAAGCAACATCAGACCCTGCCAGGCAAGATTCGGGGCGGCAATCAGCGTCTCTGCCAATTCCGGGAGGTCTTCCTCCAGCACCCCGCTTTTCTGGCGCTCCCGCCCCAGGTTGACCTGCATGAGCACCGGCTGGATCACCTTCTG
Organism: Desulfomicrobiaceae bacterium; assembly: GCA_003530935.1. Taxonomy (GTDB): domain Bacteria; phylum Desulfobacterota; class Desulfovibrionia; order Desulfovibrionales; family Desulfomicrobiaceae; genus Thermodesulfomicrobium. Next base: position 6,883 of record DPEO01000111.1, on the reverse strand, counting down.
CCGCTGCGCTCTTTCCTGCAAAGCATGCGCCAAATGCACGGAATCCACGCCATGGAGCAAAGCGAAACTGCCCACCACCTGGCGGACCTTGTTGGTCTGCACATGTCCCACCAAATGCCATTCAATGGTGGCAGGCAGCTCACGCATCTTGGCCCGTGCTTCCTGGACGTAGTTTTCGCCAAAGATCACCTGACCTGCGGCGTGCACCGCAGCGATGGCCGTGGCCGGATGCCGTTTGGATACCGCCACCACGCGCACGGCAGAAGGCTCCCGACCGGAACGCACCGCGGCCTCGTGCACCGCATCCATGGTCGCCCGCCAACGCGCCACCACGTCCGAGCTCATAGCACTTCTCCAATGTTCATCTCGCGCAAAAAGCCCTCATCCTCGGTCCAGCCCTCCCGCACCTTGACCCAGGTGGAAAGGTGTACCTTACCCCCCAACAGTTCTTTGAGCGCCTGCCGCGCGGCCTGCCCCACGGCCTTGAGCCGGGATCCGCCCCGGCCGATGATCATGGCCTTATGACTGGTTTTTGACACATAAATGACCACCCCAATGGAGGTAAGCTCCGGGCTTTCGTCCCACTCCTCCACCTCCACGGCCACGTGATAGGGGAGCTCCTGACGAAGCTGCACAAAGAGCTGCTCCCGCACGATCTCCGCCACCAAGAAGCGCAGGGGCGCGGTGCTCAGTTGATCGGGCGGGAAGAGTGGTGGGCCTTCCGGAAGCATGGCGAGGATTGCGGCCTCCAGCCGGTCCCGCCCTTCGCCCGTGCGGGCCGACAGCGGAAAGATGTCCACCCCGGGCCAGAGATCCGCACACGCCGCAAGCACCGCCAGCAGCCGGGCCTTGGGGGAAACCTGGTCGATCTTGTTGACCGCCACCGCCAGCGGCATGCCCAATTGACGCAGCCGCGGGGCGAAGCTGTGCACATCCCGGGCAAGGGCGGAGGATCGAGCCGCATAGCGAGCGCCGTCCAGGAATACCACCGCGCCATGGGCCGAACCGAGCGCGGCCCAAGCCGCGTCCGCCAAAAGGCGATTCATGCGCCCCCGAGCGGCGACGATCCCTGGGGTATCCAAAAAAACCACCTGCGCCGAATCCGTGGTCCAAATGCCGGTTATGGCGGTGCGCGTCGTCCCCGGCTTGGGGGAGACGATGGCCAGTTTCTCCCCGAGCACCCCATTGAGAAACGTCGACTTGCCCGCATTGGGTGGTCCTACCAGCGCTACATATCCAGAACGAAAGCTGTTTTCCATGTATCTCCTCTTCCATGGCCCCACGGCCCCGAAGAAATTTCCCTTGCCCTGGGTTCCAAGGACTGGATATAGGCCCCACCCATTATGAGCAAGGACCTCATCATCGTCGAATCGCCGGCGAAAATCAAAACCATCACCAAGTTTCTCGGCCCAGGCTACCGCGTGGAGGCCTCGCTGGGGCACGTGCGCGATCTGCCGCAAAAAACGCTGGGCGTAGACGAAGAGCACGGCTTTGCTCCTCAATACGAGATCATCCCCGGCAAAGGCAATGTGGTGAAAAAGCTCCGGGCTGCGGCCAAAGAGGCAGATACCGTCTACCTGGCCCCGGATCCGGACCGCGAGGGAGAGGCCATTGCCTGGCATGTGGCGGAGCTCCTGCGCGACGCCAATACCAACCTCAAGCGCATCTGGTTCAACGAGATCACGGCCCGGGCCGTGCGCGAGGCCCTCGCCCACCCGGGAGAACTGCGCCGCCCGCTCTTCGACTCCCAGCAGGCCCGCCGTATCCTCGACCGGCTGGTGGGCTACAAGATCTCGCCGCTTCTGTGGTCCAAGGTCCGACGCGGGCTCTCCGCCGGCCGGGTCCAATCCGTAGCCCTGCGCCTCATCGTGGACCGCGAACGGGAACGCCAAGCCTTCACCCCGGAAGAATATTGGGATTTCACCCTCCATCTGGCCACGGATCCGGCCTTCAGCGCCAAGCTCTGGCGCATCGCCGGCAAAAAGGCCCACGTCCCCAACGAGCAGGCCGCCCAAGAGCTGCGCGCCGCCCTGGAAGGGGCGCCCACCGTCGTGGAGACAGTCCAGGAGAAAGAACGCGCCCGGCACCCCAAGCCGCCGTTCATCACCTCCACCCTCCAGCAGGAGGCCAGCACCCGCCTGGGGTTCTCCGCCAAGCGTACCATGAGCGTCGCCCAACGCCTCTACGAAGGCGTCGAACTCGGCGAGCGGGGCACGGTGGCGCTCATCACCTACATGCGTACCGACTCGGTACGCGTGGCCGCGGAAGCGCAGGAGGCCACCCGCGCCCTCATCCATGAACGCTTTGGAGCGGAGTACTGTCCGACCACTGCGCGCCAGTATAAAAGCAAGGGAAGCGCTCAGGACGCCCACGAGGCCATCCGGCCGGTAGACGTCCGCCTCACGCCGGAGATGGTGCAACCACTGTTGCCTGCGGAGCAGTTCAAACTCTACCGCCTCATCTGGCAACGCTTCGTGGCCTCGCAAATGGCCTCGGCCCGCTTCTGGGACACCACCGTCATCCTGGCCACCGGGGACGCCCAATGGCGCGCCAAAGGCGAGCGGCTCATCTTCCCGGGTTTTCTCGCCGTCTGGCCCCATCAAAGCGACGAGGCCGTGCTCCCCAAGCTCACCGAAGGGGAACGCGTGCCGGTGGATCGCATCCACTGCGAACAGAAATTCACCCAACCCCCGGCCCGCTTCACGGAAGCCTCTCTGGTGCGCAAGCTCGAAGAACTGGGCATCGGCCGGCCGTCCACCTACGCCACCATCATTTCCACCCTGGTGGACCGCGGTTACGTGGAACTCACGGACAAGGCCTTCGTGCCCACGGACCTCGGCTGCACGGTGAGCGACCTCTTGGTGGCCCACTTTGCCCGGCTCATGGACCCCGGGTTCACGGCGGCCCTGGAGGCGGACCTCGACCGCATCGCGGAAGGGAAAACCACCCTGGAAGAAGTACTCCAGCGCTTTGCCCAGGACTTCTATCCCACGCTGGAAGCAGCCCGCCACGACATGGCCACCCTCAAGGCCGGAGTGGAGACGGACATCGCCTGCCCCAAGTGCGAGCACGGCAAGCTCATCATGCGCTTTGGCAAAAACGGCCCCTTTGTGGGCTGTTCCAACTATCCGCAATGTACCTTCACCAGTGAATACCGACGCAACGACCAGGGGGACATCGAACTCCTGCCCCAGGCCGAAGTACCGGACCTCGGCCCCTGCCCTGCCTGCCAGGAAGGCCGGCTGGTGATGAAGAAGACCCGCACGGGCGGTCGCTTCGTGGCTTGCTCCCGCTACCCGGACTGCCGCTACGCCACCTCCCTGTCCACCGGCGTTTCCTGCCCAAGGGAAGGGTGCACCGGCGAGTTAGTGGAAAAAACCACCCGCCGCGGCAAGACCTTCTACTCTTGCAATCGCTACCCTGAGTGCACCTATGCGGTGTGGGACCTGCCGATCCCTGGGCCGTGCCCGGTGTGCGGTTTTCCCATCCTCGTGCGCAAGATCACCAAGGCAGGCACCACAGTAGCCTGCCCCACCCAGGGATGCCGCTACCGCAGCAAAGAAGAAAGCGGCCCAGCCTAAGGGTGGGCCGCATCTTCCACGCGCCTGCAGCGCCTGCCGCATCACAACGCCACAGTCACCGCATACTTTTTCATGAAAAAGGCAGGATGATAGCTGAGCTTGGCCCGGCGCAACCCCGCGTCGCCCAAGTCTTGTTCCCGGTTGACCCACATAAAGCCCTGACCAAAACGCTCTAAGAACATCTGATTGATGGCCTGGTACACACCACGAAACTGCGGACAACCTTTTTCGAAATGGATGACCAGCGTCGTGTCGTCCAGAGGATCTGCCACGGTATAGGCAACCATCTTGCCATCAACGGTGATTCCCGCCCCCACGATACCCTCAAGCCGGGACCAATCGTGAAACACACGCACGATGGCGTGATTTTCTGCGGCCAAGGTAGCGTCGTCTTCCGTGTCCCGCCACAAAAACCACTCGGTCTGCAAAGCCAAGGCGCATTCCACGGTGCGCTCATTGAGCGCCACCACCTGGAAGGCATTGTCGCGCACGAATTGGTTGAGCAGGTTCTTCTTGCTGTGAAAACGCCTCCCCGCCAGCGACGCGAGCTCCTCCACCGAGTACACGTAATCCCAATGTTCGCGGGCTTCTGTCACGGTCATGGGGATGCCCGCGCTGCGCCACGCCTCCACCAGCGCCTCCGGGACGCGCCCAAAATGCAGCGGTCCCGGCAGCTCTGAGAGCACCCGACGCCAATCCACGCCGTCCCAAGTCCCCACCGGGGCCCAGTACACCGGAGCCGGCACGGTTTGCCGCAAAAACACGAGCCCCCCATCCCAACACCAGGTAAGGCCGTAGTGGTCACCCCAGCCCCAAAGGTTGACGAAGCTATAATCCGAGGTTTTCTCGGGCATCCGCGCCAAACACAGGCGATACGCCTTTTGGCCATCCAAGGTAATTGGTGTAAAATTCACAACTATATCTCCGATATATTTATAAAAAATACAAAACATCCCTCATCGTTTGCCAAAGAAGGGATTTGAGATAGAAGGAAAGGGCTTTCGCTGTCAAAAAACAAAATAAGTTATGTCCAGTACCTGGCAAATCAAAACCCTTCCCCGGCCGGTGCCCGAGGAACACATCCGCCGGCTTGCCATAGAGCTGCAGGTCAGCCCCATCACGGTGCGCCTGCTCCTTTTGCGCGGCGTGCAGGCCCCCGAGGCCATGCATCGCTTTCTTTGTCCAGGGCTGCGCTACCTCTTGCCGCTGGAATACTGGCCTGGGGTGCTGGACGCAGCAAAAATCGTGGCCCGAGCCGTGGCCGAAGGCAGAGGCATAGCCATCTGGGGCGACTACGACGTGGACGGCATCACAGCCACGGTCCTGGCCAAAGAATTTCTTTCCGGCCACGGTGCACGCGTCCTCCATGTCATCCCGGACCGCCGGGATCACGGCTACGGTCTGGCAGAACCAGGCATCCGGCGTTTGGCAGAGCACGACATCACGGTCCTGCTCACCGTGGATTGCGGGGTGGCCAATGGTCCAGAAATCGCGCTGGCCCGCAGTTTGGGCATGGAGGTGGTGGTCGCCGACCATCACGTGCCCGGCAAAGACCTGCCTCCGGCCACGGCCCTCATCAACCCCAAATTGGGCAATTGGCCCTCGGAAGATCTCTCCGGCGTTGCCTTGAGCTTTCTGCTCATGGCGGCCACCGGCAAATTTCTTCCTCGCCAGGAGATGGACATCCGCCAGAGCCTGGACCTAGTGGCCCTCGGCACCATTGCCGACGTCATCCCCCTGGACGAACAAAACCGCATCCTCGTGAAAAACGGGATGCTCCTCATCAGCGAGGCCAGGCGGGTGGGCATCCACGCCCTCAAAGAGGCCAGCGGCATCCACCATACGGACCAAGTCGGGGTGGGAGCCATTGGCTATGCCCTCGCCCCACGCATCAATGCCGCCGGCCGCGTGGGAGACCCCAGCCTGGCTGTGGAGCTCCTCCTCGCCCAAGATCTACGCCAGGCGCGCAAGCTCGCCCACGAACTCGACGCCCTCAACGCCCACCGTAAAGAGACCGAGCGCTCCATCCTCGCCGAGGCGCTGGAGCAGGCCGAAAGCCAACGAGAGATGGCAGGTCTGGTTCTGTACGGCGAACATTGGCACCCCGGCGTCATCGGCATCGTGGCCTCACGCATCGTGGAGCGCTACGGTCGACCGTGCATCATCCTCACCCAGGAAAACGGTCTCCTCAAAGGCTCGGCCCGCTCGGTTCCCTCCTTCGATCTCTACCAAGGACTCACCGAGTGCCGGCAATTGCTGACTTCCTTTGGCGGCCACAAGCAGGCTGCAGGGCTGAAACTGGAAGAACAGGCCTTGCCGTCGCTGCGCCAGGCCTTTGCCCGGGCCGTGCAGCGCCAATGCGGGACGCAACTCGGCGCGCCCCCGCCCATGCTGGTGGATATGGAGGTGCCGTTCTCCCAGGTACATGCCCGCCTGCTCCACGAGTTGGACCTCCTCCAGCCCTTTGGCCCGTCCAACCCGCGGCCCATCTTTCTCTCCCCACCCGTGACTGTCACACGGCAGCGCTTCTTCGGCATGGGCAAGCACGTGGAACTGTGGCTGCGCGACACCACGGACGGCGTATCCCTACGCGGTGTGGCCTGGCGTCTCGGGGAGACGTGGAAAGCCATACGTTCCGCCTCGCGCTTCCGCGTGGCCTATACCCCGAAGACCTCGTCGTTTCGCGGCGCAGTAGGCATCGAACTCACCATCTCCGGCATCTTTCCTCATGAGCCTAACGCATAAGGAGGACGCATGCGTTCATGGATCTTGATCCCCGCTCTGGCCCTCGCCCTGACTTGCTCCGGGTGCGCTGCAGTCATCGTCGGCGGCGCGGCCGCGGCAGGCACTTATGTATACATGGCCGGCTGGCTTCACCAAACCTACAACCACGATCTGGACACCGTATACACCGCAGCCCGAAGCGGTCCCGCAGCCCTGGGGCTCACACTCAAATCCGCAGAAAAACAGATCGGCAAGGCAAGCCTGCAATTCCTCGACGGCGACACGACGGTATGGATTTCTCTGGAGGCCACCAGCTCGTACACTACCAAGGTTTCCGTGCGTTGGGGCATCCTGGGGGACGAGGTGACTTCCCGCCGCATCATGGATGCCATTGGCGCTCGGCTTTAGTCGCCCTTTTGGTGCGCAAGACGCGCAAGTCCCTCCCCGGCGTGGTAGCTGCTGCGCACCAAGGGTGCGCACGCCATGGACGCGATCCCCAAGCTCTGACCATATGCGGCATACACCGCAAAGCGTTGGGGATGGACATAGCGGACCACCGGCAGGTGCTGGCGGGAAGG
>DPEO01000047.1:8792-14726 GCA_003530935.1 Desulfomicrobiaceae bacterium | reverse complement strand
GCGGTGAAGCCCACGACCGCCGCATCTGCCCTCGGCCTGCCCATTGGCGGGCGCATAGCACCGAATCCCACGGGGCGAGCTCTCCGCGCCGCACCAGCTGCCAGGCCACGTCCAAGGTCGAAGAACAGGCCGCAAGCACTCTCACCCGCTCCGGTCCAGGCCAGCCAGGATCCGCACATCCCATGGCCTGCCACAACGAGTCTTCTGGACGCAGGGGGACACCAAGGGCGTCGTCATCCCAGTCAAGGCAGAGAGGCATCAGGCAGCACCAGCCTTCTTGGCAGCCTTTTTTTGCATGAGAAGTTTCTTCAAGGCCACCTTGTCCGCCGGAGGTCCTTGAGGAGGCAGGCGCCGCGTTGGTGGCGGCGGTGCCTGGCGGCGCGGTGGGGCAGGACGCGCCGCAGCCTCCTGCTCCACAGATGCTGGCGCAGGCGTGGACACGGCGACCGTTTCAGGCTCTCGCGGCAACGGGGGTGTAGGCTGCCGCATAGCCGTGGTCACGCCTGGTGACGGCGGAGGCGAAGGAGACGCCTTCTGCGCCGGTGGTCTCGGCCCAACGGAGGCGGGGGCTCCCCGTGGCGGCGCAGCGGCAGGCCGGGAGGCGCCGGTCACCGACGGGCGAGGCGGAGACACCGGCCGCGGCGATGGAGGGGCAGAAAAGGCCGGAGGCTGCGACAACGCCGAGGGAGTACTCATAGCAGCCGGCCGCGGAGTTCCAGCCAACTGGTAAAACACGGCGCGCATATACCGCCGCGGTTCGAACATCGTCGTCACCCCGGAAAGGGATTCGGTGGATCCAATGATGAGGGCGCCGTCCGGCTCGAGCACGCCGGCGATCTTCTCGAACACGGCCCGCTTGTCCTGAGGCGTAAAGTAGATGGCCACGTTGCGGCAAAAGACCACGTCAAAACGGCCCAGGCCGGTAAACGGCTTCATGAGATTGAATTTCTTGAACACCGCCATGGCGCGGATCTCATCCTTGATGCGCCATCCATCCCCGGTGGACGTGAAATAGCGGTGCAAAACATTCATGGGTAAGCCGCGTTCGATCTCAAACTTATTGTACTTGCCGTAACTTGCTTTAGCGATGGCTTCGTCCGAGATATCCGTACCCAAAATGGAAATCTGATAGCGGTCCAAGCGGCCTAAAGTCTCGATGAGCGCAATGGCGATGCTGTACACCTCCTGACCCGTGGAACAGGCCGCACTCCAGATACGAATAGGGATCGGCCGACCTGCATACATCTTGGAGCGGGCATCGATAATATCTGGCAGGATTTTGTGCTTGAAGACCTCGAAGGGAGAATTGTCGCGGAAAAACAGCGTCTCATTGGTAGTAATGGCGCTGACGATATCCTTCTCCATCTCCCCGCTCTTGTCCGCAACGGCCTTCTGGTAGAGCTCCATGTAGGACGACAGGCCGTACTTGGAAAGCAACGGCTTGAAGCGTGACTCCAACAGGTATGTCTTGCTCGCATCCAAGGCCACGCCGCACAACGCGTAGACATACTTCGTCAGCGTGCTAATTTCATCGGCAGTAATCGCCACCATAGGCATCCCGTTCAGGCGTCCTAACGCACCGTGCGTACGATCTCTTCCGCAATACGGTCCAGCGGGGTAACAATATCCACCACGCCTGCTTCAATGGCCATCTTCGGCATGCCATACACTACACAGGAGGCCTCGTCCTGGCCAATGGTAACCGCGCCAAAGCTTTTCATGACCTTGAGCCCGAGGGTGCCATCGCCGCCCATGCCGGTCATAATAACACCGGTAACCAACGCCCCATATTCCCGGGCTACGGAACGAAACAGGTAATCCACCGAAGGCTTGCAATTGTTCTCCGGCGGATCGTCCGTGATCTGGATGACCTTCAGACCGGCACTCCCCGAAGCAACACGCATCTGCTTGCCCCCTGGAGCGATATAGATGGTATCCGGCACCACGATTTCGTTGTGTTCGGCCTCCCGCACCGTATAGGCGCATTTGGCGTCCAGACTTTCGGCAAGAGACTTGGTAAACACCGGCGGCATGTGCTGTACCAAAAAGATAGGCACTCCCAACTTGGGAAGCTTGGGGAGCATCTGCGCCAAGGCATTGGGACCGCCGGTGGACACACCAATGGCCACAGCCTTGGATTTTCCTACTCGCCGGGCCAGTGGAGCCACGGAAGGCTTGGCTGCTGGAGCAGTTGTCGGCGACGGCGTCGGGCGCGACCGCAGCAGCCGCCGCACTTCCATCCGTTTGGCGTACGCCTTGATGCGCGGCACAAGGGCGCTGCGCAACTCCCGCACCGCCTGGTCCCGGTCCTCGGCGTCAGGCTTGGTGATGAAGTCAAACGCCCCCAATTCCAAGGCCCTGAGCGTGATTTCACTGCCCCGCTTGGTCAGGGTGGAAAGCATGATGACACCCACGTCCAAACCGCGACGCTGCATTTCCTCCAACAGCTCCAAGCCATTCATCACCGGCATCTCGACATCTAAAGTGATGAGGTCGGGCTGCACCGAGGCAATACGCGACAGAGCGATCTGACCGTTATTGGCGGTGCCCACCACTTCCACATCAGGGACTTCTGCAAGGATATCCGACACCACTTTCCGGTACATGATGGTGTCGTCCACCACAAGAACACGAATGGGCATGGTATCTCCCGGGTTACTCGTCACCAAGGACCGCATCGATGTCTAAAATAGCGACCAGTTCTTTTCCGGCCTTGCACACTCCATGAAAATATTTCCCTTTGATACCCTTGATGTTGGAAGGTGTCGGATCAACATCTTCCCACCGCGTCGTTACGACATCCGCAATACGATCGACTAAAAGGCCGATGTTTTCTTCCCGGGAATTTACGATAATGATGCGACTTTGCTCCGTCTTCTTCGACTCACCGAGGCCCAGTTTCTTGCCCAGATCGATGATGGTGACGATACGGCCGCGCAAATTCATGATGCCGAGCACATACGACGGAGCACCAGGAACCCGGGTCATCTCCATCTGCTTGTTCATCTCTTGGATGACGCGGATATCGATACCACACAGGGCGGATCCCACATAAAAGCACGACATCTGAAGCGGACCGCTTTGTTGCGTTTTCATGGAGCCTCCTTATGCGGCAGCGTAGCGTTGCAGACAGTCGTAAATGGACTGCAGCAGACGGTCTTTGTCCAACTTGATTTCATAGGCATCAATGCCCACCGCCTTGCCTCGGGCCTGATCTTCCTCGCTGGCCAAGGACGTGAGCGCAACGATAGGCAAGCCTGTAAAGCGGGCGTCGCTACGAATCTGTTCCGCCAGCTGGAAGCCGTCCATGTTGGGCATCTCGATATCCGTGACCACCAGATCATAGCGATCCGGATCTGCCTGGAGCATGTTCCAGGCCACCAGGCCGTCTTCCGCAGTTTCCACGGTGTAGCCGTCCGTCTCCAAAAACCGCCGTACTTGGTTGCGGAAGAATTCGGAATCCTCCACCAGCAAAAGGTTGGGCACCCCTACTTCGCCGTCACCACCCGCATCCGGCAGCAAGGCGGTGCGTTCCACGAACCAATCGGGCTGCAGGGTCTGCACCAACTCGTAGATGTCTACGATGAGCGTCGTATGCTCGCCGATGATGGCCGAACCGCTGATACCGGGCTGGCGCAGGGTAAAGGCATCAATGGCAACGTCCAGCTCCATGGCGTCCACCGGCGGCGATGCCAAGAGCCCGATCTCGTGACCGTTGATGGAAAAGACAATGACCACCAATTCACCGGAAAGCTCCAGCATGCCCACATTGGCCGCCTGATCCAAAGAAAAGACCGGGAGACTGCCGCCGCGGTATTTGATCACCCGGCGACCGCTGACTTCCTCGATGTCCTTGGCCTGGATGAGCTCCACCCGAGCCACCAAATCCAAGGGCACGGCACAGTGTTCTGTCGGAGTATTGCGGAAGGTGAAGAGCGAAATGCGATCTTCCCGAACGCCCTTGGCCGCTTCTTCCTTGGCTAAGGCGACGCTCTTCTGCTCCAAGCCGGCGGTAATGCTGAGATCCGCCAAGCGGCCCAGACCTGCTACATCCAGGATCAAAGCCACATGACCATCGCCCATGATGGTGGCCCCGGCATAGCCCTGGCATTCCTTGAAGTGCCGCCCCAAAGGCTTGACCACGATCTCCACCGAGTCATGCAGTTCGTCCACCACCAAGCCATAGCGGAACTGCCCGGCGGACACGACCACCAGATTGATGTCCACGGGTTTTTCCGGCGCCGGCTCGCCACGAAGCACATGCCCCACCATGCGCGCCGCCGACGAAAACTCGTCCCCCAAATTGAGCACACTGGAGAGATAGACCAAGGGGATGAGCTCACCGCGCAAAATGAGGACCTCCGCGTCTCCCACCAACTCGATACGCTCGCCGATGCTCTGGGCCGGGACACGCAACAGTTCGTCCACATTGACCTGAGGCACGGCGAAGCGCTCTTCGCCCACGGAAACGAGAAGGCTCGGAATGATCGCCAAGGTCAAGGGCAGTTTGATGCGAATGGTGGTGCCCTTGTCCGGTTGGGTCTCGATATCCACCTGACCGCCCAGTTGATCGAGATTGGACTTCACCACATCCATGCCTACGCCGCGGCCGGAGACATCGGTGACTTTCTCTGCGGTGGAGAGTCCCGGCAGAAAAATCAGGTTGGCTTTCTCCTTTTCGCTCATGCCACGGGCCTGCTCCGCGGTGATGAGCCCCTTGGCCACGGCCTTTTCCACGATTTTGGCGGTATTGAGGCCGCGACCATCGTCGATGATCTCCACAATGACCTGGCCCGCTTCGTGATAGGCCTTGAGGAGGATGGTGCCGGTGGGGCTTTTCCCCTTGGCGGTGCGCTCTTCCGGTGTCTCGATGCCGTGGTCGGCGGAATTACGCACCAAATGCGTCAAGGGATCACCCAACCCCTCGATAATGGTCTTGTCCAGCTCGACCTCGTTGCCTTCCAATTGAAGATCGATCTGCTTACCCAAGGAGCGGGCCAAATCCCGCACCACTCGCGGAAATTTGTTGAAGATGGTGCCGATGGTCTGCATGCGGGTGAGCATGATGGTTTCCTGCAACTCCGAGGTCACCAAATCGATGCGCTGCCCGGCCACTTGGATCTGATGCAGGACGTTGGAGGAGATGGCCTGCATGAGCTGGTTGCGGCTGAGCACCAGCTCTCCGGCCAGGTTCATGAGGTCCTCCAAAAGGCTCACATGCACCCGCAAGGTCTCGGACTGGGTAAATGTCTTGCCGCCGGGTTTGGGGGCGGCATCTGCCGACGCTGGTTCTGGCTCGCTTGCCGCCGCGGCTGGCGCAGGTTTCGACGGAGCCGAAGGCTTGGGCGCTTCCGGCGCACGGGGCGGCGTCGGCGCAGGAGATGAGGCCGCAGGAGCAGGACCCGCTTGAGGCGCAGGGGACTCCACGGCTGCCGCCAAGGTATCCGCCGAAAACAGCTCTTTCACGAGGTCGTCGGTGCGGTCCTCCTCCGGCGTGGGAGGCGTGGTCTCCAAAAGCTCCTGGGCGAACTCCGGGGCCGAAGCCGCCGGGGCCGAGGCCAGATCCACAGCATGAATGGCGCTCTGATTCAAATCCAGAAGCGCGGGCATGATGTCCGCCTCGATGATGGAGGCAAAAAGCACGTAGAGCGGAATGCGGTTGGAAAAATCACCGCCTTCCAGATCGCCCACGGCCTCCAAGTCGAGCTTGACGTCAAGAATGGCCCCCGTGGTCTCGAGGTTCTTGAGCACATCCAAGGCGGTCTTCTTTTTGGCTTCGATGTCGTGAATGAGATCGAATTCCAGCAAGTAGAGGTTCTTTCCCCCCTTGGTCGCCTGTTCGAGATCGAAGCGAGACACCGCGAACACGGAACGCCCTTGGGGATTTTGGATATCCACCAAAGTCTCCACCGCGGCCTGGGCCGCCGGCTGGCC
>DPEO01000047.1:4731-8675 GCA_003530935.1 Desulfomicrobiaceae bacterium | reverse complement strand
GCGGAGGCGATCATGTCGCGCAATTTATCGAAGGCAAGGAGCACGATGTTGACCACATCCGGGGTGGGCGTCAGCTCCCGGTTGCGGATCAAGTCCAGGACATTTTCGATTTTGTGCCCCAACTCCTTGATCTTGGACAAGCCCAGGAATCCAGCGCCTCCCTTGATGGAGTGGGCAGCACGAAAGACCTTGTTGACCAGTTCCTCGTCGATATCCGCCCCGGCCTGCTCGATGGCTAAAAGGTCATTTTCGATATCGGCGAGGTGCTCCATGGCCTCTTCCACATACATGCCGAGAGTTTCGTCATCCATCATCATGAGGCTTCTCCTTGGATTTTGGGAAAAGAGGCGGGGTCCGGCAAGCCCGCCCTACTCCTCCACCGTGAAATGCCGATCCAGACGCATGGAGCGCAAGAGCTTGGCCACAGGCGAGGGTACGTGCGTCAGACGCAAGGCCCCGCCGTTTTTCTTCAAGGAATTGTGGGTAGCCACCAGCACGCCGATACCCATGGAATCCACCAATTGGACCTGCGCAAGATTCAGGCGCAGTTCCGCTGGTTTGAAGGCGACAAGGTCCACCAACTCCGTCTTGATGGCTTCCACCGTGGTGGAAACGATGTCTTTGTCCAGTTTGACTTCGATGACCTCGCCGTCATGTACCACTTCTGACATGTCTGCCTCCTCAAACCAAGTTTCATAAGGCGGTGTAGCGTTTTTACCCACAGCTGACAACGCACCCCCGAGCAGGTCCGCGACTTACTCCACCCGGAAGCGCTCCACCAGCGATTGCAGGGCCTGGGCCAAGAGCGTCAGGTTTTCCGCATGCTGCTTGAGCTGGGTGCTGCTCACCGAAATGGAGCCCGAAGCCTCGTTGACGCCGACGATATCCCGGGCGATTTCCCCTGTTACCGACGAAGCCTGGGCCACGTTTTCGTTGACCTCCTGCAGCCCTTGGGACGCCTGGGCCACGTTCTGGGCAATGTCCCTGGTGGTCACGCTCTGCTCTTCCACCGCCGCGGCAATGGTGGCCACAAAGGCGTTGACCTCTTCGATGACCGCCATGACCTGATTGATCTCGGCCACCGTGGCCCCGGCCGAGGACTGGATCCCTTCGATGCGGCGGCTGATGTCCTCGGTGGCACGGGCCGTCTGATTGGCCAACTCCTTGATCTCGTTGGCCACCACCGCAAAGCCGCGCCCTGCCTCGCCAGCCCGGGCCGCCTCGATGGTGGCGTTTAGGGCAAGAAGATTGGTCTGGGCGGAGATGGCGGCGATGGTCTCGGTGACCTTGCCGATCTCCTGGGCGGCTTCGCCCAATTGGTGCACCCGCTGAGAAGCCGAGGTGGCGGTGGTCACCGCCCGTTGGGTCACTTCCCGAGCCTTTTCAGTGTTCCCGGCGATCTCATGGATAGTGGCGCTCATCTCCTCCGAAGCCGCGGCCACGGTGCTCACGTTGGTGGACGCCTGCTCCATGGCTGCGGCGACGTTGTTCATGTTGACGCTCATCTCTTCCGAAGCGGTGGCCACGGTGTGGGAGCGGCTGGCCAAATCCTTGGAGCGGGCAAGCAAGGTGTCGGCCATGGTCTCCAGCTCCGCGGAAGCGCCGATAAGGGTGCGGGAGCGGGCCACGATATCCTGAACGATGGAACGCAGCCCTTGCGCCATGGCGTTGAGGTTGCGCTGCATGAGGCCAATCTCGTCTTCGCGCTCCACCGCAATGGTGGAGGTCATGTCACCGGTGGCCAGACGATCCAAATAGGCGCCGGTCTGCGCCAAGGGGCGAATGACGCCGCGGCGGACCAAGAACCAGGCGATGAAACCGACCAGCATCAAGATACCCAGCGTCTCCAGCCCCAGACGCGCCGCACTCTGCCGCACCGCGGCATTGGCTGCGTCCATGGACATGATGACGGAAAAAGCCCCGTGGATCTCGCCGACTTTCCAGCCTTCCTTGACCCCACCGGTAGGGTCTTTTTCGCCTTTGGGATCCCCATGGCAGTAGAGGCACTCCTGGGTGAGGCGGATGGGGCGAAAATAGAGGATGCGATCCTTCTCCACGATGACCTTTTCCGGGGCACCCGTGGCCTTGAGCTCTTCGAGCACCTTGAGCTCCAAAGCGTTGGGCTCGTTCTTGGGGTTGCGCGGACTCACCTTGGGCACACGAAACTCGTAACCCGCCTCCTTGGCCTTGGCCGCGGCGGTGTTCATGGCGGTCACGATAGGCACTGCCTCCAAAAGACGGGCCGGGTCCGAACGCAACTCGTCAAAGGGGCGCAGTACGTCGAGAGAGAGCTTACGCGCCATGGTCTCGCGCACTCCTTCGGCCATCATGACAATGGATTGGCTCTGCTTAATGCGGGAATCCACAGCGTCCTGCTGGATGTTCGTTACATGCTGATAGAACAAAATTGCCGCAGTCACCGCTGGACCAATCAGAACAATGAAGAGAACTTTCCATGCAAGACTGATCCGCCTAAACATCGTGACCTCCACCAAACGTGTTTTTCAAAAAATGAGAAGCGGAAACGACCACACATACAGTTCACGCTTTCCAACGCCGGTGCATCCACAACCATTGTTCGGGGTAGCGCCGCACGGCGTGCTCGACGGCCTGGGTGTAAAACCGGCATACGGATCGCACCCGCGCCGCAGGATCCCCCGTAAGGCCCCGAGTATTCAAGGGGCTTTCTTGAAGCAAGCGAAAACTCCCAGTTTTAGGCTCTCTTACCAAAAAAAGCGGCCACACCTCAGCCTTGGCCCGCACGGCAAGGAGCGCCGGCCCCCGATTGACCGATGCCTCCCGCCCCAAAAACGGCAGCCGTTCGGCTTCGGCCCGGCGGCAATGGTGATCCACCAAAAAGGCGGCGAGCCCTCCGGCGCGCAGCATGGCGAGCACCCCGGCGCTGGCGTCCCGATGCCCCACGGTACGAATGCGGGCCTGATTGCGGGCATGGAGGATAAGGCCGCGCAAAAACGGGCTCTTAGGCAGCCGCACCACCACCTGGCACGCAGGACGGTGCGGGAACAAGGCCATGAGGGCCACCAAGAGCTCCCAGGCCCCCAAATGGCCGCTCACCACCACCGCGGGCCGGGTGCTGGAAAAAAGGGCGGCAAGGAGATCCGGACGCTCCACGGTCACCTGTTCGTGCAGGAACCGCGGCCCGGTGCCCCGGCCTTGGAAGATTTCGGCAAAGGCCATGCCCGTATGCCGGAAACTCTCCCGCGCAATGCGCTCGGCCGCAGGCCCTGACACGCCCAGGCGCCGATGCACCGAAGCGCAGGCAAGGCCCCGGCGCTTGGGCAAAAGCCACCACAAGGCCCGCCCCAAGGCACTGCCCAGGGAAGCGACCCAGGGCGCAGGAAGTCGGGTGCCCAGCGCCGCCCCGCATGTCCCCCAAACGTCACGCATCACGTCCCTCCCAAGGCATGGCGATGGCCTCCAAGGCTGCGCTCAGGCGTTCCCCATATGCCTCGAGATCTTCTCCCGGCCCCGGCGGCGCCAGCGGCTCCCCATACACAATGGTGCACCGGGCACAAGGCAGCGGCAATTGGAAACGGTCCCAAGAGGCAAAGGTCACCACCGGGTGCATGAAGGCACGCACCGGCAACACCCGGGCCCCCAGGGCGCGGGCCACAAATCCCGCCCCGGGCTTGGCCACGTGCCGAGGCCCCCGAGGGCCGTCCACCGTCAGCACCACACCCGATCCTCCTTCCCGCTGCCGCAGGGCCGCCCGCAGCGCCTTCACTCCCCCCCGGGAGCTCGATCCCCGGGCCGTGCCAAAGCCAAAGGACACAAGCACCCGAGCCAAGAGCTCTCCATCCCAGCTTTGGCTCACCACACAGACCATACCATGACGGCCATGCAGGGCAATGAAGGGAAAGAGCTCATCATGCCACAGCGCCGCCACCAAAGGCCCTGCCCCATACAGCGCGGAAAACCGCTCC
>DPEO01000047.1:0-4437 GCA_003530935.1 Desulfomicrobiaceae bacterium | reverse complement strand
CGGGCAGAGCCAGGCGTCTTCGCCCGGGCAACCATTGAAGATATCCACTTTTTTTTAGCCATACGCATTGGTTCAATCTATTTGACCGCTCTCCGAGAGGCGCTACCCTGCGCCTTTCTTCATCCCCAATGAACGGAGGCAACTCATGGAACTGCATTGCGAAGGCGAACCCTGCCCCAAACCAGTACTCCGCTGCAAGGAGGTTTTGGCCGCCCATGCCCCGCAGACGCTCACAGTGTACGTGGATAATGACGCGGCCAAAGACAATGTTTCCCGCTTTCTCACCAGCCAAGGCATGCAGGTGGCTGCGCCGGAGCGCGTGGAAAACGGCTGGCGCATCACAGCCACAGCCCAAGGCGACGCCGCCCAAGCGCACGCATCAGCGGCAACCGCGGACTGCGCATGCGCCGCGCCCAAGCATGTAGTGTTTCTCACTACAGACCGCATCGGCCAGGGGAGTGACGAGCTCGGGGCGAAGCTCATGTTCAATTTTCTCTCCACCCTGCCGGAGATGGGACAAAGCCTGTGGCGCATCATTCTCGTCAACGGCGGCGTCCGCCTTGCCACCAGCGCCAGTCCGACTCTGGACATCTTGCGACGTCTGGAACAAAGTGGCGTGGAAATCTTGGTGTGCGGCACCTGCTTGGAGTTTTTCGGCCTCATGCAGGCCAAAGAAGTGGGGCAGACCACCAATATGCTCGACGTGGTCACCAGCCTGCAGGTGGCCGACAAAGTCATTTCCCTCGGCTAACCCGCGCGCCTTCCCCGTGCCGCCGTAACCCCGGAGTCTTCCATGTCCCAAGACCTGCTCACCATCGACCAGACCCTCGCCCGCCTCGCGGGGGACCGCAGCCTGCTCGCCAACCTCTTCCGGCTCTACCTGGAAGAAACCCCCAAGAAGCTCGCTGCCCTGGAAGCAGCGTGGGCCGCGCACGAAACCTATCAGGTGGAACGGCTGGCCCACTCCATCAAAGGATCGTCCGCCACGGTAGGGGCCATTGCCCTGCAGCAGGCGGCCATGGACCTGGAGATGGCCACCAAGGCAGACGATACGGCCGCCATGGAGGCGGCCTATGCCCAAGTACAAGCTCTGGCTCCGAAAACCCTGGCCGCCATGGAAGCCTTTTGCGCTGCGGCATAGGCGGCCATAAGATACTTGTCTTCCAACATCCCGGGCCGCTTCCAGAGGCACCTTCCACCGTTCCGGTCGCTCGTGCGTCGCCGACGCATGGGCGGCCTTATCCATCAAGTTCGCACGCGAACATCCCGTTCTCGTACACGAGCACCTGCTCGCCATTGCGGCGCGTCCCGATGACGGTCTTGGGCTCGGTGTTGACCAAGTCCCAGTGCAGGGCGGAGTCGTTGAAGCCGAGTTCCGCGCGCCGCTGGGCAGTGAGTTCGTGGGGATCTCCGGCATAAGTGTCGCTATAGGAAGCGCCCACGGCGATATGGCAGTTGCCGTGCTCGCCCCCGAAGTTCTCGTCGAACAAGGTATGGGCCATGAAACGGCGGATAGGGGAAAACCGCTTGTCCGTCAGGGAGAATTCTCCCAAACGGCTGGCCCCCTCATCCATGGCGAGTTGGGAGCGCACGAATTCCTCCCCCTCCTCGGCGCGCACCGCAACGCAGCGGCCGTCTTCAAACTGCAGGGTTACCCCGCGCACCAGGTTGCCGCTGCGGTAGGAGGGCTGATCCGCGTAGTACACCCCGCGGGTCTCGCGGCAGTCCGGAGAGAGAAAGAGCTCGAAGCTGGGGATATTGTGTCCGGTGACCCCGATCCACTGCCGTAAGGCGCCAATGCCGACAGTGAGATCCATCGATGCCGAGCGCACCTGCACCCGCACCAGATCCAGGGCGTTGAGCCATGCCTTGACGCGCTGGGCCTGGCGGTACGTGGCCTCCCAGCGGGCCACTGGGTCCGCGTCGTCCAGGTAAGCGGCGCGGACGATCTCCGCCTCGTACTCCTCCGGAGAGAGTCCTGCGTCCCGAGCCAAGGCGTCCGTGGGCATGAGGCACAAAGTCCAGCCAAAGACCCCTTGGGCTTCCCGCGTTTCCATGATGTCCCGCAGATACTTGCGGGTACGGGCCATGGCAGCGATCTTGGCAGGCGCAATGCCGCGCAAGTGGGTGTTGGAATCCGGCGCCAACAGAGAGATGAGACCGTCGAGGTTTTGGAAGAGCTCCTGGTCGCCGGGGACACGAAAAGCAAGATGCCGATCCTGGGCCTCCTCATAAAAACCACGCTCCAGCGTACTTGGCGGCATCAACCGCACCACGGCATGCATCTCTTGACGCATGAGTTCCCGCTGTACGGCGCAGGCCAAGTCCACGGCCCCAAGGTCCGCCCGGACCAAAATCACCGCACCCGGAGCCAAAGGCTCCCTGCGGGCCGCCTTCATGCCCCACACGAGTACCCGAGCGTAGCGCTCCAGGGTCAGGCTATCCATCATCCTCCTCCGTTACGCATCCATTTTTACCACAATCACGCAGGCAGAAAGGGTCTCCTGGGGGCAGATCCACACCCAAGGCACGCGCCCACGCCTCCTTGGCTTCCAGAGAAAAAATCATGGGCGTATCCGACGGCAAACCCTGCGCCGCCAAGGCATCGACGAACAAGTCCCGGTAGGTACGCGAAGCCTCCGCCCCCCAGGTGAGGTGCAGTGCGGAAAACACCTCGGCGATGGCCGCAGCCTCGGCCTCCACCTCCACAAATTGGCCGCACGGCACGATGTCCAGACACACCCCTGCCGGGCCGCTTGCCGTCGGCACCCGCCAGACGCTGCGGAATTTCTCGTAGCGCCACACGGGCGTAAGTCCCAACCGATCCAGCATGCAGCTCATGGCCGCAGGGTCCGCCACCGAGGTCTCGGTCTCTGCCATGGTCTTGATCCCGGCGCGCGCCCCCGGCACCGGCTCCTTGTAGGTCAAAAACGTGCCAGCGCCGCTGTGGCGCAGGCGCAGCAGCCGCCCTGCCTTACCAAGCGGCGCGTGCGGAAAGTCCCAGAGCACATTGGCCTCAAACTCCCAGGGCACCACGAGTGTGCCCATGGTCTGCACACGGGCCTCCACCGCGCGAATATCCTCCACCGCGCACTTGGCTTCCACTTCCTGTTTCATCGCCACACCCCCCAGACCACGGCGGCCACGACCAGCCGGTACAGAGCAAAGGGCCGAAAGCTGGTGCTGCCCACCACATGGAGGAAAACACGAATCGCCACGCACGCGCTCACGAAAGCCACCACGAAGCCGACCCCGAAAAGCGGCAGGTCCGCCAGGGACAAAAATTCCCGGCTCTTCCACAAGTCGTAGCCCGTGGCCGCCACCATCACCGGCACTGCGGCCAAAAAGGAGTACTCTGCCGCCACCTTGCGCGAAAACCCCAGCATCATCCCCCCCATGATGGTGGCCGCAGAGCGGGAAAACCCCGGCCACAGGGCCAGACATTGCCAGAAGCCCACCCAAAGCGCATCGCGGGCGGACACGGCGTCCACGTCCCACACCCGCACCCGCGGAGCCCGGGACTCCACCGCCAGCATGACCACGGCCCCGGCCGCCAAGGCCGCAGCCACGGAGAGCGGAAAAAAAAGCCCTTTGATTGTGCTGTGGAGCAAAAGCCCCAGCACGCAGGCCGGCAGGGTCGTCAGGAAAAGGAGCAGCATCCCGCGCACGCCGGCAAAGCGCCGCCGCCCGGAAGGCCGCACCAACCCCCAAAATAGCGGCCAGTAGAGCACCACCACCGCAGCAATGGCCCCCAGTTGGATGGCGACCTCGAAGGTCTCGGCCTTGGGGCCGGTAAAGCCGAGCAGATGCCCCACCACGATGAGATGCCCGGTGGAAGACACGGGGAGAAACTCCGTGATTCCTTCCACGAACCCCAGAAGCGCCGCCCAAAGAAGTTCCATGATGCGTCCTCCAAGGCCAAGGCCCCTAGCGCCCCCCTCGGCCAAGGTCAACGGAGCGCGGCGGCTCCCAGACAATGAAGCGGACAATACACATGACGCCCCACGAAGACTTGGGGCATGTCCATTGAAGACGAAAAAACGCGGCCTTCCAAAGGCCAGTCCAAGATTGTCCTAGAAAAAAAATTGTTTTTGATTTAGATCAAGGCCCAAAACAGCCCCATCTCTCAAAAGGGGGCCACAGCGTAACACAATCACCTCAACCCAAGGAGGACTCATGTTCTGTAATCAATGCGAGCAGACCGCCAAAGGCACCGGCTGCACCAAGATCGGCGTGTGTGGGAAAGAAGCGAACGTGGCGGCATTGCAAGATCTTACGGTCTTTGCCTGCCAGGGGCTGGCCGAAGCCGCCCAGGCTGCCCGGACCGCAGGGGTCGACCTTGGCGACACAGGCCACTTTCTCAGCCAAGCCCTATTCTCCACCCTCACCAACGTGGACTTCGACCCCGACCGTTTCCCGGCCCTCATTCAGGAAATC
>DPEO01000160.1 GCA_003530935.1 Desulfomicrobiaceae bacterium | reverse complement strand
CTGAACAGCCATGAGAACACCTCGCTCTGGTTGCGCCACCACAAGATAACTCCTTGCGGCAGCAGTTCACACTCCAATGCCTCGATGTCCTCATACAGAGCAAACCTCAGGCCAGGTTGGCTCGACTTGGGCCAAGACTCTAAAAAATGCAACAACATACTGAAATCGTAGATGTATTTCTTCGTTCGCCGCGCATAGCTCCGCACTTTTCCGTATGCACCGCACACATATGAGTCATTTCGACACAAACCCGCCCCACAGCGCTGTTCCCTCTGGGGGCACCCCAAGACACCACGCCACACCACGACATCCCGTTGCCCACACCATCTATTTGTATCATAATGACCCAAACATACCTGCGCTCCACCCCCAATCCCCGCTTTCCCAGCCACACTCCTCACGGGCATGTTCTTTGCTAAAACCGCCTCTTTGAAACCAAGGGGAAGGCACACATGGACATCCGCAAATTTTCCCTCCCGGAAATCATCTTCGGCCATGGCAGTATCCGCTACGCCGGATCCTACGCCCTGCAACTGGGCGGCAAACGGGTATTTCTCGTGAGCGACCAGGGGCTCGAGCGCAGCGGCTGGGTGGACCGCCTGCTCACGGTACTCGAAGAGGCCGGGCTCGAAACCGTCTACTTCGACCAAGTCTATTCCAACCCGCGGGACACCCACATCGAAGCCGGGGCCGCCCTCTACCGGGAAAGCCAGGCCGATGTCATCCTGGCCTTGGGCGGCGGCAGCCCCATGGACACGGCCAAGGGTATCGCCGCACTCGCGGGCTGCGGCGGCCGCATTCACGACTACGAAGGCGCCAATCGCATCTCCCGGCCCTTGCCGCCCCTCATCCTGCTTCCATCCACCGCCGGCAGTGGCTCGGACGTGTCGCAATTTGCCATCATCACCGACACCGCCCGCCGGGTGAAGATGTCCATCATCAGCCGCTCCCTCACCCCCAACGTCTCCATCATCGACCCGGACTTGCTCGATACCGTGGACGACCATCTCCTCATTACGTCCGCGGTGGACGCCCTGGCCCACGCCGTCGAGTCCTACCTCTCACCCTTGGCCCACGCCCTCACAGAAACCCAGGCGCTGACCGCCATCCGCCTCATCACCCGGCATTTGCCCCGGGCGCTGCGTTCCCGCGATCCCGACGACATGGAACAGCTCTCCCTGGCCAGCACCGCCGCAGGCATCAGCTTCAGCAACGCCAGCCTCGGCGCCTGCCATGCCATCGCCCACTCCTTGGGCGGAGTTTTCGACACGCCGCACGGGGAGGTGCATCCCGTGCTTCTGCCCCATGTCATGCGCTTCAACCTCCCGGCCTGCACTGCCCGCATGGCGGACATCGGCGAGGTCATCCTCGGCGGCCGCCTCGCCACGGACGAAGAGACCGCCGCGGCAGGCATCGCCTGGTTGGAGGACTTTTTTGAAAATCTCGGAGCTGCCTCACGGCTTTCCCACATCGTCCCCCACGCCGACGACTTTGCCCAAATCTGTCACATGGCGGCCCAAGACGCATGCCTGCTCACCAACCCCCGGCCCGCCACGGCAGCGGACCTCTTGGCCATCTGCACGGAGGCCTGGTAATGCCCCCATCGCTCATGGACATCGTTGGCCCGGAATACACCAAGCTCGGCTTCTTCCGGGACGTGCAGGACAAAATGGCGCAACTGCGCGCCTACACCGAAGAACTCGAACGCAAAAAGCAGGAGATTCAAAGCATCCTGGATGGGATCGTGGATGTCCTGGCGGTCATCACCCCGGACCTTTCCATCCAATATGTCAATCCGGTGTTCTTTCGGTATTTCGACGACCCGAACCCCGGAGGCAAACGCTGCCACGAAGTCTTTCGGGGCAGTGCCGAGCCGTGCGTCGGGTGCCCAGTACAAACGACGCTCGCCACCGGCCGCCCGGACCGCCTCACCTATCTGGACCGGCGTGGGGATCGCACCGTCCACTTCGAGTTGGTGAGCGCCCCCATCCGCGACGAGCACGGAGACACCCGCGCCGTGCTCCTCACCAAGCGCGACATCACCCTGGAGAAGGAGTACCAAGCCAAATACTATCAGGCGGAAAAGATGGCCACCATCGGCATGCTGGCCGCCGGCGTGGTCCACGAGATCAACAATCCTCTGGCCTCCATCAGCGGCTTTGCCGAGGCCCTGCGCCGCAGACTCCCGCAACTGCGCCAGCGCCTCGGAGAAACCGATCCTCTGGTGCAGGACTTCAACGAATATATCGGCATCATCTCCGAGGAATGCGCCCGCTGCCGGGATATCGTCCTGGGGCTGCTCTCCTTCAGCCGCCAGCGCGCCTACGCCGGCCAGCGCCTCGACCTCGTCCAATTGGTGCGCGACACCCTCAAGATCCTCTCGCACAAGATCAAAGAAGCGCCAGCAGTCCAGCTCGTCCAAGACCTCTCCCCCACGGCGGTGCCCATCTGCGGCGACCCCAGCGAACTCAAACAGGTCCTGGTGAACCTCGTGCTCAACGCCATGGACGCGGTGCTCCCCCAAGGCACCATCACGGTGCGCGCCCATGCCCAGGGGGAACACGCCTTTTTGATCGTGGAGGACACCGGCCACGGCATTGCCCCGGAACACATGGACAAACTCTTTTTGCCCTTCTTTTCCACCAAAACCCAAGGGCACAGCATCGGCATTGGTCTTTCCATCTGCTACGGCATCATCCAACAGCATGGCGGAGAGATCACCGTGTGCAGCGAGCCCGGACGCGGGGCCACCTTCCGCGTGCGTCTCCCCCTCGAACACCCCACATCCTGCGAGAACCTATGAGCATCTTCAATTCCATCGAAATCCTCGTGGTGGATGACGAACCCAACATCCAAAAACTCTTCGTGCGCGAGCTGGCCAACCCTGGGCGCACCATCCATGCCGCCGGCACAGCGGCTCAGGCACGAGAAATCCTCCGCTCCACACTCATCGATGTGGCGATCCTCGACATCCGCCTGCCCGATGCCAGCGGCCTTGCCCTCATGGAGCATATTCAGGAGGCCCATCCGCACACCGCCGTCGTGCTCATCACCGGCTACGCCGACGTGGACACCGCCGTGGAGGCCATGAAGGCCGGGGCCTACGACTACATCACCAAGCCGTTTTCTTTGGAGCGCATCGAACAGGTCATCGAACGGGCCTACCAGCGGGTGCGGCTCACCCGGGAGAACGAACTGCTACGCCACGGGGCAGGTAGTGGCGCTCCCACACCCAAATTCATCGGCCACAGCGCCGCGGTGCAGCGGGTGCGCTACCTCATCGAACGCGTGGCTCCCACGGACACCCCGGTGCTTTTGACCGGCGAGTCCGGCACCGGCAAAAACGTGGCCGCAGCCGCCATCCACGCCCAAAGCCTGCGCGCCGATCAGCCCTTCATCGTCACCAATTGCGCCAACTTCGACAAGGAACTGCTCCGCAGCGAACTCTTTGGCTACTGCAAAGGGGCCTTCACCGGTGCGGAGCGCAGCCACGAAGGGCTGCTGCCCCTGGCCCACAAAGGCACCCTCTTTTTCGACGAAGTGGGCGAGCTTTCCTTGGATCTCCAGGCGGCGCTCTTGCGGGTACTGGAAACCCAGCGCTTCCGCCGTGTGGGCGACAAGGAAGAACGCCACGTGGACGTGCGCTTCATCTTCGCCACCAACCGTAATCTTGCCCGGGAAGTGGAAGCCGGCCGCTTCCACGACGCCTTTTTCCACCGCATCAATGTCTTCACCATCGAGCTGCCCCCATTGCGGGAACGGCGCGAAGACATCCCGGCCCTGGTGGAATACTTCCTCCACATCCTGGCCAAAAACGGCCAAACGTACCACATTTCCCCTGCGGCCATGGAGCAACTCATGACCAACCCCTGGCCTGGCAACGTGCGGGAACTGCGCAACGTCATCGAGTGCGGCATGATCCTTGCCGAAGGAGGCATCATCGGCGTCAATGCCCTGCCTTTCTGCCAAAAGACCTGCCGCACCCCACGCGAAAACGGCTTTGCCACCCTGGAGGAACTGGAGCGGGCGCACATCATCCTGGCGCTGCACGCCGCAGGCGGCAACAAGTCCAAGGCCGCCCAGATGCTCGGCATCGGCCGCAAAACCCTGTACCGAAAACTTGCCGACTACGGCCTCAGCGATACCCCCTCCGCCACAACGCCCTTTCTGGAGCAGACCGAAAAAGACAGCGAAAGCGCGGCGTAAAAAAAGACCGGCTCGTCGCCGGTCTTTGGTGGGAGTCGCCGCTCATGGGAGACTCATTCCACGTGGATGTCGATGGCCTTGGGTTTGGCCTTTTCGGTCTTGGGCAAATGCAAGGTGAGGATGCCGTCCTTGAACACCGCCCGGATGCCCGCCGTGTCCACATTGTCCGGCAAGGTGAACTGGCGGGTGAAGGTCCCCGTGAAGCGCTCCACCCGGTGGAACTTCTTGCCCTTCTCCTCCACCTCGCGCTTGCGTTCGCCCTTCAGGGTGAGCACGCCGTTTTCCACGGTCACATGGACGTTGTCCTTGTCCACACCCGGGATGTCCGCCTGGATGAGGAACTCCTCTTCCAACTCGACAATGTCCACACGAGGCGACCAATCGCCTGCAGTAAGAGCCTCCTGTCCTCCACGAGGAAGTCCCATGGCCCGAGTGTACCGATCAAAGAGTTCTTCCATTTCTCTCCAAGGATCCCATTTGACGAGTGCCATAGACAACACCTCCTTCCATATGCAATATTTGTATTGCATCCGTGGAGCATTGTCCTGCTCTCCACGTTTTTCGAGAGCATGAATAAATCAAAAAAAGAACCTGTCAAGGGCATACTAAAGAAAAAAAGATGCCCTTGAGCGCCTGCGCGCCCCCCAGGAGGGGCCCAAGATTTCGGAGTATTCTTCGGAAAGACGCCGCGGCCGAGAACTACTGCCCCGCCAAATAGGCGGCGAGGGCCAAGGCGTAGAGTTTGGACGGGCCGTCATCGGCCCGAGACGGGACCACCAGCGGCCTGGCAGCCCCCACCACCACCCCGGCGATGGGACGGGCCATCAGCGTGCTCAGCGCCTTGTAGAGGATGTTCCCGGCCTCGATATCCGGGGCACACAGGATATCCGCCGCCCCGGCCACGGCCCCTTCGACACCTTTATGCCGGGCCTTGTGCCGCGACACGGCGATGTCCAGGGCAAACGGCCCGCCCACCACGGCGTCCCCGAACACGCCCATGCGGCAGAGTTTGGCCAGCACGTCGGCGTCTTTGGTGGACGGCATGGCCTGGTAGGCGATGCGCTCGGTGGCCGAGAGCACCGCCACTTTGGGGACGCTGATCCCCAGGGCCTTGGCCACGGCCACGGCATTGGCGATGATGTCGATCTTGCGGTGCAGGCTCGGGGCCACATTGACCGCCGCGTCGGTGAGCAGCAAAAGGCGCGGCTCCAGAGGATGATCCGTCACCGCCACGTGGCTGAGCAGCCCCCGCACCCCCAAGTCCTCTTTGCGATCCAAAACCGCCCGCAAGAGCACGTCGGTCTTGACCGCGCCCTTCATGAGGAAGTCCGCCTCCCCACGCACCACCAAGTCCAAGCTTCGCCCCACCGCACGCACGGCATCGGGTTCGTGAAGAACGACAGCGCCCTCCAGCTCGGGCCACTGCGCCAAGGCGTCCCGCAGCGCCGGGGCATCCCCCACCAGCACCGGTTCCGCCACGCCCAAGCGCCGGGCCTCCATCACGGCGGCCAGGGCAGGGGCGTCAGCAGCAGCGGCCACCACGACCCGCACGGGCACTCCGCGCCGGGCCACCGCTGCGGGGAGATCGTCAAGCGATCGGAGGGCAGCCATCAATCGTCCCCCCGTTTGACGGCGATGACCCCGGTGCGGCTCACCGAAACGATGCCATGGGGGATGAGGGCGCGCAGAAACCCGGCCACCTTACCTGGGGTAGCCACCAATTCCGCCACCAATGTCGTGTTGCCCATATCCACCACATTGGCCCGGAAGACCTCGATGATCTGCAGGAGCTGGCTTACGGTGTCTTTAGCGACCCGCACCTTGATGAGCAGCAGCTCCCGGTCGATGAGTTCGTGGGAGGCGAGGTCTTCCAGCCCCAGCACGAAGGGCAGCCCGGCCAACTGTGCGGTCGCCGCGGCCACGCGCTCGCCATCGTGATCCACGCAAATGACGATGCGCGACACATCGGCCCGCTCCGTCTCTCCTGCGGAAATGGAAAAGATATTCAGTCCATGCTGCTGGAACACCGCGGCCATGGAGGCCAGGACTCCGGGTTGATTGTAGACCAAGGCAGAGATGGTGTGGCGCATGAAGACCTCCTCTGGGTGTTCCCGTATCCGGTGTCCGTGAGGCAGGCAAGGCGCCCGCCGAACGCGTCCAATTGCCAGCGAAATCTGTTGCCCCTAGATGCGCTCCGGCCGCACCCGCAGGTGGACGCAGGCAGCCGTCACCCGGCTGATGCCCGTATAGGCCAAGCTCACGACGAACACACCCAAGAGCGCCAACAGCGTACCTGGATGCGAAAGAGCGCCAAGGGCCGCCGAACCGTCGAAACGGATCTCCGTCGCAGGCACGAGCCCAAGGATCCCCCCGATCCAGACCATACCCACCACGGCCATCCACTGATAGGCGGAAAATCGGGCATTGCCGCGAAAATCCGCCCGCAAGAACTCCGAGACCACCCGCCAGGCCAAGGGCACTATCCCCGCCCATGCCAGGGCCAAATCCACGTCTCCTGCCGCCAAGGCTTCCGCCCCCATCCAGGCGGCCAGCCCATGCACCACGGTGGCCATACCCTGCACCGGGACCAAGGCCACGCCTTCCAAGCCGCTGGCGTAGGCCGCCTTTTTGGTGGCCCCCCAAAAGCGCACCGCCAGCGGCGTAGCGAGCCGTCGCCACGGGGCAGGCAACTCCTCCACCCTCCGGCCATAGCAGCAGCCAAAACTGCAGCACGCCAGCCGCCCCACGCCCTCGCCCAGGGCGTAGGCCACGGCGGAGGCCGCCAGCACCTGGGGCCACGGGGGAAGGCCGCCCCAGTACTGCCGCACCCCCCAAGCCACCACCGGAACCAGCCACAAGGCGACGAACACGGCCCCGCCCACGGTGAGGGTGGCGCTTTTGCCCTCCACCCAGGCCGCCACCAAGCGGGAGGCCGGCATGCATACCGCAAGCACCGCCGCCACCATGGCCAGCAGGGAACCCAGCGCCGCCCCGAGACCAGCCCCCAAGAAAACCAGCGCCGCCACCGCCAGGCTATAGGCTACGGCGCTCACAATACCGTACCACGTAAGATTCACCGCCTGCCACGATCCATCGGCATCTTGGCGCACCGGGATGCACGCCGCCACCTGCCAGCGGGCCTGAGCCAGCACCCGCGAAAGCCACCACATGGCCGCCAAGACCGTCACGGCCGCCCCCCGCAGCACCCAGATAGTCATGATCCCTCCTTCAGCATGCACCGCCGGCGTGCGCCCTTGTGGGCGCGGGCGATGGTGGAGCGCACGCGCACATCCACCTCCACCCAGGGGCTGCCCAGCCAGGCGGAGAAGCGGCTGCGCACATCGGCGCGCAATTGATGGCGCAACAACTCCTCGGCAAAGGTCACGCGTCCCGGCTCGAACACCAGCACGTCCACCGAGCTTCCCGGCAAAAACAGGCTCTTGGGCTGGCCCCGGCGCAGCCAGAGATCCGGGGCCATGGGCTGGTAGGGCTGGTAGCCGCGGGGCGCGTAACGCTGTTCGATGCGACCGATCATGAGCGCCGCAACTTCCACCATGGCCACCATGCCGCAGCAGCTGCCGCCGGGCACGTCGGTATCGATGATGGTCACGGCGCGGCGGTTTTGCGAATACGGCGTGGCCATGGCCACCACTGCCGAAGGGTTGCAGGAATGAAACGCCCCTTCCAACTCGTAGAAGTCCACCACCACCCCTTCCACCGGCACGTGGTTGTAGTGGTATTTTTCCGGGGTCAGCCGGAAAATGGCAAATTGCCCGCCGGTAAAACGCCGCGCCCAGGCAGGGCCCACAAGCTCCGACAACGAAAAAAACTTGTCCTTGACCCACAAGTGCGAGGCTGCATCGAGAGAGCCCACCAGCACCCGGGCATCGGCGGGAGACACCACTGCCTGCGGATCCGGCTCCATGGGCCGGCACGCTTCGTAGCGGATCCGGCGTTCGAAGATGCGGCGGGCAGTGGTATAGAACTCCGGCGGCTCCACGCATTCCTCAAGATCGATGCCGAGGCGCTCCACCAAGCGCCGGGCCCCCGAAAGCCGCGCCCCCAAGGGCAGGTCGTAGTTGAAGAACCCCAAAAGCCGGGTCATGCGGCCCGAAGCCAAGGCGCGCACCACGCTTGGGGCATGCTCCCGCACCCGGTCGTAGAGATAGGTAATGACCCGGTCGCAAAAGAGTTCTTCGGCCTGCACCCGGCCTGTATCCCTCCAGACGAACTCATGAGGCTGCGAGCGCAAAGACGACGACTCCATGCGCGACGCCCCTGCAGCCGGCAGCATCTCCGGTTCACGCAGCATGGCGGCACTCCTTGGCAGCAGGATTCCACACCGTCACCGCCACCAGCACGGGCAGGAGCTGGCGACAGATATCCTGCGGGATACGGCCGTGCTGGCGTAAGGCCTCCCGCGCCTTTTGCGCCACCCAGTCCACGGCCCGACCGTCGGGCAGCCCAAGCCCCATACGCCGACAGGTGGCCTCGAGGAAATCCAGCGCTTCCACTAAATGCTCCACGCGGAGCTCTTCCCGGTAGCACGCCTCCGCCGCGCGGTTGAAGGTCTCGGCGTCCACCTCCAAGGGCGAGCGCGCCCCCAGCCGCGCCAGCACCCGATCCGTCAAGCGCGAGGCGGCCCGCGCCTCGGGATGTTCCAAGCGCCGGCGCAAATCCGCCAACACCGGTTGTGCACCCATGGCCTCCACCACACAGGCGGCCTCGGTTTCTTCGAGGAAATCCACCAGCGCCGCACGCAGCTCGGGCAAACGGACGCGCGTATATCCCGGGTAGCGCCGACTGGGACGCAGGCGCGCCGCGCGGCCCACCAAATCGGTCAGCAACCGGTTGGGGCTGTCGTGACGCACGAACACCGTGGGCACCTCCAAGGCCATGGCGAAAAACGCCTGGCGCCGCTCGCTCTCCCAGGTGGGCGCATCCGGGATGGCGCCGTGGTCCACCCGCCGGGAGAGCACCATCCACCACGCCACGGCGGTGAGCACAAGCTGCATGTCCACCGCCCGGGCCATGTCCTCGCCGTAGGAAGGAAACAGGCTGTAAAAACGGCCTTCGAAACCGCTAAACCCCATGCGGGAAAAGAGGCGCGGCTTGTAGAGGAGATAGGTGGACATGGCGGCGTGAAAGACCCCGTGCGCCGCCAATTCGGCCTTGAGGCGCTCGTCGCTCCCCAGGCTTCCGTCCAAACAGGCGGCCTCGTGGGTGCTCATGAGACACGTCATGTAGTCCACCAGGCGGAAGTCGGGCACATGGTCGCCGCGCAGGCCAAAGATCCGCGCCAGAGTTCGATCCAAAGCCGGAGGTCCAAACGGCGTGATGGGACGCCCCAAGATCTTGAGCCTGGCCTTCTTCTTCCAGCGGCGCCACAGCATGCGCAGATGGGTGAAATCCAACTCGTGGGGCAAAAATCCCAAGGCGGTCTCAGGGTGAAAATCCGCAAACCCCAATCGGTACGGGGCGGCGCTGTACACCCCCACGAAAAGTGGCAGAAAATGCTCCACTATCTTGACCACCAGGTCCGCGGCCCACTTTTCCTCCGCCGGGCCAAGACCGCCACTGGCAAGAAGGGCGCTCAAACGACGGCTGCCCAAGGAAACATGGATGCCGTTATTGGCCAGACACGTGCTCGAGGTATTGGGCAGCACCACCAGGTTGCGGTTCAAGAGTCCGGCCTCCCGCAGCTTGCCCAGGGCATTGAGCTGGCTGCGAGAAAGGGTCTCGTGGCACAGGTGCATGTAGGCCTTCTTCTCCTCGCCCCGCTCCCAGCCGCTCAGGCACGGATTGACGAAGAGCTCGCGGTAGAAGGCATCGGGCACCAACGCGTTGAGGGCCTTTTGCCGCCACGGCGGCAGGGGCGAAGCATAGACCACCACCCGCTGGCCGCTGGCCTCCAGCCCCAAGGCATGGTTGGCACACTCCACCAGGACTTCGCACAAGAGCTGGCGCATACAGGTCTCCCGCGCCACGGCCAGGCCGCCTTCATGACAGGGCAGGGGCGCGAAGGACACCGTCTCCGGCGAAGTATTGTCATTGGAAAAGAGAGGAAAAAGCCTGCGAGCCACATGGGCCTCGCCGCGCAAGGGGCCGTCCATGGCCTGGGCGAGGGAAAGCTTCAAGAGATAGCTCACCGGGATGCGCAGCCAGGTCTCTCCGGCCTCCTCCACGAAAAAGTCGGCGCTGTCGCTGCGCCGCGGGCCATGGAGTGCCGACTTGTCCGCCGCCAGGTCCGCATCCAGCACCTTGCGGGCAACGGCCGAAAGCCGCGCCATGGGCACCCGCACCCAGCTGTTCTCCCACACCTCTCCCGGGCCTGGCTCCAGCACCGCCTCGAGGCGTTCCAGCACCCGGGCCGGATACTCCCCCGTGGCCGCCCGGCGCTTGAGCCCCTGCACGTAGCGCGAGGCCATCACCGTGCGCGGCAGATCCACCCGCTCCCGCGGCCCGATGACCGCGGTTTGGAGCTCCGTCTCCGACCCGGCGGTGGCGTCTGCCGCAAGAAAAGGCAAATCCCCGATGCCGCCATAGCCCAGCGCCGCCTGCAGCCGCGCCACCATGTCTTTGCTCGCTGTCGATACCATGCGCCCTCCCTACGGTTGTCGTGGAAGGGTGATGTCAGAAAAAAACGGCAGCATGATGCCGCACGAGTCACAAGGCAGTGACAGGCGGCAGGCATCGGGCCAAGGAGGCGAGGCCCACGGGCATCAGCGAAAAAAACTGCGAAAGAATATCCAGAAAGGGAGACGATCCCTACCCACGCAGGCGCTGGGCAAGGAGCGCCAAGAGGCCCGGATCGTCGTGCAGGCCCGGCTCCAGGCGCACCTCCACCGCAGGCCAGCGCTGGGCGAGCTCCGCCACCAAGGCAGGGATATCACGGCGCAGATGCACACCGTCCAAGAGAAAAAGCGGCAGGATGCGGATATGCCGCACCCCGGCCGCGGCCAGGGCTCCCACCTGGGTCGGCAGGTCCGGCTCGCCGAGGGAAAAGTAGGCCGGCACCACGGTACAGTCCGGCACCATGGTCCCCAAGCGGGCCACAAGCCGCTCGAAAGACTCCCGCGCCCGAGGCTCCCGACTGCCATGGGCCAGCACAATCCATCCGTGCATATCCCCTCCTACTCGTGCTTGAGGACCCGCGCCAAGGTCGCCGCCAAGGTCGGAAAATCCACCGGTTTGGCCAAATAGGCATTCATGCCCGCTGCTAAAAAACGCTCGGGATCCCCCGGCATGGCGAAGGCCGTGAGGGCCACCAAAGGCGGGCCGCCGCCGGCATGCCGGGCGCGGATGCGGCGGGCCACTTCCACGCCGTCCATATCCGGCAATTGAATGTCCAAAAGCACCGCGTCCACCGCTTCGGCAGCCTCCACCGCCACGCCGTCAGCGCCGGTGGCCGCGGTGAGCACCTCATACCCCAGGCGGGAGAGGAGATGGGTGGCGGCCATGCGGTTGATGGGGTCGTCTTCCACCACCAGCACGCGGCCCGAGGCCCCATACGGCAGGGCCGGATCCGCCGCTGCCTCCACCGCCCGACGCGCCGGCCGCAAGGGGAGCACGAAGTGCACGGTCGTGCCCTCACCCGGCTCGCTCTCCACACTCAGCACCCCCTGCATGCGGCGAACGAGCTCCTTGACGATGGCAAGCCCAAGGCCCGCTCCCTGAAAGGGCCGGGTCATGGAGCCGTCGGCCTGGAAAAAGGGGGTAAAGAGCCGCGGCAGCACCTCGGGGGCAATCCCCACCCCGGTATCCTGCACGGAAAAATAGATGCGCTCGGCCTCACCCAGCGGCACCGGCAGGCGGCGGACCTCCACCTGCACCGCACCATGCTGGGTGAACTTCACCGCATTGCCCACCAGGTTGGAGAGGATCTGCTGCAGCCGCGCGCCGTCACCCTCCACCTGCCGGGGCACGGCCGGATCCACATGCCAGTGCAGGGTGATGCCTTTCATGCGGGCGCTAAAGGCAAAGAGGCGGCAGACATCGTCCACGGCCTGGTGCAGGTCAAACGGCGCAGTGCGCAGGGTAAAGCCGCCGAACTCCAGGCGGGAAAGGTCCAGGATGTCCGAAAGGAGCCGGGTGAGCCGCTGACAGGACTCCATGCCGGTACGCACGAACTCGGCCTGTTCGTCGGAGAGATCGGTCATGAGCAAGAGCTGCAGCATGCCCATCATGCCGTTGAGGGGCGTGCGGATCTCGTGGCTCATGTTGGCGAGAAACTCGCTTTTGGCGCGGCTGGCGGCCTCGGCGGCTTCACGGGCATCCAGCAGGGCTTGGCGCGCCTGCATGCGCTCGGTCATGTCCGTGTGTACGCCGATGGCGCGCACGGGTCTGCCGTCATCGAACTCCACCACCCGACCGCGGCCCTCGATCCATTTCCACTGCCCGTCCTTGGTGCGGCAGCGAAATTCCACCCGAAATCCCAGGCCCGCGGCAATGGCGGCCTCGATGCGGCGCTGCGTGGGCTCCAGGTCGTCTGGGTGTACGAGCCGCTTCCAGGACGCATAGTTCGCGGGAAACTCCCCTGGCTGGTAGCCGAGCATGGTGTAGTACCGGGGGCTGAAATAGGCCTCGTTGGTCACCAGGTTCCAATCCCACAGACCGTCTTCCACAGCGTCCAAAGCCAGGGCGAGACGCTCCTCACTCTGCCGGAGTTCCTGCTGCATGCGCACCTGCGCCGTGACATCCTGACGCAGGAGAATGCCCCCTTCGATACGGCCGTCACGCACATACGGCACGGCCCACATGCTCTGGTAGCCGGAGCGGCCGTCGGCAAAGCGCGGCACCCGCACTTCCAACAGCTCTACAGGATCTCCCGAAAGCACCCGAAGCAATTGGGTGCCCACGCCGGCAGAGCGGATGGCCTCCAAGGCATCGATGCGCCGGCCCAAAAAGTGGGACGCCGGCAGTCCCCCGGCAAAATGGGCCAGATGCCAGCGGTTGACGAAGTGCACCACCCCCTGGGCATCGAATTGCATCACCGAAAGAGGCATGAATTCCACCAGGGTGCGGAAACGATCCTCCGCCAGAGCAAGCCGCTCCCGAAGCGGACTCGTGAGGAAGTCCCCTGGCTGCTGCTGGCCCGCCACGTGTTCTCCGCCGCTTCCCGACAGCTCCCGCAACACTTCCACCACCAGGGTACGGCCCTCGGCATCGGTGACGGGGATCGCCTCGCAATGGAAATACCGCCCCAAGGCCGGCTCGAAGCGCGTCAGACATACGGATTGCCCGGTGGTCAGCGCCGCCTCCACCGGACAATCGGCACACGGGGTGCTTTTGCCGATGAGTTCAAAACAGCGCCGCCCCAAAACCCGAGACGGCTCCGACTCTTCAACAAGGCGCATGCCCGCGGCGTTGTAGACGAGAATACGGTGGTCACTGTCCATGACCCCGATCACATACGGCAGGCTATCGAGAGCTAAGCGCAAGAGCTGGTACGAAGCGGCATCCAATGGAAGAACCTCCCGAAACAGATACCCCTGCCCTAGACCAAGCGCTCCTGCCAACGCAAGGCTCGTCTTCCCCTCCACGCGGCTTCGACTTTGCAGCCGATTGTTGGCGCAAGTTTTTGCTTGACATCTGACTCCCCATGCCCATAGAGGGGCTCTCGCCACGAGCACTCCCTGGTAGCTCAATCGGCAGAGCGGGTGGCTGTTAACCACTAGGTTGGCGGTTCAAGTCCGTCCCAGGGAGCCAGATTTCAATCCGCCAACTCTGGCGGTTCTTGGTTAACGCGAGACCCCGTCGGGATGACCCGGCGGGGTCTTTGCTTTTCTCCTTGATTCACGCGGAGTTACGACCCCGCGCACATCCCCCTTGATTCTCCGGTTCGAGATGAAGCGCGTGGGGTCCAAGCGCAACCCCCACGGTTGCAGGCGCAACCCACGCATATCCTCTTCGAACTCTCCGATTCTCCGTTTCACAGCCCGTCTTGTTTAACAGCCAGGTTGCAGGCGGGGTACCCACCCGACGTTTCGAACTCCCCTCCGGTAGGTAACCCAGCGAAGGCCGGCGCCGCGACCGGCGGCCCGGCGTGACGCCAACCACCAGACGGCGGGACGGCCGCGAAGCGGAGACCGTTGTGGGTGTCGCCAGGCCTGCCTGTGGGCAGGTCCGCAAGCGACCTGCATCGGTCCTTACCGCGGAGTGAGCCCCGCTTCCGCCGGCGACGCCCACGCAGATCCTCACCCGCGGCCCCCGCGGAGGAGGAACCACATGCAGCAATGCGACCCTCGCCTGATGACGCCCCGGGAGACCGTCTCGGAGCTCGCCTCCATCCTGGCCAGTGGCTACCTGCGCCACGTCAAGGCGCGGCGGTTCATGATTGAGGGCGGCCCGCTCCCTCTTGAGGTGGCGCAACCCGAAGAATCTCAAGAGTTTACCGAGAATCGCCTTGATAGTTCGGGCCACCGAAGCCTTCATTCCACAAGGGGTTAGCGCCCCGAGAAGCCGCGGAGATCACCTGGCCGCGGCGTGGAAGAGAGAACGTCGAAAGGAGGTTTCGGATGAACACGGACACCTACAAGGAGATCATGAGCCTCTCCCGGATGACGGTCGGGGAGCTCCGGGAGAAGTACCTCGAGGTCTTCGGCGAAGAGACGCGCTCCCACCACAAGGACTTTCTGCGCAAGCGGATCGCCTGGCGGCTCCAGGCCCTCGCCGAAGGCGACCTCTCCGAGCGGGCCCGGCGGCGCGCCGAGGAACTGGCCGACGACGCCGATCTCAGAATCCGCGCTCCCCGCGCCCGGCACAAGTCCGGCTCGGCCGAGGAGCGGGACCGGAGCGTGCGCGGAAGGCTCCCGGCCTCACGCGACCGTCGGTTGCCCCTGCCCGGCACCCTGCTCGTAAGAGAGTACAAGGGTCGAAGCGTGGTGGTGAAGGTGCTCGATGAAGGGTTCGAGTACGAGGGGCGGCGGTACAAGTCGCTCTCCGCCATCGCCCGCGAGGTCACGGGCACCAAGTGGAACGGCTTCCTCTTCTTCGGCCTCGCAGGCGACGGCACGCCCGCGAGCGGAACGGCCGAAAAACGTGGAAGGAGGACCGGATGAGTATGACCTTGAACGAAGGAAGCTACACCCAGGCGGAACAGGCCAGAGGAACGGGAGCCCCGCCCCAGCGCCGCGACGGCCTGGTCCGTTGTGCCATCTATACCCGCAAGTCCACCGACGAGGGGCTCGACCAGGACTTCAACTCCCTCGACGCCCAACGGGAAAGCGCCGAAGCATACATCCTGAGCCACAAGCACGAGGGTTGGGTCTGCCTGCCGGAACGCTACGACGACGGCGGCTTCACCGGCGGCAACATGGAGCGTCCGGCGCTCAAACGGTTGCTTACCGACATCGAAGCCGGTGAGATCGACTGCGTGGTCGTCTACAAGGTGGACCGCCTGAGCCGTTCACTGCTCGACTTCGCCCGGATCATGGAGACCTTCGAAAAACACGGCGTCAGCTTCGTATCGGTGACGCAGCAGTTCAACACCACCAACTCCATGGGGCGGCTCACCATGAACATCCTGCTCTCGTTCGCGCAGTTCGAGCGGGAGATCATCGCCGAACGCACGCGGGACAAGATGTCGGCCGCGCGCCGCAAGGGCAAGTGGATGGGCGGCGGCCTGGTCCTGGGCTACGACGTGGCCCCCCGGGGCGGCCGCCTGATCGTCAACGAGGAAGAGGCCGCGCAGGTGCGTGCCATCTACGAGCTCTATCTCGAACACCGCTCGCTCATTCCCGTTGTCCGTGAGCTCGACCGCCGCGGGTGGAGGAACAAGCGCTGGATCACGAAGAAGGGAAACGAACGCGGGGGCGCACCCTTCACCAAGAACACACTCTTCCGCCTGCTCACCAACGTCATCTACATCGGCAAGGTGAGCTACAAGGGGACGATCTACCCGGGCGAGCACGACGCAATCGTGGATGCGAAGGTCTGGAAACGCGTTCAGGAACTGCTGCGCCGGAACGGTCGGAACGGCGGGAAGGAGGTGCGGAACAAGTACGGAGCGCTGCTCAAGGGACTTCTCTACTGCGTGCCGTGCAACACGGCCATGGTGCACACCTACACGGCGAAGAAGAACGGCAGACGCTACCGGTACTATGTCTGTCTCAACGCCCAGCAGCGCGGCTGGGACGCCTGCCCCACGAAGTCGGTGAACGCCCATGACCTCGAGACGTTCGTGGTGGACCACATTCGCGGGCTGGGGAGCGACGGGGAGATCGTCGCTGAAACCATCCGCCAGGTCCGCGGGAAGAGCGAGAAGCGGATGATCGAGCTGGAACGCGAACGTCGCACCCTCGAGAAGAAACTCCGCCGGCTGCATGCGAAGCTCCGGGAACTGGCATTGATGCCGGCCGCGCCTGGTTCGGACGTATCACTCACAGCGGACCGCCTGGCCGACCTGCAGGACCAGATCCGGAGCATCGAACAGCGCATGACCTCTATACGCGAGGAGGTCCTCTCGCTCGAACGCGAGACCGTCGACGAGAGTGACCTGGTCAAGGCGCTGTCCATCTTCGACCCGGTATGGGAGTCCCTGAATTCGCGCGAGCGGCACCGGGTGATGCATCTCCTCATCGACCGCATCGCTTACGACGGGCGCGACGGCAGCGTGACGGTCAGCTTCCGGTCCCTGGGCATCAAGGCGCTCTGCAACGAAGCCAACATGGTCCATGGAGGCGAGCATGAGGCGTAATCAGACGAGCGCAGTCACCGGGACCATCAAGGTCCGGTGGACCTTCAAGCCCAGACACAACGGTAGGAAACGCACGGACGGCTCGGGCATTGGTCCGCGGGATATCGAGCCGGGCAACGTCCCTCGGATCACGCGCCTCATGGCTCTGGCGATCAAGTTCGATGGCATCGTCCGCCGTGGGGAGGTGCGGGACTACGCGGACCTCGCCCGGCTGGGTTACGTGACCCGGGCCCGCATCACGCAGATCATGAACCTCCTCAACCTGGCGCCCGACATCCAGGAGGAGATCCTGTTCCTGCCCAGGACCGTGAAGGGCCGCGACCCGATCCGCGAGCGGGACGTCCGCCCCATCGCCGCCGTCCCCCATTGGAACCGCCAGCGCAAGATGTGGAAGGCGCTTCTCAAGGAACGGATGCCCAAACTGTCCGACGCACAGGACGCGGCGCGGGCAGCTCGATAACCCGCGGCCACTCCCAAACCCTCGCCCATCAGGGAACCCTCTCGCTCTCACTTCCCGCCGTCTTCCTCTCACCGGGACCGACCTATCTTGTTGGAATGTCTCGGGAAGCATCGTTTTTCATTTGACCTGATGTATGTAAGCCCGTATAATGTGGTATCTGTGGCCGCGGTGCGCCTGCGCTCCGCGGTCCGGTTCGTTCAGCGAGGAGAGATGGAACGTTGCTCTTGTCAAGAACGGTCGACATAAGGACGGCGGTTATGAAATCAAACCAGACGAAGGGGCCCGCCAAGAGAAGAAAGGGCGGTCCCGGGCGGCGTCCCATCGTCAGCATTACCGAACATCAGAGACGGACGCTGAGGGAGATCCGGGACTTCATCGCCCGCAAGGGCTACCCGCCGACGATCCAGGAGCTCGCCGAGATACTCGGCATCACCCACGCAAGCGCGCATGCCCAGGTCAACCAGCTCGTCCGTAAAGGCTATTTGAAGCGCGAGCCCCGCAAGGCCCGGGGGCTCGCGGTGGTCCGCGAGCCGGAAGACGAGATCACCGATCTCGTCCCCGTTCCCATCCTCGGGAGGGTGGCCGCGGGACAGCCCCTCTTCGCCGAGGAAAACATCATCGGCGAGGTGCTGGTGGAGGGCGGAACCGCTTCGCGGGGTCGCTGTTTCGCCCTCGTGGTCGACGGCGACAGCATGATCAAGGCTGATATCCATGAGGGTGACCTCGTCATCGTGCGGCAGCAGCCCGTGGCCGAGAGCGGGGATATCGTGGTGGCCCTTCTCGGCGAAGAGGCGACCGTGAAACGTCTCTATATCCGGGAGGAGAAGATCGAGCTCAGGCCCGAGAATCCGAAGTACCCACCGATTCCCATCGGCCCCAGCGAGGATCTGCGGATTCTCGGAAAGGTGGTCGGTGTCAGGCGATTGGATCCGGGACGCAGGGCCACCACAAACGCGTCATGAAAAGGAGGACAGAAAGTGGCGACGTACAACCTTCGGCGGTTTTCCCATCCTGATGGTTTGAAGGCTATCGCGGAGGAGCACTTGATCGCTCTCCTGCAACCTCACGCAGCCTTCTTCAACGGCCGAGGCGTATCGTTGCCACCACCAGGCCAAGCGGACGGCCTCGACTACGAAGGGATCGTCCAGGTCT
The DNA here is from genome assembly GCA_003530935.1 of Desulfomicrobiaceae bacterium. Taxonomy (GTDB): domain Bacteria; phylum Desulfobacterota; class Desulfovibrionia; order Desulfovibrionales; family Desulfomicrobiaceae; genus Thermodesulfomicrobium. Next base: position 5,352 of record DPEO01000160.1, on the reverse strand, counting down.
TCATGACTCCGGACAGCGACACGCCCAAGGAATTGGCGGATGCGTTGTACTTCATCCACGAAATGGCGACTCCAGAGGGCATGGATGAACTGCTGCACGAGGTGGAACGGAACGGCATCCACCTGGATGGCAACCCCGACCCTACGCCCGCCGATGTCGCCGTCCAGGTCTGGCTCCATGACAGGGACCTTCTCGAGCGCAAGCACGCCGAGCAATACCTGACCCGTCCCCGCTCGTTCGAATACTTCCAGACCGAGACTTCGCCTGTCCCTGCATTCAAGAATCCCACCGCAAAGACACTGGTCGCCCTGCAAGACGACCTGGACGATCTGTTCGAGAAGAAGAAGCGCGGTCGCGGCTCCCGCGTTTTCGTCTACCCGAAGAAGGATGCCATCTGGTTTCTTGTCCGGCACGGGGAACCTTACAAGCGGGAAGGCAGCCTTGAGGCCGGCCAGTCGACGAGCGTGTTCTACCGGCCGGAGAAACACGACGTCCTGGTCTACGAACCCTCCATTGGTGAGCTGCGGATCAACGCGGCATCGAAGTGGGAGAAGGACCTTTACCGCAGGAAATTCGGCCTGCATCTGTTCGGCGGCGAGGACTTCTTCCCCGGCACGGGGAAGTACACGCTCGAGCCGCTGAGGACCGATGGGCCGGCCGCCTTGGTCTGCACGGACGTGGACGGAATGGAATGGGTCAAGCTGAAGGAGATTCATTTCTTCTGGGGCGGATCGGAGAACGAAATCGAGATCCGCAAGGCTTCGGACGTCTTCGCTGCATTCGAAGCCAGAGGCCGCACCCTGCCAGCGAAAAGTCGGATCATCCGCGCCAGTTTTCAGGTGAAGTTCAGCGATTCGAAGACGCCACGGACCGTGACGATCAGGCCGTCGAACATCGCTCAGTACACGCGGGATGACGACAGCGCCGTTGTCGAAGAGTGGCTCGTGAAGCGCGGTTTCATTGTGACGAACAGGCAGGAAGACCATGAGGGCACCGTTGCGTCTATGGCAGGCACTTGAACGGATCCCCGGACTCGCCGCCGTCACCCAGGAGTGGAGATCTCTACTCGGGGACGAGTACGAGCTGGTCGAGGTCTTCCTGCGACCCAACGGAAAGCTGGCGACCGGCTATCCCTGTCCTGAGCCGAAGGGATGCGGGTGCGTGCATGCCGTTGTGGAGCACGCTCCAGATGACATCGTCGCCGTGTGCCGGTGCACACCGAGACGCTGTGAAGCCATCCCGCTACGCAGACAGGATATCGTCGTCTACGAGCTGAACCGCTCCGCGCTTGGCGCAAGCATCGCCTCAGCTCTCCAGATTACCCAGGACGAGAAGGCGTCCGTGGACCGCTTGCCCATGACCTTTCGGATTGGAACGTACTTTCCCTATGCGGGATTCCGTTTCCCGGTCTTCATGACATTCCAAATCGAACCAGAAGAATACCGTCGGGTGGTTGAGGCCTTGGTGGCGAGAAACGACAAGCCCTTCGTTTTGCTGGCTCCGACACGAGACCTGCATGGATCGGATTGTGAGGATTTCCTGCGGAGGCGGGATGCGGCCTTTTTCCCGCTCTCGGAATTCCTCGTCTGGGATGACAAGGGGGCTCTTACTACGAATCGTCCGGTCGAAGAAATCTGGTCGGAGTTTCGACAGACCGTCCTGCCCTCGCCCAAGGATAGCGATTCCATGGCTTTCTTTCCCACGCCGCCCGGTTCGACATGGGGCGACGTCAGTATTCGCTTCAAAGACGGGCACACCGTATCGGTCAAAATGAAATCGGCCGGCGGCGTTTACAACTATACCCAAATGGGCATGGCCAACAAGAAGAACGGAGAGCCGACCGTCCAGTGGAAGCTGCTCTATGCCTTCTCTGAGGGGCGGGGTGTTCTCGATTGGACCAGCCCGCATGCGCACCGAAAGAACCAGAAACGCCGGGAGAAGCTGGCTGAGAACCTTCGATCTTTCTTCAGAATCGAAGGGGATCCTTTCCGCGTAACAGACGACGGCAAGGGCTGGCAGGCCCGGTTTTCGATTCTCCCCGACGAATAACCAGTCCCGTCCCTCCCAGCGAAAATTCGCTGACCCCCCGGAAAAAAATTCAACAAAAAGTTCCCCCGCCCTCGCTCTGAGATTCCCCGTCACATCAATCGGTTAGAGCGGCCTAACCGTGCTCTACCCACCGTTCCCCCGGCCTCCCATCGAAATTTCGCCAGTGAGGGGTGAAAGGTCCGGCGGGACCTTCATCCCGTAGAGACACGCCCGGGAGACCGGGTGGTTGCCCCCCTGGGAGGAATCCCCGCCGGACCTCCCTCCCAGGGGGGCTTTTTCGTTCGCGCCGTGCGGCGCGGAAAGGAGGTCCGGAATGAGCGAAGTGACGACCAAGGCGTCCCTCACTCCTGCGCGGAGACGCCTGCTGGAGCTGATGCAGGAGATCAACTTCGGGCGGATCGAGGGGCTGGCCGTGCGCGGCGGCGAGCCGGTGCTCGATCCGCCCCCGCGCGTGGTGCGCGAGATCAAGTTCGGCGGAGAAAACGGCCCGAGACGTGAGCTCGGGTCGGACGACTTCGCCCTGAAAGCCCAGGCGGTGGAGTTCTTCACGCACCTCAGCCGCCTCGGCGACGGAACGGTGGAGATCCTCGAGATCAAGCACGGGCTCCCGTTCCGCATGAGCGTGGAAGAGGCGGTCCGGGCATAGGGCCCGGGCCTGAACGTCAGTCACCAGACAACAGACTGGCCGCAGAGCGGAGGTCGTTGTGGGTGTCGCCAGAACCGGCGAACTCGCAATGCCTCCGCAAGCGACGGATAGGGCGGCCATCCCGGACAAGGTCGACACCCACACGAGCTCCTCCTCGGCCGCGAGGAGGCTCAGATGGGTTTCGACAATCGCTACGAAGGGATCGACGAGTATGCAGTCCGGATCATCAAGCACAAGGCGAGGCAGCTGGTCGGCCGGGCCGGATTCACCGAGTCCGACCGCGAGGACCTGGAGCAGGAAATGATGCTCGACCTGCTCCGCCGCCTGCCCAAGTACAACCCCGACAGGGCGCAGCGCAACACCTTCATCGCCCGCATCGTCGAGCACAAGGTCGCCACGATCATCGAGGCGCGCAAGGCCGGCATGCGGGACTACCGCCTCTGCACCTGCTCCCTCAACGACCGTCTGGAGGACGACGAGGGCGGCTCCATCGAACGGCTGGAGACCATCGACCAGGAGGAGTACCTGCGCCGCACGGGCAAGCTGTCGCGCCCGGCGGCCGAGCTGCGGGATCTCTCCATAGACCTGGGGCGCGTCATCGCCTCGCTTCCCCCGGAGCTGCGCACCCTGTGCCAGCGCCTTCAGACGGAAAGCGTGACCGAGATCTCCCGCGACACCGGCATCCCGCGGGGAACGATCTACGAGTCCATCAAGAAGCTGCGCGCCATCTTCGAGGACGCCGGCCTCCGGGACTACCTGTGATCGCCGCCGACGGTCCCGGCTCCCCTCCGGTAGGTAAGGAACGGGTTCGGGAAACGGGTCGCCGGAAGGCGGCCCGGATCCCGGGCCCGGGGCGCCCCTCCCATGAACCGCAAGCGACGGGAACGGAGGCAAAGTCATGAAACGCGACATCTACCGATACAACTTCTCCGACGACGTCCCTTTCCGGGATGTCGAGGAGTCGCTGCTCCTTGCGGTGCTGGCGACGGAGAGCCTGCACGGGCGCTCCCTGGTGCGTCTCGACGCATCCTTCTGCCTGGACGAGAAGAAGCGGGCCTGCGTGGTCGACGCGGGCACCGAGGTGGGGCGCCACATCGCGCGCATCTTCACTGGCTTCCTGACGCGGGAGTTCGGCGAGGAGGCCTTCAAGGTCGAGCGGGTCGACGAGACTCAAGCGCCGCACGCCCCGCTCCGTGCCATGGGGGCGGCGCGATGAGCGGCCCTGTGCTCACCACCTACTCGATGTGGAGCCTGTTCCGGAACTGCCGGAAGGCCTGCGAGTGGCGCTACATCCACGAGCTGGTGCCGCTCGAGCGCGACCACAACCTCTCCTTCGGCTCGCTGATCCACGAGTGCCTGGAGATCTGGCACCGGGACCGGGATCTGCCCGCGGTGCTGGACCACATCGACCGGGCGTGCCCCAACCGGGCCCAGGACGAGCGTGAGCAGCACGACTGGCACTTGGCCACCGCCATGATGAAGGGCTACGCCGCGCGCTATCCCACCGAGGAGTTCGAGGTCGTCGCGCTGGAGAAGACCTTCGAGGGGAAGATCGTCAATCCCGCCACGGGCGCTTCGAGCCGGAGCTTCGCGCTGGCCGGCAGGGTGGACGGGATCGTCCGGATCGCCGACGAGCATTTCCTGCTGGAGCACAAGACCGCCTCGCAGATCGACGCCGACTACCTGGAGCGCCTGTGGACCGACTTCCAGATCATTCTCTACGCCTGGTACGTCGAGCGGACGCTGGGGCTGCGCATCGCGGGGATCATCTACAACATCCTGGTCAAGGCGCGTCTCCAGCAAGGCCGCGGCGAGACCGAGGCCGAGTTCGAGGAGCGGCGGCGGAAGCTGGCCGCACGCTCCAAGACCGGCAAGAGCTCCGCCAGGCGCAGGCTCCCCGAGAGTGACGAGGCGTTCCAGGAGCGTCTGGCCGCCAAGTACGCGGAGCCCGGGATGTTCCACCGGGAGACCCTCTACATCTCCCGCGACCAGTTCGCCGCCCTGCAGACGGAGCTGTGGGAGCTGACCCAGGCCTTTCTCGACGCCAGGCGGCGGGGCGCTTTCTACCGGAACACCGCGTTCTGTTTCCACTACCGGCGCCCCTGCGCCTACTTCCCGCTCTGCCGTTCCGGCGGCAGCCCCAACGTCATCGAGAACCTGTACCGGAAAGTCCCCCCGCATGAAGAGCTGCGGGACGGGTCCTCGTGCGAAGAGGCCCCGGCGTTCTGAGGACACGAAGAAGGAGGAACGAAAATGCTGCCCACGAAGAAAACCCCGCCCAAGCAGGACCTGGCCGGTCTCACGGTGCTGGTCTACGGCCCGAGCAAGATCGGCAAGTCGACCTGGTGTTCGCAGGCCGACGGCGCGCTGTTCCTGGCCACGGAGCCGGGCCTGAACGCCCTGGAGGTGTACCAGGCGCCGGTGAGCAGCTGGGAGGAGCTGCTCGCCGCCTGCGGCGAGATCGCCGATGGCAAGCACGGCTTCAAGACCGTGGTGCTCGACACCGTCGACAACGCCTACCGCATGTGCGCGGACTACATCTGCAAGAAGTTCAAGATCGAGCACGAGTCGGACCTCGGCTACGGCAAGGGCTATGCCCTCATCAACAACGAGTTCCATCGCGTCCTGACCAAGCTCGCCTTCCTGCCCTACGGGCT
>DPEO01000034.1 GCA_003530935.1 Desulfomicrobiaceae bacterium | reverse complement strand
CTACCATGAGACCATTAGGGCCTCCTCGGCCTTGTGGCCTGCGGCGGCCATAATGGTCTCATGGTAGTCAAGGCTGATGGTATCAAGGATGAGGTCATCAATGAACGGCCGCACCGTACGCAAGATAGACTCGGAACATCCGGTGCACTCGGCGTTGTGGAGCCACACCACCGAAGGACGTTTCTTGGCCGTCATGGCCTCGGCGATCCTCTGGGCAAAAGACGCCTCCATACCCATGACCGCGGCAATGGTGGAACAGAACTTCATGAAATCACGACGGGTGATCCCATGCTGTGCCAGTCGTTCCTCGGCGCCCGGTTTGCCTAATCCGACCGCAAACTTCATAACACACCTCCATCGGTTGAATATATCGGACCAGCGGCAGTACATGCCGCTGGCCTTGACCCCAGGACCACTTCCGCAAGATATTTTTTGATACCATTGTTTTTTGATAAAGGTCAATATAGGTAACGAACTTGAAGTTTTCCTAATCCTCTTTTGCGATGCGACGTCCCTAAAAAAATCAATTTTTTGGATTTACGAGCAAAAAATAAAATTATAAAGTAGAAAAATAAATATTAAACAAAAAATCGTAACACTATGTCCCAGCCCTACCCAATCTCTCTCCTGGCGGCTCTGTGTCTCACCGGGTCGATATGTCTGCACCTGACCGTGGGGCGAGCCTTACGCGGGGCGCACATAGGGACTCCCCCGCCAACCGTTATGGAAGTAGAGCTTCCCAAAGGTCTCCCGAGCGGCCCATGGGCGTCGCCCCACCCCCACGGTCCCGTGCTCCTCGCCAACGAGGCCGGTGCGGACCGTCTCAAACATGGGGCAGAGGCTCGTTTTCTCCACGGCCTGGCCACCGAAGAGTTCGTGGAAGACAATTATGTGGGGACGTTTCACTGGCAGGGAGATCCCATCTCCATCGAGCGAGACGCCCAAGGGAGGCTCTGGCTCCACGACCCAGGCCATGGATTTCGCCGCAGACTCCACCGCTTCAATCGCTTCATCTACGTCTACGGCCCGGACGACGACCATCCCGAGCCTATCCACGGGTCGGTCACCTTCTTTTCCGACGGCGAACGCGTGTTCCAATTCCTGTGGCAGGAAGGTGGGACCCGCGCCGTCTTTCCCCGGAGATAGACGGCATCCGCAATACTTCATATCGACAAATACAATACAAAATACGTTGACTTATCTGAGATTTTCACGATAGCCCGCCTTTCGTGAAATCGGTCACAGATGACCATACACGTTTAAGGAGGCGGGTTATGAGTCTTTCACGACGAGAATTCGTCAAACTGTGCTCCGCCGGCGTGGCAGGGCTCAGCATTTCCCGGATGTGCCATCCGGGAGTGCTTCATGCCATGACCGAAGGCGCCAAAAAGGCGCCGGTATTGTGGGTACAGGGACAGGGGTGTACGGGATGCTCGGTATCGCTCCTCAACTCGGTGCATCCGCGCATCAAAGAAATCCTTCTTGATGTCATCAGCTTGGAGTTCCATCCCACGGTCATGGGCTCCGAGGGACACATGGCTTTGGAGCACATGTACGCCGTGGCGAACAAGTTCAAGGGCAACTTCTTCCTGCTGGTGGAAGGCGCCATCCCCACGGCCAAGGAAGGCCGCTACTGCATCGTGGGCGAAACCACGGACGCCAAGGGCAATCACAAGGAAATCACCATGATGGAGCTCGTGCGCGAGCTCGCCCCCAAGGCCCTGGCCACGGTAGGCATCGGCACCTGCTCTGCGTACGGCGGCATCCCTGCGGCCCAGGGCAACGTAACCGGCGCCACGAGCCTCAAAGACTTTTTCGAGCAAGAGAAGATCAATACCTTGCTGGTCAACGTCCCTGGCTGCCCGCCCCATCCGGACTGGATGGTGGGAACGCTCGTGGCGGCCTGGAGCCATGTGCTCAACCCCAAAGAGCATCCGCTGCCGGAACTCGACGACTACGGCCGCCCCATGCTCTTCTACGGCGAGAACATTCACGAAAATTGCCCGTACGTCGAGCTCTACGACAACGCCCAGTTCGCGCCCACCTTCACCAAGCCAGGGTGCAAAGCGGAGCTGGGATGCAAAGGTCCGTCCACCTATGCGGACTGCTTCAAGCGCCGCTGGAACAACGGCATCAACTGGTGTGTGGAAAACGCCGTGTGCATCGGTTGCGTGGAGCCGGACTTCCCGGACGGCAAATCGCCTTTCTACGTGGCTGAATAAGGAGGTTTCCTGTGTCCCAAGCAACGACGCCCCATGGTGGCGCGGGTGATACGGTCCGGATCCCCATTGACCCGGTCACCCGAATCGAAGGCCACCTCAAAGTCGAAGTGGAAGTGAAAGACGGCGTGGTCGTGGACGCCCGCTGTTACGGTGGGATGTTCCGCGGGTTCGAGCAGATTCTGCGTGGCCGCGATCCTCGGGATTCGTCCCAGATCGTCCAGCGCATTTGCGGTGTCTGTCCCACCGCCCATTGCACGGCCTCGGTCATGGCCCAGGACGCCGCGTTTGGCGTCAAGACGCCCACCAACGGCCGCATCGTCCGCAACCTGATCTTTGGCGCCAACTACCTGCAGTCGCACATCCTGCACTTCTACCATCTGGCTGCTCTCGACTACGTCAAAGGCCCGGATGTGGCGCCTTTCGTGCCCCGCTACGCCAACGCCGACCTCATCACCGACCGCATCAAGGACAAGGCCAAGGCGGAGTCCACCAACAAGTACGGGCTGGATCAATACCTCAAGGCCTTGGAAGTGCGGCGCATCTGCCACGAAATGGTGGCCATGTTCGGCGGCCGCATGCCGCACGTGCAAGGCATGGTGGGTGGCGGCGCCACACAGATCCCCACTGCAGAGCGCATCGCCGACTACGCCGCCCGCTTCAAAGAGGTCCTCAAGTTCGTCACGGACGAGTATCTGCCGCTCATCTACACCCTGGGTTCGGTCTACACCGACCTCTTTGCAACAGGCGTGGGCTACAAGAACGTCATCTCCTTCGGAGTCTTCCCCTTGGATGACGACGGCAAGACCTCGCTCCACAAGCCCGGCGTCTACATCGACGGCAAGGACGAACCTTTTGATCCCAAATTGATCAAAGAGTACGTCAAGTACTCCTTCTTCGACTACTCCAAGCCCGGCGGGCTCCACTACAGCGAGGGCGAGACCAACCCCAATCCGGACAAGGCCGGCGCCTACAGCTTCGTCAAAGCCCCGCGCTACAAAGACAAACCCTGCGAGGCTGGCCCCTTGGCCCGCATGTGGATCACCAATCCCGCTCTGAGCCCGGTAGGACAAAAACTCCTCAAGGAACTCTACGGCATCGACGCCAAGAACTTCCGTGACCTGGGCGACAAGGCCTTCTCCATCATGGGTCGTCACGTGGCCCGGGCCGAGGAGACCTATTTCGTGGCCAAGGCCATCGAAAAGTGGCTCAAAGAGGTCAAGCCCGAGGCCGAGACCTACGCCAAGCCCGAGATCCCGGACAGCGCCGAAGGCACCGGATTCACCGAGGCCCCCCGGGGCTCGCTCTTGCATTACCTCAAGATCAAGGACAAAAAGATCGACAACTACCAGGTGGTGTCCGCCACGCTGTGGAACTGCAACCCACGCGACGACATGGGCCAGCGCGGCCCGGTGGAGCAGGCCCTCATCGGCGTACCGGTTCCGGACATCAAGAACCCGGTGAACGTCGGGCGCCTCATCCGCGCCTTCGACCCGTGACTGGGCTGTGCCGTGCACGTGTTGCACGCGGAGACCGGTGAAGAGCACGTGGTGCACATCGGCTAGTTCGATGCCCCATTGATCACCCAAAGGGCCGGTTCGCCGGCCCTTTTTTGACTTTCGAGACAAGTGCAGGAGAGCGCATGAAACACCTGTTGGTACTGGGCGTGGGGAACCTGCTCCTCACGGACGAAGGCGTCGGCGTCCACGCGGTCCAAGATCTCGCCCAGGAATCGTGGCCCACCGAGGCGGTGGATTTTCTCGACGGCGGCACCTTCACGCAGGACATCTTTTATCTTTTCCAAAACTATCACCATATCCTCGTGCTCGACGTGGTGCACGGCGGCAAAACCCCGGGGACCATCTACCGTCTTACGGAACAAGAGCTGCGCCACAGCGAATCTCAGCGCCTCTCCATCCACGACATCGACCTCCTCGACTCCCTCCAAATGGCAGAGCTCCTGGGCAACCGTCCCCAACTCACGGTGCTCGGCATCGAGCCGTTGTGTATTTCCGAGTGGTCCATGGAGCTCACGCCCACGCTCAAGGCCGCCTACCCCGCCTATCTGGAAGCCGCCCGCCGAGAAATCCGCGCCATCTTGAAGCGCGACCCCGCGAAGGACACCGCTGTTTGACAAACCGCGAGAGACCATCTACAAAGCTTCGCACTTCGGGCGGTTAGCTCAGCTGGGAGAGCGTCGGCCTTACAAGCCGAAAGTCATAGGTTCGATCCCTGTACCGCCCACCATCAGAAGACGCCGCGCCCCGAGACTTCGGGGCGTTTTCTGTTTGCCCGCACGCACCCGCCGCCCTGGCGGGCGTCCAGCATACCGCCAGAGGCCAAACACACGGGAGGTGTCGCCTCCGCCGCGATGCTGCGCGCCATGCCTGGCACACACAAAAAAAAACGGCCGGAGCAGAGCCCCGGCCGATCATTTCGCATGTGCTGCGGCTTAGTACATACCGCCCATGCCGCCGCCCATGCCACCATGGCCAGCCGCCGGAGTCTCCTCCTTGGGCTTCTCGGCAATGGCGCACTCGGTGGTGAGCAGAAGGCCTGCCACCGAAGCGGCATTCTGCAGGGCGATACGGGTCACCTTCTTGGGATCGATGACTCCCGAAGCGATGAGGTCCTCGTACTCGCCGGTAGCCGCGTTGTACCCGAAGGTCTCGGCACCTTCGCGCACCTTCTCGATGACCACCGCGCCTTCCACGCCCGCGTTGGCGCAGATCTGGCGCAGCGGGGCCTCCATGGCGCGGCGCACCACTTCCACGCCCGCAGCCTCATCGTCATCGGAGGGTTTCACGTCGTTCAGAGCCGACTGGCAGCGCACCAAGGCCACGCCGCCGCCGGGGACGATGCCTTCTTCCACCGCAGCGCGGGTGGCGTTCAGGGCGTCTTCCACGCGGGCCTTCTTCTCCTTCATCTCGGTCTCGGTGGCAGCACCGACGTTGATCACGGCCACACCACCCACGATCTTGGCCAGACGCTCCTGGAGCTTCTCGCGGTCGTAATCCGAGGTGGTCTCCTCGATTTCGGTGCGGATCTGCTTCACGCGGGCCTTGATCTTTTCGGGATCACCGGCGCCATCCACGATGGTGGTATTCTCTTTGTCCACCACGATGCGCTTGGCGCGGCCCAACTGATTGAGGGTGATGCTCTCCAGCTTCACGCCCAGATCCTCGGACACCACCTCGCCACCGGTGAGAATGGCGATGTCCTGGAGCATGGCCTTACGACGCTCGCCAAAGCCCGGGGCCTTCACCGCCACCACCTGCAAGGTGCCGCGCAGCTTGTTGACCACCAGGGTCGCCAAGGCCTCGCCCTCCACGTCTTCCGCGATGATGAGCAGCGGTTTGCCCATCTTGGCCACCTGCTCCAACACGGGCAGGAGCTCCTTCATGTTGGAAATCTTCTTTTCGTTGATGAGGATGAGGGGCGAATCGAGCTCGCACACCATCTTGTCCGGATTGGTGACGAAGTAGGGGGAGAGATAGCCGCGGTCGAACTGCATGCCTTCCACCACCTCAAGGGTGGTCTCCAGGCCCTTGGCTTCTTCCACGGTGATGACGCCTTCCTTGCCCACTTTGCTCATGGCCTCGGCGATGATGTTGCCGATGGTGGCGTCGTTGTTGGCGGAGATGGTGCCCACCTGAGCGATTTCCTTCTGATCACGCGTGGGCTTGGCCAGCTTGTCCAAGGCAGCCACCACGGCGTCCACCGCCTTGTCGATACCGCGCTTGATGGCCATGGGGTTACGGCCGGCAGCCACCAGCTTCACGCCTTCGTGGAAGATGGCCTGAGCCAAGATGGTGGCCGTGGTGGTACCGTCGCCAGCCACGTCCGAGGTCTTGGACGCCACTTCCTTCACCATCTGGGCGCCCATGTTCTCGAACTTGTCTTCCAGCTCGATCTCCTTGGCCACACTCACGCCGTCCTTGGTGATGACCGGCGAGCCAAAAGATTTCTCGATGACCACGTTGCGGCCCTTGGGACCAAGGGTCACCTTCACGGCATCGGCCAGGGTATCCACACCTTTTTTCAGACGCTCACGAGCTTTGACATCAAACTTAATGACTTTGGCAGCCATATTCTCGACTCCTTAAAGAGATTAGATACTGGAAGAAAAATTAACCTTCGATAATGGCCAGGACGTCATCTTCCCGCATGATGAGGAATTCCTCGCCCTCGATCTTGATCTCCGTGCCGGCGTACTTGTTGAAGATGACCTTGTCGCCCTGCTTGACATTCATCGGAATGAGCTTGCCATCATCAGCGGTCTTCCCCTGACCCACGGCCACCACTTCACCCTTGATGGGCTTTTCTTTGGCCGAGTCCGGAATGATGATGCCGCCTTTGGTCACCTGCTCTTCTTCCAGGCGCTTCACCAAGATACGGTCGTGCAACGGTTTGAGCTGCATACAGAATCCTCCATAGCGATGGTTTATTTGTCCGAAAAATAATGAGGTCAGCGAAACCGACCACGAAGACGAAGCCTCCAATAAAACCGCATGCCGACCAGTCAAGGGCAGGGAGAAAAATTTTTTCGCACGTCCTTCCCCGGCCTTGTGCTTTGCGGCCCGGGGAGATAGAAATTTTGGGTTTGCCACGATTTTTCTATGGAGATGCCCTATGCTCGACAGCAAACTCCTCCGCACAAACCCGGAGATCGTCCGCAAGGCACTGCAACTTCGCCGGGCGACCATCGATCTGGACGCCCTGCTCGCCCTGGACGAAACCCGCCGACAGCTCACTACGGAAGTGGAGACCCTCAAGGCACAGCGCAACCAGGCCTCCCAGCAGGTGGCGCAGATGAAGCGCTCGGGGCAAGACGCCTCCGCCCTGATGGCGGAGTTGGGAGCGCTTTCCCAGCGCATCAAGGAATTGGATGAACGCTGCGCTGCCGTGGACGCCCAGTTCCAAGAGATGCTTCTCACCATTCCCAATATCCCGCATGCCTCGGTGCCCGAAGGCAACTCCGATGCCGACAACACCGAGGTGCGCCGCTGGGGAATACCTCCGCAGTTCTCCTTTACCCCTAAAGAACACTGGGAAATCGGCGCTCGTCTCGGCGGGCTCGACTTCGAAACCGCAGCCAAGATCACCGGCAGCCGCTTCGTGCTCTTGCGCGGCTGGGCCGCCCGCCTGGAACGGGCGCTTTTCAGCTTCATGCTGGACGTGCAAACCCAGGAGCACGGCTACCAGGAAGTGCTACCGCCGGTGATCGTCAACCGCGCAAGTCTCCTCGGTACCGGGCAACTGCCCAAATTCGAAGAAGACCTCTTCCACCTCACCGGCACGGACTACTACCTCATCCCCACGGCGGAAGTCCCGGTCACCAACATCTTCCGCGACACCACCCTGGACGAAGCCGATCTGCCCATGGGTTTGTGCGCCTTCACCCCGTGTTTCCGCTCCGAGGCGGGCTCCTACGGCAAGGACACCAAAGGCATCATCCGCCAACACCAATTCCACAAAGTGGAGCTGGTACGCCTGGCCCACCCGGACACCTCCTACGACGAGCTGGAACTCTTGCTCACCCATGCCGAAGCCATTTTGCAGCGCCTGGAGCTCCCCTACCGGGTGGTCACCCTCTGCTCCGGCGATTTGGGGTTCTCGGCCGCCAAAACCTATGACATCGAAGTCTGGCTGCCCGGGCAAGCCACGTACCGGGAGATCTCCTCATGTTCCAATTTCGAGGACTTCCAGGCCCGTCGCGCCGGCATCCGCTTTCGGCCCAAAGGCGCCAAGAAATCCGCCCTGGTACACACCCTCAACGGTTCCGGACTTGCCGTTGGTCGCACCATGGTCGCCATTTTGGAGAACTACCAGCAGGCGGACGGCACCGTGCGCGTGCCTGATGCCCTGCAGCCCTATCTCGGTGGCGCAACCACCATCCCCTTCTAAAAAACACACGTCCCGAGGCGGAAAGACTTCCGCCCCGGGACGCTGCTGCACACCGCCCGTGCCGTCTTGGACTACGGGGCTTCAAAAGTACCGCTTTTCCCGCCGCTTTTGTGCACCAGGCGACAGTCGGTAATGCGGATATCCCGCTGCACGGCCTTGCACATATCGTAAATGGTCATAGCCGCCACCTGGGCAGCCACCAAGGCCTCCATCTCCACACCAGTAGGCCCCACAGCGCGGGCCTCGGCCTCAATGTGCACGCATGCGGCCTGGGGGTCGAGGTCGAAGCGCACGTCCACCGCCGTCAAGGCAAGGGGATGACACAGGGGGATGAGGTCCGCGGTCTTTTTGGCCGCCATGATCCCCGCGACCTTGGCCACGGCGAGCACGTCTCCCTTGGGCAGGGCCTTGTCCTGCAGGAGGGCGAACGTGGATGCGGAAAGTTCCACCCGCGTGCGCACCACGGCCCGGCGCACCGTGTCCGCCTTGGCCGACACGTCCACCATGCGCGCCGCGCCCTGGGCATCGAGATGCGAAAACGGCTGTTCTTCCACAGTTTCCCCCTAGTCGCCCATGGCCTTTTTGAAAAAGTCCTTCACCCGGTTGAGGGGGCGGTCTTCTTCCAACTTCTCGAATTCCCGCAAGAGCTCTTCCTGACGTTTGGTCACGGAAGTAGGAATCCGCACCATCACCTCCACCAGCAGGTCGCCTTGGGGGCCGCCGCCCAACCGCGGGATCCCCAAGCCCGGGATGCGCAGCACCTTGCCCGGCTGCGTGCCCTTGGGGACATCCACGCTCACCGGATCATCCAGGGTCGGCACCTCGATCTTGGCGCCCAAAATGGCCTGCACCACCGAAATCTCGGTGCGCACCACCAGATCCTGGCCTTGGCGGGAAAATACCGGGTCTTCCTCCACGTAAATGACCACGAAAAGGTCCCCGGCCGGCCCGCCGTTTTCTCCCGGTTCGCCTTCGCCGCGCACGCGCAAGCGGCTGCCGCTGTCCACCCCAGCGGGGACACGCACCTTGAGGGTCTTGGAGATCTGCACAATCCCCCGGCCCCGGCACTTGGGGCACGGATGGGTGATGACCGTCCCCTCCCCCCGGCACACCGGGCAGGGCACCGAGATCCGAAAGAACCCCTGCGCCTGGGTGATCTGGCCCACACCGCCGCAATGCCGACAGGTCTGCGGGCTATGTCCAGGGGCGGCGCCTGATCCGTGGCATTCATCACACACATCCCGCTTGGGGATCTGGATCTCCACCTCCGTGCCTTTGGCCGCGTCGCGAAAAGGGATCGTCAGGTTATACCGCAAGTCCGCGCCCCGACGGGGGCGGTGCCGACTGGCGGCGCTGAACCCAAAAAATTCCCCAAAAATATCGCTAAAGGCGCTGAATACGTCCTCGGCACTCTCAAAGTGGCTGCCAAACCCCTGGCCATTGACGCCAGCGTGTCCAAAACGATCGTACTGAGCCCGCTTGTCCGGGTCACCAAGTATTTCGTAGGCCTCGGCAGCCTCTTTGAACTTTTCCTCCGCCTCAGGGTCGCCCGGATTGCGGTCCGGATGATACTGAAACGCCAGCTTGCGGTACGCGCTCTTGATCTCCTCCGCCGACGCCGAGCGATCCACGCCCAAGATTTCGTAGTAATCCCGCTTCGCCATCAGGCTTCCACGTCGTCTTCCACAACAAATTTCAGATCCTCAAGGCGCTCCACGTCCGGCAGCACCTTGCCCTCCGCAATCTCCCGCAAGGCCGTCACCACTTCTTTATTCTTGCTCTCGATCAGTGGAGGATAGCCCTCATGATACTGCTTGACCCGCTTGATGGCCATCTGCACAATCAAGAAGCGGTTGTTGACCTTTTCCAAACAATCTTCCACAGTGATTCTGGCCATTTCCCCTCCCGTGTCCAAAAAAGCACGGCCGAGCATGCTCGGCGTGCCAAAAGAATGTTATGTTATGACCAGGAAAGACACGCTGTCAATGGCGACTTCCGGTGCCTGGCGCGGGAATCCGTTACCGATGGTTTCTTCCTAAAGCATCCTCGTCTGCTGTCAAACTTCTGGAGTAGTTATGGCTCAATGGGGCAAACTCCACTTCGCCCAAGAACGCTGCCTACGCCTGGCGGGCAAGGCCATGCAACGGCTGGACATGACCCATCCTGGGGCGCGCATCGGCATTGCCGCCTCCGGCGGAGTGGACAGCTGGGTCCTCCTGCACGTGCTTCTTCTGCGCCAACGCATCCTGCCGTTTCCCGTAGAGCTCATGATCCTGCACCTCAACCCCGGCTTTGCCCCGGAAAACCACGTCCCCTTGGTCCACTGGGCGCGGCGGCATGGCGTCGCCTGCCATGTGGAAGTCACCGACTTCGGTCCCCGGGCGCACTCATCGGAAAACCGCAAAAACTCCCCGTGCTTTTACTGCGCCCACCTGCGGCGCAAACGCCTCTTTACCCTGTGCCGGCAGTACAACCTGACCCATCTGGCCATGGGGCATACCGCCGACGACCTCACCACCACATTTTTTCTCAACCTCGTCCAAACCGGCAAGGTCTACGGGCTGATGCCCAAAGAGCGCTATTTCGGCGGCCAACTCACCATGATCCGCCCCCTCATCTTGGTGGAAAAAAAGCTCATCCGCCAGGCCGCCCGTAAGTGGAACCTTCCGGTCTGGGAGAACCCCTGCCCTTCCAAAGACGACACGGCCCGCAGCCGCATGCTCGACGCAGTACGCGCCCTCTGCCAGCACGACCCGCGACGACTCACCAACGTCTTTCAAGGACTGCAGCGCTGGCAAATGGAAGAAACGCTTCGCAGCATGCCGCCAACGTCTTGACATCCCCCAGCCAGCCTCCAGGCCGCGCGCCGCGCCTCCAAGTCCTCTCCATGCCTGGCAATATTCTTGCTACGTGCCCGGCATGGAGCTCTTTCCCCTCGACGCCCACCTCTTTCTCGGCTTTCTCTTTGCGCTGCTGCGCATCAGCGTCATCCTCTTCCTGCTCCCATTTTTTGGCGGCCAAGGACTGCCGTCGCCCGCCAAGGCGGCACTCTGTCTGGTGCTCACCGTGGCGCTGTGGCCACGGCTCACCAATTACGGCGGCGAACTTCCGGCCCATCCGTTTTCCCTGGCCCTCATCCTTTTGGGCGAACTCCTTTTGGGGCTCATCCTGGGGCTCGTGGTGCGACTCATCTTCGCCGCCGTCCAGACCGGCGGCCCGAACATCGGGGTCCAGATGGGGTTTGCCATGGGAGATAGGGAGAGCGTCGGGTAGGGAAAGGGTGGGGATCTCGGGGGGCGCGGGGTGATGTGTAAAGAAAGAGGGAGTAGTAAGTGGTGAGTGGGAGTAGTAGGCGATAGTCATGG
>DPEO01000088.1 GCA_003530935.1 Desulfomicrobiaceae bacterium | reverse complement strand
GTTTGCGGCCCTGCCGGCCCACGCTGAAGGCGTCGTGGCCTCCACCTCCTGGGCTGCGGCCATGGCGCGCGCCGCCGGCGCCACCGAGGTGCGGGTCATCGCCCCGGAAGGGCTCCAGCACCCGCCGGACTACGACCCCAAACCTTCGGACCTCGTGGCTATACGCCAAGCGCAGGTGGTGGTGCTCGGCGGTTTTGAAGGCTTTGCCGCCAAGCTCCTGGAGGCCGCCGGGAGCTCGGCGCAGGTGGTGCGCCTGCATCTCTCCTACGACCCGCATACCGTGGAAACCGAAGTGCTACGCCTCGCCGGGATCCTTGGCACTTCTCCCGCGGCCCAAGCCTTCGTGGCCCAGTGGCGCACGGAAGTGGCCGCGACGCAAGCCCGTTTGCGGCATCTCGCCCAAGGCCGCACGTGCATCGCCCACCTCTTCTTCACGCCCTGGGCCGAGCTCGCCGGCCTTACGGTGCGCGACACCTTCGGCCCCAAGCCCCTCTCCATCCCCCAACTGGGCAGACTCGCCACGCTTCACCCCGAATTTATCCTCGACAACGCCCACATGCCCCAGGCCCAAGCCCTGGCGGAGGCCACCGGCGCACGACGCATCGTCCTCGCCAACTTTCCCGGCCCAGGGCAAAGTCTTCTCGACGTCCTGCGCGCCAATGCCGCGGCCCTGGAGCGCGCCCTGCAGGATTAGTCCGCGCCCGCAGACGCCTCCGCCACGGCGCCGCGCACCCCGGACGAAAGCAGGATGTCGACGAGCGCGGCCACCCCAGCATCGGCGCATGCAGGCAGGCGCAGATCCGCCGTGGCCTGAGTCCGGGGCGCGGCATTGGCCACGGCCGCAGCCAAACCGCACAGGGCAAAGAGGTGGGCGTCGTTTTCGTTGTCCCCCACGGCGATGCTCGCCAAGACCGGCCAAGCTTGCTGGGAAAATATCCAACGCGCAGCCGTGCCCTTGCCGCAGCCTGCCGGGAGAATCTCGAGAAAATGCCGGTCGCTGCGGCACACCTCACAGCCCGCCTCCGAGGCCACCTGCCGCACCTGGGCCTCGATCTGCGCCGCACCTTCTTCGAGCACCACGAGGAGCTTGAGAATGGGGCCGGACAGCCTGGCGCCTGCAGGCACGAGCTCGCCGTAGCGGGCAAAGGCCATGGAATACGCCTCCTGCCACGCGCCTCGGGGCTCGATGCCCGCCACCCGGTACACCGCCACCCCCAGGCCCAAGGCGCTGAGGGCTGCCACCAGGTCTTCGGCAAACTCCGGCAAGTGCGCCACCACTTCCACACCGCCAGGCCCCACGGCACAGGTGCCGTTGGCCGCCACGTGCCAGCCGGGAAGTCCCCATTTCTGGGCATGGGCCAAGGTGCTCACCGGGTGTTTGCCGGAGGCCAGGCTCACCCGGCCGCCGGCCTCGAGGTAGCGGGCGAAGGCCGCCTGCACCGCCGGCGGAAGCTCTCCGCCAGGGACGAGGAGGGTATTGTCGATGTCGCACACCAGCCACGGCAGCCCCCAGGCGTCCATGCAGGCGGCCCAATACCGGCGCACCTCGGCCACCAGACGCTGGGCACGCCTTGCCTTGGCCTCGTTTCCCGGATGGCGCTCCACGATGTCCCAAAACCGCTGCCCCAGGCTCACCCGCCCCCCGACGCCGGCGGCACGCCAATCGCACAGCGTCGTGGCCTCCACCAACCACGCGGCCTCCGCACGCGGCACCCGCGCAGCGTAGGCCTGCCGGATTGCAGGCGGGAGATGATCCCCCGCACCAGCCCGGGAATGGCGCAGCACGGCCTCCACAATCCAGGGGTCCTCGCCGCACGCCTCCAGAAAAAACGCCCCATCCAAGGGGTGGTAGCCGGTCTGCATCACGGCGGGCGCATAGCCGATGTCATGGGCCAAGGCGGCACGCGCAAGCTGCTGCGAGGCCACGGGGGAAAGCCCGAGCACGGCGGCCACATCGGCGGCCACGCGGGAGGCGTCCCGCATGTGCTGCAAGCGAGCAGGATTGTGCGCAAAAAACGTATCCAATTGCTCCTGCCATTTACATTTTTCCTGCACGCGGCTATCCATGGGGCCACTCCACTTGAGGTTTGCTATGAAACACTCCCTCTGCCTGCGTATCCTTGCCGCCATCTGCCGAAAACTCTGGGCCGTGCTCCTTTTTCTCAGCCTCTTTGCCGCAAGCCACATTCTCAACTTCGCCTGGCCCGCCATGGCGCGCAGCGCCGCCGGGCTCTCCGAACTGCTGCAACAATTCCTCGCCCCCTAGCGCAGGAAAGAGCAACTGGCGCAAACGCACGGCCCGCCCCAACCGAAAAGGATGCAGGGCGCAGGGCTCATGGACGCCCATGACGGCTCCTGCCGGACAGTCCGCCACATCCTGGACCGAACCGGCACACGCCAGACAAAACGCCCGCACCCGGGCCAGAAGCCGCGGGGCGTCTTCGTCCTCCGTCACCCCTTCGAGCGGGCACTGGCCACAGCCAAGGGTCTGCACCCGGCCGCCCCGACACCAGGAACACATCCGCCGCACGGCCCGCAATACCACTGATGCTTGCTGCATGTCCGCCTCCTGCCGCTGTTGCTACCCCCTTTGCGGCCAAAGGCCAAGATCGCGCCAACCGATCCCTCCACATGCCCCACAACAAAGCGTCCTGCAGAACGCCAGGCAGGAAAATACATACAACTATTTGTATTTTCATACTTTTATTTTTTTATCGATTATTGACCCAGGGTCACATTTTTCCTTGACACCTCCCCGCCCCGGCGCATAGAGGAGCTTTCCATGAAGCGCGAAAACCTCCTCCAGAACAGCCTGTACTTTTTTTGGTACTTTTATGGGAACAGGGCCTGTGGTCTGGAGGGGCTGTCGTAGCGTTACACATCACGAACATCCACCGAAGGGCCGCAGGCGCAAAGCCGGCGGCCCTTCGAGTTTTTCGGGCCGCCGGGGCCGGGCCCCAAACCAAGGAGGAGGCCATGAACCTGGGAAAAAGCGTTCGTTTGGAGCGGATCTTCAACCGCAACACCGGCAAGACCATCATCGTGCCTTTGGATCACGGCACTACCGTGGGGCCCATCGCCGGGCTGGTGGACATGCGGGAAACCATCAACAAGGTGGCCGAGGGCGGGGCCAACGCCGTGCTCATGCATAAGGGCCTGCCCCGCTGTTCCCACCGCGGCAAAGGCCGGGACGTGGGGCTCATCATTCACCTGTCCGCCAGCACCACCCTCTCGCCCTTCCCCAACGCCAAGACCCTGGTGGCCACCGTGGAAGACGGCCTGCGCCTGGGGGCGGACGCCGTGTCCGTGCACCTCAATCTTGGCGACGAGACCGAGCGCGACATGCTGCGGGACGTGGGCGAAGTGTCCTCCCGGGCCGAATCCTGGGGCATGCCGCTTCTGGCCATGGTCTACGCCCGCGGCCCCAAAGTGAAATCCGAATGGGATCCGGCGACGGTAGCGCACTGCGCCCGGGTGGCCGAGGAATTGGGCGCAGATG
>DPEO01000002.1:6269-14595 GCA_003530935.1 Desulfomicrobiaceae bacterium | reverse complement strand
GGCCGACCGCCCGAATCACCACCAGAACCGAACACGAATCGACGACGATATTCTTGTACTGAAGCGGCGACCACCGAGATCGACACTCCTGTCCTACACGACGCACTGCCGATCTACTACTGGCGCTCGTTGCTGGAAACCACCGGGCAACCCCTCGACATGTTTACCTGTATCCCCTAAAGGATGCCCATGCGCTCGCTGATTTTCCTCCTCTTGGTGGCCTGCGGTCTTGGGGCGGCATGGTGGTGGTGGACCCAACGGCCGCAAACCCCGCCGCCAGCGCCCATCACGGAAGTGGCGCCACAGCGCTGGCGCGTGGGCAACGCCTCCGAGGCCGTGGTCTCCGCCAACGCCACCACCGCTTCCAATGCAACGGCCGCCAACACCTCTTCGGAAAACGCCTCCGCCAACGCCACCAATGCCACCAACACCACGCTGGCCGTGGCGGACGACCCCATGCTGCCCCGCTCCCTGGTGCGCACTTTGGCGCAGGCCGTAGCGGACCGCTACCACCCGGGGCGCACCACCCAAAATCTCGCCGGGACCGGCCGCTTGGACCTGCGCATCCAATCCTTGGGCGTACGCCTGGCGGACCTGCCCGACGTGGCGGTGGAGAAAAGCGACATCCTCCAAGCGCGCCAGGCGGTCATCGCCTACGCCCTGCGGCCTGAGGTGCTGGGTGCCCTGGAACGAGCCTACCTGCCTGTGTTCGTAAACGCCCTCAAGGAGGCGTTGGCCGGCAGCACGCGGACTTTTCTCGTGGACGGAGCAGAACGCGTGGCCCCTCTTTCCGCGGCCCAACGCACCGAGGCCATGATCCTCATGGCCAAAGAACTCAGAAACCTCGCTCAGGCCATCGCCTCGTTGGCGCAGGACCAAAGTCATCTGCCCCTGGTCACCGCCTGGCACACCAAAAACCAGGCCGTGACCACGGCGCAGATGCAGGTGTGGAACGTCCAGGTGCAGGGAAATATGCCGGCCCTGGCCAGCGCCACTCAGGCCGTGGACAACGCCCTGCGTCAGGCGGCCCAAGCCCGGCAGCGCCTCGTGGAAAACCTCAAGCGTTTGCCGCTCAGTGAAGACAATTCCCTATACCTGGCGGCCTGGAGCGCCCGCCGCGCCCAGCATGGCATGGAGCTCTCGGCCCTCCTGCCTTTGGCCGAAACCCTACGCCGCGCGGCAGATGCCGTGGAAAGCGCGGCCCAATCCCAATAACCTCTCAGCGTTTCTGAGGACTTCATGACCTGGACCCTTCCCTCCATCGATCCCGTGGATCCCCAGCAGATCGCTCTCGCCCAGCAGCACCTCGACAACCTCACCAAACCCCAAGGCAGCCTCGGTCGCCTGGAGACCCTGGCCGCCCGACTGGCGGCCATCCACGGCGGCACGCCCAAGGTGGATCCGGCGCGCATCTATACCTGCGCCGGTGACCACGGCGTGGCGGCCCACGGAGTAAGCCTCTTTCCCCAGGCCGTGACCCGACAGATGGTACACAATTTCCTCACAGGCGGAGCGGCCATCAATGTGCTCACTCGCGAGGCAAGCGTGGATTTACAGGTTGTGGACGCAGGCTGCGCCGGCGGCCCCTTTCCCGAGCATCCGCACCTCATCCAGTGCAAGGTGGCTCCGGGGACCGCAGACTTCACCCAAGGTCCGGCCATGACCCGCGCCCAATGCGAAGCGGCCTTGGAAAACGGCCTGGAACTTGCCCGTCTCGCCGACACCGAGGGCTTTGTCACCGTGGGAACGGGCGAGATGGGCATCGGCAACACCACACCGGCCACGGCCCTGTACTGCGCCTACCTCGGTCTTGCCCCCGAAGCCATCACCGGGCCGGGAACCGGACTTTCCCCCCAGCGCGTGCAGCACAAAGTGGCGGTGATCGCCGAAGGCCTTGCCCGCCACCGGGAAGTCATCGCGAGCGGTGATCCTGTAGCTATTCTCGCCGCTTTGGGCGGTCTGGAAATCGCCACCCTCACCGGGCTCATCCTCGGCGCCGCAAGCCGGCGGATGAACGTGGTCGTGGACGGATTCATCGCCACCGCGGCCTTTGTGGCGGCCCGGGCCATGGCCCCGACGGTACAAGACTACGCCTTCTTCGCCCATGCCTCGGCAGAGCCGGGACACCGCGCCGTGCTCGCAGCCGTAGGGGAGCAGGGGCTCATCCACCTGGGACTGCGTCTGGGCGAAGGAACAGGCGCCGCCATGGCCGTTTTCATCCTACGCTGCGCCGCAGCCATCTTCACGGGCATGGCGACCTTCGAGAGTGCCAACGTCGCCCGCGCCACGGACTTGGAGCACGACGCACCGGCCAGTTCCACCGAGGGGGACGGCCAGCACAGCTGATGGCATCAAGGAGCACGATGATGACCTACCGTATCCACCCCATCGTCATGGGCACCAAAGTCTTCGACAAAGGCATGATGACCTACCAGCACGACTATGGAACTCCCTACACTATCCCCATTTATTGCTGGTATATTGAAGGCGGCGACCACACCATCCTGGTGGATACCGGAGAAATGCACCCCATCATTTCCGAAGATCGTATGCAGGCCATCGGAGGCCCAATTCATACCTTCGAGTCTGGACTCGCCCTCTACGGTCTCAAACCGGAAGACATCGATATTGTCTTACACACGCATCTGCACAACGATCATTGTGAAAATGACAGTAAATGCATCAATGCGACGTTTTACGTGCATGCCCATGAGCTGGAACGCATCCACAATCCACATCCACTGGATTTCCGCTACCTGGAAGACTACATCGAAGAGGTGGAAGCCAACGGCCAAATCGTTGCGTTGACCGAAGATACGGAAATTGTGCCGGGCATCACCATGATCCATACTCCGGCCCACACTCAGGGGGGGATGTCCATTCGGGTGGAGACTCCGCACGGCAGCGCCTTGATCTGCGGCTTCTGCACCATCCTCGAAAATCTCTACCCACCGGCACCCGTCCGCGCCATGGAGATGGAAGTCATCCCCCCAGGCACCCACGTCCACGTGGAAGAGGCGTATGCCACCTTGGTGCGGGCCAAGACCTTGGCCGACCACATCCTGCCGCTGCACGAGCCCCGCTTCGCCGCGCTGACCGAAGTGCCGGCAGGACAGTAATCGCTCCCCCAAAGCCGTCATACGGCTCCAATACCAACGGCACTGCCGGAAGCGTCCGACAGTGCCGTTGGGTTATGCACCCTTGTCCCATGCACCCCAGGGGGCATGGCCGATGATCATGCCTGGCGGTACACCGCCTCCAGGATGGCGCGTCCTCCGGCGTCCAGCACTTCCTGGGCCACCGAAGCGCCCAGCGCAGCAGCGTCCTTGAGCTTGGCCGTGCCGCTGCGCAAGATCACGGTCTGGCCGGCGAGATCCGCTACGAGACCGGTGAGCTGGAGCGTGCGCCCCGCCTCGTCGAGCACCGCATGGCCGGCGATGGGCACCTGGCAACCGCCGTCGAGGGCAAAGAGAAAGGCCCGCTCCGCCTCCACGCATACCCGCGAGGCAGGGTCGTCGAGAAAGCCCAAGAGCTCGTCTAGCTCCGGACGGTCACTGCGGTATTCGATGCCGAGAGCCCCTTGGGCCACCGCAGGATAGAAGCGCGGCGGGGCAAGTTCCTCGGCATGCGGGGCAGAAAGCCCAAGGCGGCGCAGCCCTGCCGTGGCCACCACAATGGCGTCGAAGGCCCCCTCATGGAGCTTGCGCACCCGCGTATCGAGGTTTCCCCGCAAAGAGACCACCTCCAAGTCCGAGCGCACGGCCCAAAGCTGGGTCTGCCGGCGCAAGCTGCTCGTGCCAACCCGCGCCCCCGGCGGCAGGGCGTCCAGCCCTGCATACTGCACAGAAAGCAGGGTGTCCGTGGGCTGCTCCCGCTCCGGGATAACGCCGATCTTCAAGCCTTGGGGCAGCTCGGCCGGCACGTCCTTCATGGAGTGCACGGCGATGTCCGCCGCGCCAGCCAGGAGTGCGTCTTCGATCTCTTTGACGAAAAGCCCCTTGCCACCGACCTTGGCCAGCGGCACGTCCAAGATCTTGTCCCCGCGGGTTTTGATCACCGCAAGCTCCACCCGCAATCCGGGATAGCGCTCTTCCAAGCGGCCTTGGATGTGCCGGGCCTGCCATAAGGCCAATTGGCTGCCGCGGGTGGCAATACGCATGGTCTGCATGGGCGGATCCTAGTGGCAGGTGGAGCAGCTGCCGCCCGAGCAGGACGCACAGCCGCTCTTGCCGCGGGTGGTGATGGCATTGGCGCTCGGGCTTCCCGTAACGATGGGGCCTCCGGTGCGAAAATGACTGCGGGAGAGGAGCTTGTTCACCTTGGTGCTCCCGCAATGCGGGCACGCCACCGTCGCCTCGCCCAGAACGACTTCTTCGAATTCCTTGCCGCAATCCGTGCAGCAATATTCATAGATGGGCATACAGTCCTCCTTGGTTATGGAGCAGATTGCGAAAAAAGCGCCTGTTCCACCAGCTCGCACAGCATGTGGATCAGGGTGATATGGACTTCCTGCACCAAAGGGGTGCTTTCATGGGGCACGGCCAAAAGGTGCCGGCACAGCGGCCCCATGTGTTGGGTGTCCACCCCGCACAGGCCCAGACAGCTCATGCCGCGGGCGCGCGCCGCCCGCAGGGCGGCCAAGACATTGGGGCTCCGTCCTGAGGTGGAGATGGCCACCAGCATGTCCCCAGGCTGGCCCAAGGCCTCCACCTGGCGGGCAAACACCGCCTCGAAGGCGACGTCATTGGCCACGGCGGTGAGCACCGAGGTGTCTACCGTCAGGGCAAGGGCCGGCAAGGCAGGTCGATCCATGCGAAAACGATTGACCAGCTCTGCAGCCAAATGCTGGGCATCGGCAGCGCTGCCGCCATTGCCGCACACCAGCACCTTGCCGCCGCCGGCCAGAATCGCCGCCAGCGCCGCCGCGGCTTGAGCCACGTCGCCGGCCGCCGCGGCAAAGTATCGCTCCCGCAGCACAGCCCCTTCATGGGCGTGGCGGGCGATGACAGCGTGCATCCAACGCAGATCCGATTCCATACTCCTCCTCCTGGCGGCCTGCATCCTGTAGGGCGCAGGCGAGACTTTGGCAAGGAAGAGAGCCGCACTCCCGGTCCCGTCGCCCCCCGGGGTCCGGATTTCTCCCTCTTGGCCGCCCCATTTTGGTCAGCCAACCACAACAAGTTCTGCAATTCCCCCTTTTCTTTTGCCAAAGTCTCGATTATCGAGCACGGCATCCTCGTAACCTTTCAACACTCGGGAGGTCTCTGTGAAAAGATCCTTCGTGCTCGGAGCCATGCTCAGTGCCATGCTGTTTGCTGGCAGCGCCCTGGCGGAAACCATCAAGATCGGCTTCAACATCCCGCTCACCGGCGACATCCCCAAGGTGGGCGAAGCGTCCAAGTTCGCCGCCGAAATGCTCAAGGAGGAGATCAACAGCAAGGGCGGCCTCGAGGTGGGCGGCAAAAAGTACCAGCTGGAATTCATCTACGAAGACAATGAATCCAAAGCAGAATCCGCGGTAGCCGCGGCCCTCAAGCTCATCGAGCAAAACGAGGTACTCGCCATCGTAGGCCCCAATTCCAGCAAGCAGGCCATCCCTGCCGGCCAGGTGGCCAATGACAACGAAACGCCCATGATCTCCCCCTGGTCCACCAATCCGGACACCACCAAGGACCGTCCCTGGGTGTTCCGCGCCGCCTTCCTGGACCCGTTCCAGGGCCCCATCGCCGTGGATTTCGTGAAGAAGCAGTTCGGCGCCAAGTCCGCAGCCGTGCTCTTCGCCCTGGACAACGACTACTCCAAGGGCCTGGCCGAAATCTTCCGCACCGAGTTCGAGAAGAAGAACGGTCAGGGCAGCATCACCGCCTTTGAATCCTACTCCAGCAAGGATCAGGACTTCAGCGCCCAGCTCACCAAGATCATCGCCTCCAATCCCGACGTGATCTTCCTGCCGGACAACTACAACGAAGTGGCCCTCATCGTGAAGCAGGCCCACGACCTGGGCTGGAAAGGGCCCTTCATGGGTTCGGACGCCTGGGGAAGCGCCGAGCTCATGCCCCTGTGCGGCAAGGACTGTGTCGGTCAGTATTTCTCCACCCACTACGCCGCTGCAGGCGCCAAGGGAGACACCAAAGTCTTCATCGACCGCTACACCGCCAAGTACGGCTACGCCCCGGACGACGTGGCGGCCCTCACCTGGGACGCCACCCGCATCGTGCTCACCGCCATTCAGGACGCCGGGAAGCTCACCGGCAATGTGCGCAAGGACCGCAAGGCCATCCGCGACGCCATGGCCGCCATCAAGGAATTCAAAGGGGTCACCGGCAACATGAAATTCGATGACCAGGGCGATCCCATCAAGTGTGCCGTGGTGGTGAAAATCGCCGAAGACGGCCAGTTCACCTTTGCTGAATCGGTGTGTCCGTAATGCAGCTTTCGTGGCCCGGAAGAGCGCTTCCGGGCCACGTTGCCTTTTGCGGCGCTTCCTCGTAACGAAGGCCCCCGCGTCTCATCACGCCCCAAGGAGGCCCTGTGTTCGATTCCATTTTGCAAAATTTCTTCAACGCATTGCAGTGGGGGAGTTTCTACTCGCTCATCGCCTTGGGCTACACGTTGGTGTACGGCGTGCTGCGCCTCATCAACTTCGCCCATGGCGACATCTTCATGGTAGGCGCGTATATCGCCTTTTTCGTGGCCACGTTTTTTTTAGGCAATGCCGTGTCGCCGGCTACGGCCCTGGCACTCACCATCCCATTGACGATGATTTTGACCGCATTGGTCGGTGTTTCCCTAGAACGCATTGCCTACCGCCCCTTACGGCGGAAAGGGGCTCATCGGCTCTACGTCGTGATCACCGCCCTCATGTGCGGCCTCATTCTGGAAAACGGGAATCTCGCCATCCTCGGTGCCAGCCGCAAAAGCTTCCCCCAACTTTTGGATAAATCCATCTACACCATCGGCCCGGTGAGTCTTACCAATCAAAAGATCGCGGTCATCGCCTGCGCTATACTGGTTTTCCTCTTTCTCCAGTTCGTGGTCACCCGAACTAAAACAGGCATGGCCATGCGGGCCATCTCCTATGACAAATTCGCGATCCCGCTCATGGGTATTCCTCTCGACACCGTCATTGTCTTCACCTTCGTGTTGGGATCTTCCTTTGCCGGGCTGGCAGGTCTGCTTTTTGCTCTCTCCTACCCGGTTTTGGACCCCTACATGGGCGCTATCGTAGGATGGAAGGCATTCATTTCCGCAGTAGTCGGCGGCATCGGCGATATTCGCGGCGCTTTCGTTGGAGGATTCCTCTTGGGATTCGTGGAAATTTTGGTGGTCGCATTCTTTCCGTCCACCTACCGGGAACTCATTGCATTCACCATCCTCCTCGTGATTTTATACAAGAAACCTACCGGCATCTTCGGCGTTGCTGGTACAACCAAAATCTAACGCCAGGAGTCTTTCATGCAGCGTGCTTCCGCCCCACTCCTGACGATCCTGGGTCTTGCGGTCGTTCTTGGCCTCGCCCACCAGGGCGTCATCGATGGATATGTCCAAACAGTCCTCATGTTCATCGGGGTCAATATCATCCTTTCCAGCAGCCTCAACATCGTCAACGGCTATATGGGAGAATTTGCCTGCGGCCACGCAGGGTTCATGGCTGTCGGCGCCTACGTCTCTTCTATTCTCAATATCACGCTCTTTACCAACGCTAAAAATTTCGGCCTGGAGCTGCTTCCTCCGGAAATGACCATTCTCGTCTTTCCCATCGTACTGCTCATCGGTGGCATCGCTGCAGCCATTACAGGCATTGTCGTCGCAATTCCGTCCTTCAAAACCCGAGACGACTATCTAGCGATCATTACCATCGCAGCAAATTACATCATCGTAAGCACGATCATCAATATTGAAAGCATCGGCGGTCCAAGAGGGTTCATGGGCATGAAGAAGATCCTCTTCGCCATGGAAGATACTTTTGACGCTCCCTGGATGCTCTTCTGGGTGGGCCTTTTTACCGTGCTCTCCATCGCCGCCATCCGCAGACTCATGTCCTCCACCTATGGTAAGGCCATCATCGCCATCAAACAGGATGAAGTGGCCGCCGAAATCATGAGCGTGGACACCAACCGCATGAAGCTCGTGGCATTCATGTTCTCCAGTGGGCTCGCGGGGATCGCCGGCGGGCTCTTTGCCCATATCCTCGGCTACATCAATCCCAACTCCTTCGGCATTCTCAAGTCTACCGAATGCATGGTGATGGTCTATCTTGGCGGCATGGGGTCTCTCTCCGGCTCCGTGATCTCGGCGATTATTTTTACCATACTCCTTGAGGCAC
>DPEO01000002.1:0-5917 GCA_003530935.1 Desulfomicrobiaceae bacterium | reverse complement strand
GTGTTCCCACGACTCAAACGCTACTTTTCTTTCAACTAGATTCTGAGGCGATGCCATGCCACTTTTGCAGATTTCCGGACTCACCCAGCACTTCGGCGGCCTGCGCGCCCTGTCGGATTTCTCCATCACCCTTGAAGGGCGCGAGCTCATCGCCCTCATCGGCCCCAACGGCGCCGGCAAGACCACGGTATTCAACCTCATCTCCGGTTTCTATACGCCATCGGCAGGAGACATCGTCTTCAAAGGCGAGCGCATCAACGGATTGCGGCCTCACGCCATTACCTTGCGCGGCATTGCCCGCACCTTCCAAAACATCCGTCTGTGGCACGACATGACCGTGCTCGAAAACATCCAATTGGCGCAGCACGGCACCCTGCAGTACGGCCTCTGGGACGCCTTTGCCCGCACCAGCCGCTACCGGAGCCGAGAAGCAGCGGTAGCCGCATGGTCCATGGAAATCCTCGAGGCACTCAAACTGCGTGAATTGGCCGGGGAGCGGCCGCGCAACCTCCCCTACGGCGTCCAGCGCCGCGTGGAGATCGCCCGCGCCCTTGCCACCCGGCCGGCGCTGCTGCTCCTCGATGAGCCCGCCGCAGGCCTCAACTCCGCCGACGTGCGTGAACTCATCGAGCTCATTGGCTGGATCCATCGCGAGTTCCCCATCGCCATCTGGATGATCGAGCACCAGATGGACGTGGTCATGACCCTGTGCTCGTGGATCAAAGTCATCGATTTCGGCGTCACCATCGCCGAAGGGACGCCCCAGGAAATCCAAACCAACCCCGACGTCATCAAAGCCTACTTGGGAGACGAGAACATCTAATGCTCACAGTCACCAACCTCGTGGTCCGCTACGGCAATATCGAAGCCCTGCACGGCATCTCCTTCACGGTGAACCAAGGCGAAATCGTGACCTTGATCGGCGCCAACGGCGCGGGCAAGACCACGACCCTGCACACCATCGCCCGCGTGGCGCCCCCCGAGGGCCCTCAAGTCACGGCCGGCGATATCCAATACCACGGCCAAAGCATCCTCGGCATGGAAGCGCACCAGGTAGTGCGGGACCTCCACATCGCCCTGGCCCCAGAAGGACGGCATATCTTTGGTAATCTCACCGTGGAGGAAAATCTCGCCCTGGCCACCTACGCCCGCAAGGACACCACCCGCATGGCCCAGGACTTGGAGCTGGTATACCACCTCTTTCCGCGTCTCGCCGAGCGCCGCCACCAGCGCAGCGAATCCCTTTCCGGCGGCGAACAGCAGATGCTGGCCGTGGGCCGGGCGCTCATGACCGGGGCCACCTTCCTCATGCTGGACGAACCGAGTATGGGGCTTGCGCCGCTGCTCATGTACGACATGTTCCGCGCCCTCAAGGAACTCAACGCCCAAGGCATGACCATCCTCCTCATCGAGCAAAACGCCCGGGTGGCCCTTTCCTTTGCCCACCGCGGCTACGTGCTCGACACCGGAGAGATCACCATCCACGGCACGGCGCAGGAGCTCAAGGCCAATCCGGACGTGAAGAAGGCCTATCTCGGCGGCTAACCATGACCTCCATCGTGCTCATCGGCATGGCCGCTGCGGGCAAAACCACCGTGGCCCGCGCCTTGGCGGCCCTTTCGGGCTGGGCCATGGTGGATACCGACGCCCTCCTGGAAGCCTGGTGGGGGGTACCGCTGCAAGCCATCCGTGACCATTTGGGCCTGGAAGGCTTTCTCGACGCCGAGGCCGAAGGCATTTTGCGTCTATCCGTGCGCCGGGCCATCATCGCCACGGGCGGTAGTGTGGTGTACCGGGGAAACGCCATGGAGCATCTGGCCCAACAGGGCTGGATCGTCCACGTGGACGCAAGCCTCGCCGCCATCGCCGGTCGCCTGCACAATGTGGCCAGCCGAGGGCTCGCCATGCGCCCAGGACAAACATTGGCCGAACTCTACGCCGAACGCGCCCCTCTCTACGCCCGCTGGGCCCAGTTCCGCGTATGCAGCGACACCCTCGATCCTCAGGCCGCCGCGGCCAGGATCTGGGAACACTTCTCCACCCTGACCGAGAACGCCTCATGACCCACGTCTTCGCCCGCCTTGCAGATCTCTACCAGCACATGGAAACCGCCTACGCCGACGCCGCCGCCCGCTTGGGGCTCACCTGCGAAGGCTGCACCGACAATTGCTGCACCAGCTACTTCCAGCACCACACCTACGTGGAATGGGCGTATTTCTGGCAGGGCCTCATGGAACTTCCCGAAGACGCACGTCAACGCTACTTGGGCCGGGCCCGCCGCGCCGTGGCCGAGGCCCAGACCGCCCGCATGCACGGCAAACGCCCGGAAGTCATGTGCCCGGTGAACGACGGCGGCCGCTGCAGCCTCTATACCCACCGCCTCATGATCTGTCGCTTGCACGGCGTGCCCAATGTGCTGCGCCGCCCTGACGGTCGAGTGCTCTCCTTTCCCGGGTGCTGGCGCAGCCAGGAGATCTGCACCGCCGCGAAGGGCGACGTGCCGCTTCTCGACCGCACGCCGTTCTACCTGCGCCTCATCGAAATAGAGCGCACCTTCCTGGGCGCACGGCGCTTCGGGAAACTCCCCAAGGTGGACTTGACCCTGGCGGAGATGATGGTTCAAGGACCTCCGGAGATGTAACCCGCAACATTTGAGGTCCGTCATGCCCCGCGCCATCGCCGTCCTTTTTCTGGCTTTTTGCGCCGCAGCCTGCGCGCACCTCAGCGTCATCCATCTCAGCAAGACGGCCTGGGCCCCCGGAGGAGAAACCACCCTCTCCACCCGGCATTGGACCTTCGTCTTCCGCGGCGACTACCAGGGCGGCCGCATCGTGCTCCAGGGCACGGCGCTGCCCCGGGAAGAAGAGATCCCTTCCTGGGCCACTTGGGCACAGGACCTGTGGATCCAGGCCTACCTCAGCGATGCCAGCGGCCGCGTACTGGCCAGTGACCTCCGCCTCTACCTTCCCCTGGATATCCGCAAGGGGGTGCCGTTGGAATTCCACCTGGCGCCCAAGAGCGTCGGGGCCGAAGGCCCCCTATCCATCTCCTTTGGCTACCGCATGGAGCTGACCACCGCCCCCGGCGCGCGTCCCGAGGGGACAAAACCTCAAGTCTTCTTTGCAAGCCAAGGGGCGCTCTTTCAGTAATCTGAAAGGACTCGGCGTACGGCCCGCAGCCGCGGCCACCAATAGGCATCCAGTTCCGACACCATCACGCCCCGGCTCCACGACGCATGGATGAAGCGGTTGGGATCCAAGAGTATCCCACTGTGCGGGCCGCCATCCCAGAAAAAGACCAAATCTCCCGCCCGACGCCGGGCAGGGGCAACCGCGACGCCCACCTCGGCCTGATCCACCGCACGGCGGGGCATGGCAAGAGCCCACGCATCTTCGTAGATGCGCACCACAAGCCCAGAGCAGTCCACCCCGCGACGGTCCATGCCTCCCACCCGATACGGGACCCCCACCCACGCCAAGGCAACTGCCTGCAAGCGCTCCACGGGAGAAGGAAGCGGGGCAGGGGGGGGCGGAGGCGCCGGAGGCGGCACATACCGCCCCCCGCACCCAGCAACGAGGACCACCACGGCGAGAAGGAGCCCGCGCCACCATCCACCGCCCCTGCGGCCCGAACTCCATGCCCGCGCCAACGGCATCCCTGCCAGCGCCCCGCACCACAGGCGCAACGTTTCCGCGCTGCCCAGGGGCGCTTGCCTCCTAGAAGGGCACGTCATCCATCTGCGAGGCCTTGCCTGGAAACACCGGACCGGTGTCTTCTTCCGATCCCTGAACCCGTCCCAGGTCCGGCGCCGGCGCGTAGCTGCCGCCCTCCCCTGCAGGGCGGGAGTCCAGGCCCAGCACCCGGTCGGCGCGAATCTCTGTGGTCGTGCGGTCTTGGCCCTGATTATCCTGCCATTTGCGGGTCTCCAGGCGGCCTTCCACATACACCAAACGGCCCTTGGACAAATAATTGCCGCAAAACTCCGCCTGCTTGCCCCAGACCACGATGCGATGCCACTCCGTACGCTCCACCCTTTGTCCGTCTTTGGTGGTGTAGGATTCATCCGTGGCCAAAGAAAAATTGGCCACCGCCTGCCCACTGGGGGTGTAGCGCAGTTCCGGATCCCGCCCTAGGCGGCCGATGAGGATCACTTTGTTCAATGTTCCAGCCATGGTACTCTCCTTATGCCGTCCGCGGCATCTGCCGCTCTACAAGGTCCAGGGCGTCTTCCACCGCGTCCGTGGCCGCCAGAGCGGCGTGCACGTCCCACCGGCTCAAGGCGTCTTCCAATTGACGCCGGGCGGCCACTGCCGCCGGCATTCCCTTTTGCAATGCCGTCGCCACCTCACTTGCGCGCGCGTCCCAGCGGCCAAATTGGCGCAGGTCATCCAAGGCCTGGACCAGCTCAAGGACCCCGCGCATGGGACACGGAAATGCAGGCTGATGCTCCTCGAAGGCGAGGTTCCACAGCCGCGGCCAGCGGCGCCGCACCTCGTCTTCCGAGTACGTGCTCGCCTGCACCCGAATGGTCAGCGTGCGCCCCATCTAGACTTCCTCCCACTCGCTCTGCACGCGGGCCACCACGTCTTCGATGGTGGAAAGCTCGGATTCCGCACACACTCCGATGAGCGGGGCCCCGGCATCCACGGACTCTCCGCCTTCGAAATAGACCGCGTACACAATGCCGGACGGACCGCTGTAGCGCAAGGTGGTTTCCCGCTTCATGCGCGAGAGGATAAAGAGCTCCATCCCCTCTTCCACACGCACACTGCGGCTCCCCTTGGCCTTGACCTTGGTGTCCACTTCTGCGGTGAAATAGTATTTGCCCTTTTCCGGGGCACAGAACAGGTGCAAGGCCTCACGCAAGATGCGGTCCAGCACCTCTTCCTTGGTGAGAAAGTAGCGGATACGTGCCAGTTCCTCACCCGCCTGCACAAATACCCCGTCTTTGTCCGTGGCCAGGGCGATCACCTCGCCTTTCTGCGGGGCGCACACCGGCCGCACCGCCCCTTCGCGCTCCAGACGCACGATGGCCGTGCCCGGCTTTTCCCGCCACGTGCCCGAAGGCCCAGACACCTGCGCTCCAAGTTCCGTGAGAACAAAACGCGCTACCCCCGAATGCGGGGCACGCACGACGATCTCCTCGAAGGGAGACTCGTGGAGACGACGCAACATCTCTTTGACATCCATGGGGAGCTCCTAGCGGTAGTACAGATTGCGGCCGCCCATGGTCTTGAGCGACTGGATGAGGTTGGCGCGGATTTCCCGGCGATCCCAAATCCCCTGAATATGTCCGCGGGAGAGGGCCTGAAAGGCATTATGGTAGTCCGGGGGGATATCCATTCCCGTGGTCTCGCGGATGACTCCACGGCCGGCAAAGCCGATATTGGCCGAGCGCACGGCAAATTGGTACGGCGAGCACCCGAGGAAGCTGGCCACCGGCCCGGCGTAGGAATTGGTGTCATAAAGCACCAGATACAGGCCGCCGGCCTCGATGTAGCGGCGCACGGCCATGGTGCAACGCGGCATCTGGATGACGCCGTTGACCCCTTCCTGGATGCGGATACCGGCCGTGCCGTGCACATACGCCAAAAAGGGGAGCTGTTTCCGCCGGGCCCGCTCGATGGCGCGGATAAACTTCTCGCCTTCGGCCGCCCCCACAGACCCGCCGCGGAAGGCCGCCATGAGCATGGCCACCATGACCGAAGTGCCGTCGATGCGCGCCTCGAAGGTCATGCACGCGCTCTTGTGCCCGGTCTTTTTCTTGGCCTCGGCCAGGCGCTCGTCAAAGCCAGGGAACTTCAAGGGATTGATGGATTCCACGTCGGCGAAGAACTCGTCGATGGAGCCGGGATCGAAGACATTGTGGAGATACCATTGGTATTCCATGGGAAAATGGTGGCCGCAAAAACTGCAC
>DPEO01000123.1 GCA_003530935.1 Desulfomicrobiaceae bacterium | reverse complement strand
CTTTGGGACGCCGAAAAAAGGCCCTGGCTGCTGCGGGCCGCCATCGATTTCGGCAAATTCAACGCCCGGGTGCGGGAGATCCGTCTGGGGCGCACGGGCAAGGCCTTTATCATCAACCGCAGCGGCGCCTTCCAGACCGACGCCGGGGACGCCTCGTCCCTACCGCCCAATGTGCTCACCGCCCTGGTGCTCCGCGACCTTGCCGCTGACCAAGCCATCGTGCTCGAGGGTAACAACACCCAAGGCATCGCCTCCCTGGCCTGCGTTGCGTCCCTCAAGGGCGGCCAGTGGCTACTCATCCTCCAGCAGGAGCGCTTCGATGCCCTGCGGCCGCTGTATCTGGCCCGCATCGCTGCCGTGAGTACCGTGACCTTGGGTATCATCGCCATCATCGCGGTCATCCACCTGGTCGCCAGCCGCATGGAACGCCGCCTTAGTGCTGCCTACGCCCTCCAGGAGCGCCTGCAGCAGCAAATCGTGGAAAAAAGTAAACTCGCCGCCATTGGCGAACTCGCCGCCGGGGTCGCCCACGAAATCAACAATCCCGTGGCCATCATGATGGAAAACGCCGGATGGATTGCGGACCTTCTGGAAGGCAACGACCTCCACAGCCCCGAGACCCTCAAAGAAATCCGTAATTCCGTCCAAGAGATTACCACACAGGGCCGCCGCTGCCGGGAGATCACCCACAACCTGTTGAGCTTTGCCCGCAAGACCGGCTCTGCGGCCCAGCCTGTGGATTTAGGCCCCCTCATCCGGGAAATCGCCTCTCTCATCCGCGCCCGGGTTTACCAACACGGCATGACCCTTTCCCTCGACCTGCAAACAACGCCTCCGGTCCTCGCATCGGCCACGGAAATCCAGCAGGTGCTCCTCAATCTCCTCAATAACGCCATGGACGCCATCGATCACGACCACGGCGCCATCGTGGTGCGGCTTTTCCCTCAAGGAAAATACGCGGTAATCGAAGTGGAAGACAATGGGCAGGGGATTGCGCCGGAACACCGCCAGCGCATCTTCGAGCCCTTCTTCACCACCAAACCCGTGGGCAAGGGCACGGGCCTGGGGCTTGCCATCTGCTATGGCATCGTGCGCAACCTCGACGGCGACCTCGAAGTAGAAAGCGAGCCAGGCCGAGGGACCACCTTCCGCATCCGCATTCCGTGGGTTTCCCAGGCATAAAAAACCCGGCGCGCGGCCGGGCGGAAACGTCCTCGCCAAGGCAGCCTAGCGCTGATCGAAGGCGTTTTTGTGTTTGATGTTGATGCCTTTGACAATAAAGACCACCGACTCGCAGATATTGGTCACCAGGTCGGCGATGCGCTCCAAATGGCGGACAATGAGGATGGTATGCACGGACCGCTCGATGGCCGGCGTCTCGTGAAGCATGTATTCGATGACCTCCCGCATGTTGCGGTGGTTGAGGGTGTCGATCTCCGCATCACAGCGCCACACATCCAGGGCCAAATCCGTGTCCCCGCGGACAAAGGCTTGCGTGGCGCGACGCAGCATGGCCAGGGCGCGCTCGCCCATGTGCTTGATAGGTTTCTGGAAGGGAAGCGGCGGCCGCGCGCTCAAAATCATGGCCCGTTCCGCAATATTGACGGCTTCGTCGGCAATGCGCTCCAAGTCGACACTGATGCGCATGCAACCCAACACAAAACGCAAGTCGCTCGCCACAGGCTGCTCCAAGGCGAGGAGCTTGAGACCGGCCTCGTCGATGGCCACCTCCAAGGCATTGACCTCGGCGTCGCCGTCCACCACAGCCTCGGCCAAAAATTCATCCCGCGCCACATAGGCTTGGATCGCCCGCGTCACCGCAGCCTCGGCCAAATTCACCATATGCAGCACCTGCAGGCGCAGGCGCTCCATTTCCTCGTGCAGATGCGTAGTCATGAATCCTTCCTCCGTGCGGCCTACCCAAAGCGGCCGGTGATATAATCTTCGGTCTGCGCATTGGCGGGCCGGGTGAAAATCTGCTCGGTATCGCCCACTTCGATGAGCCGGCCCATGTAGAAGAAGGCCGTGCGGTCCGAGACCCGGGCCGCCTGCTGCATGGAGTGGGTCACGATAACGATGGTAAAACGCTGCTTGAGCTCGTGGATGAGCTCTTCGATCTTCTGGGTGGCGATGGGGTCCAAGGCCGAAGCCGGCTCGTCCATGAGCAACACTTCCGGCTCCACGGCCAGAGCGCGGGCGATGCAAAGCCGCTGTTGCTGACCTCCGGAAAGCCCCAGGGCCGAAGCATGCAGACGGTCTTTCACCTCGTCCCACAAGGCTGCCAGGCGCAGGCTCTCTTCCACCCGCTGGGCGATGAAGGCCTTGTCCCGGGCGCCATTGACGCGAAGGCCATAGGCCACGTTATCGAAGATGCTCTTGGGAAAAGGATTGGGCTTTTGGAAGACCATGCCCACCCGGCGGCGCAAGGTCACCACATCCACGGCTGGGCCGAGGATGTCTTGCCCGTCCATGGTAAGCTCCCCCGTAGTACGGGTGCCGGCAATGAGGTCGTTCATGCGGTTGAGGCAGCGCAGGAAGGTGGACTTACCGCACCCCGACGGGCCGATGAGGGCCGTGGCCTGACGGGCGTACATATCCAACGAGATATCAAAGAGCGCCTGCGCCTCGCCGTAGTAGAAGTTCAGGTGACGGGCGGCGATTTTCACGTGGGTATTCATGGGGGTGTCACACTCCGGCTAAAGGCAATGTGATGGTGAAGCGGGCGCCGGAGCCTTGTCCGGGCACCGGACTCTGGGCCACGATGGCCCCGCCAAGAAGCTGCAAGAGGTGCCGACAGATGGCGAGCCCGAGTCCCGTACCGCTCACCGTGCGGCTGCGGTCCTTTTCCACACGATAGAACCGCTCGAACACCCGGTCCACGTCCTCGGCCGGGATACCTGGACCGTTGTCGTCCACATGCACTACAAGCACCTCTGCCTGGGTTTCAGCATGGATCCGCACCAAGCCCCCTGGCCGGGGCACATACTTGAGGGCGTTTTCCAAGACATTGCGAAAAACCTGCGTCAAAGACTCCGGATGTCCCTGCACCAAAGGGACGGCATCCAACGCCACGTCCAGCGCGACCCCATCGGGCACCGGAAGTTCCTTCCAGGCCGCAGCCACTACGGCGTCCAGGGCGACAGGCGCAAGAGACATGGGTACCCGCCCATGCTCCAGACGGGAGAGCTGGAGCACGTCCTCCACCAGGGCGTGCATGTGGTTGGCATTGCGCACGATGGTCTCCACAAATCCCCGCACCGGCTCCGTGGCGCACGCCTCCAGCCCCAGCAGGGTTTCGGCGTAGCCTTTGATGGAGGTCAGTGGGGTGCGCAGTTCATGGGAGACGTTGGCCGCAAAATCCCGACGGACCTGCTCCGCCCGCTTGATGGCGGTGATGTCGTGAAAGAGAAGGATGACCCCGATATCGGGATCTTCGGGCACCGGCACCAAGGAAACGTCGAAAATGCGCCCGGCCATGGTCGCCTCCACCTTGAGCGGCCTGTCCTCGCCGCGCGTACGCCGGGCAAGGACTTCCTCACAGCCCTGCTGCAAGGCAGGTTCCAAGGTCAGCTCCAGAATCTGTCGGCCCACAAAGGATTCAAGGTCCGCAAACAGCTCCCGGGCCGCAGGATTGCCCCGCACGATGCGGCCGTGGCCATCGAGCACCACAACCCCGGCTCGCATACCGTTGAGCACCGCCTCCAGCTCGCGGCCCTGTTTGAGCACGGTAGCCAAATGGGTTTGCACCCGAGTGGCCATGGCATTGAAGGCGCGGATCAGCGGAACAAGCTCCTCCAGGGCCGCTTCGTCGTCCAACCGCGGCGCGGCGTTGTCGCCCACCCGGGCCATCTCCTGACTGATGGTGCCGATGGCCCTTTGCAGGGAGCGAGCCACCAGGGCCACCCCCACCAACGCCAGGACAGCCACCACGGCAAAAACCCCCATGGCCTGCCCCTGCGCTTGGGCCACAATCCGCCCCACATTCCCGTACGCCACGGCCAAACGCAACACCCCGGCGGGGAGCCCTCCCGTCGCGGGCATGACCACCGCTGCGTACACCATATCCTGACGCAACGTGTCACTTGCACGTATGGCCACTCCCGTGCCGGAGGACAGGGCCTTCACGATCTCGGGCCGGGTACCGTGGTTTTCCAATTTGCGCGCAGTCTCCAAGGGAAGAGACGTATCGAGCACCACCGCGCCCCGCCGCTCCACGTAGGTGATGCGTGCATCCAGATCCACGGCCACCGCACGCAAGATTTCGTCCGCCACCTCCACCGAGGACGGGGCCAAGCGACGCAGCATGGCCGCCACAGCCTGGACCTCCTGCCGCGCCCGCAAAATCGTTTCCGCCTCCATTTGCGGAAGCACGGTGCGATCCATGAGCAACGCCACCATTACTCCCGCCCCAAGCACAATACCCAGGCCGGCAACCCACAAACGGCCCCGCACCGACTGCCACAATCTCATGCGCCCTCCTTCGCCCGCTGCAGGCGATACCCGATCCCGCGCACGGTTTCGATGAGGTCGGCATACGGTCCCATCTTGCGGCGCAGCCGGCGCACGTGCGTATCCACGGTGCGGGAATATCCCTCGAACTCATAGCCCCATACCGTAGAGAGCAAATGTTCCCGGGAGAGGGCCTTGCCCTCGCGGTGCACAAGCTCGGCCAGCAAGGCGAACTCGGTGCGGGTCAGGTGCACATCCTCGCCATCCACGTAGAGGATGTGCGCCTCGAAATCGGCCACCAGCCCGTCGCGCTCCCACCGCTGAGGCGCCCCGGTATGGACAGCACGGCGGCGCAGCACGTTTTTGATGCGCAGCATGAGCTCCCGCGGGCTGAAGGGCTTGACCACATAGTCCTCGGCCCCCAGTTCGAAGCCCAATACCCGGTCCACCTCGTCCCCCCGAGCGGTGAGCATGATGATGGGGATATGATCGGTCTCCGGAGAACTCTTGAGTGTTTTGCACACCTCAAGGCCGCTCATACCCGGAAGCATGAGATCCAAAAGAATGAGACTCGGACGCTCGCTTTGCGCCAGACGCACGCCGGTCTTGCCGTCGCGGGTAACGGTGCACCCATAGCCTGCGGCCTTGATATGGAAAGCCAAGAGGTTGGCGATGTCCGCGTCGTCCTCAATCACCAAAATATTATCGGCCATGATCCTCCCCTATGTGGTTGCGGCCGCTGTGGTGCCATATTCTCGTCACGAACCCGAGGCGGTTTTGTGACAGGCCTGCAACAAAGCACCTTGTGACGCAAGCGTCCTGAGGTCTTCGCCAAAACGTCACACTCCCTGACCGAAGCACACACGTCATCTTTGCAGGAGGTCTCTTTCCGATGCTCGCATCCACCTTTACCGGTACAAACCAGGCCCTGTCCGTTCAGGTGCACATCCCCCAGCACAGCCTCTTTCGCCGCATCCTTCATGGGCGGCAGATCCACTGCCTGTACCAACCCATCTTCGATCTGCGCACTGGCGCGGTCTTTGCCTGGGAGGCCCTCGCCCGCGGCCCCAAGGACAGCCCCCTCCATTCTCCCATGGAACTCTTCTGCGTTGCAGAAAAATGCGGCCAGCTCTTTGCCCTGGAGCAGGTGTGCCGCGCCCAGGCCATCGCCCAGGTCGGAAGACTGGCCCCCAACCAGAATCTCTTTCTCAACATCCATCCCCGCACCATCGCAGACCCCCAATTCACCCCAGGCACCACGCGGGAACTCTTGGACGCCGCACACATCGCTGCCGAGCAGGTGGTCTTCGAGATCACCGAGCGCCATGCCATCCAGGATGTGGAGCTCCTCCAAAAGACTCTGGAGCACTACCGCAGCCAGGGCTTCCGGGTGGCGGTGGACGACGCCGGCGCCGGACACTCGGGGCTCGCCACCATCGCCGCCTTGCGGCCGGACTTCATCAAGATCGACATGGGGCTGGTGCGCGACGTGGACAAAGATCCAGTGCGCCGCGCCCTCATGGAGACCATGGTCACCTTCGCGGAAAAAATCGGCGCCCACATCGTAGCCGAAGGTATCGAGCGCAAAGGCGAAATCTCGACCCTCATGGACATCGGCGTGGGCTTCGGTCAGGGGTATTTTCTCGGCCGCCCCTCTTCTCCCAAAAACGAAGCCGGCATTGACATCCGTGAACTGGCCCCGCCGCGGATACGTCTCGCCGCCCGCATGGCGTGCTCCGCGCCCATCGGCCGGATTGTGCAGCCTGTCCTCACCGTCACCCCCGACACCAAGGTGTCCGAGGTGCAGCGTCTTTTGCACCGCACCGCCGCCCATGCCGTGGTCGTGGCGGATCAAGAAAGCCGTCCCGCGGGCCTGGTCATGGCCCATGGCCTGGACCGCCATTTGGCCTCCCTCTACGGCCGCTCCCTCTACGCCGACAAACCCATCACCAGCATCATGGACAAGGCCCCCTTGGTGGCCGACGAACAAGAGCCCGTGGAGATCGTCGCCCAGCGCGCCCACGGCCGCGCCGCCATCAAGGTGTACGACGACGTCATCGTGACCTCGCAAGAGCGGGTGCTGGGCACCGTCACGGTGCACGACATGCTCCAATCCTTGGCCCAGGTGCAGGTGGAGATGGCCAAGGGAGTCAACCCCCTCTCCGGGCTGCCGGGCAACGTGGCCCTGGAAAAAGAGCTGGAGCTGGCCCTGCGTCGGGACAATCGCATCTGCCTCATGTACGCCGACCTGGACAACTTCAAGATCTACAATGATGTCTACGGATTTCAGAAAGGCGACCAGATCATCTTGCTCCTCGCCCGCATCCTGACCTGGGCCATTGGCCGGCATGGCAGCCCAAGGGATTTTCTTGCCCACGTGGGGGGCGACGACTTCGTGGCCATCGTGGACCCTGCCCGGGCGGATCGCATCGGCAAGGCGGTGGTGCGCTGCTTCCGGCGTTTGGCGCCGCTCCACTACACCCCCGAAGACCGGGCCCGCGGCTGGATTTTCGGCAAAGGCCGCGACGGCCAGGAGCGGCAATTTCCCTTGGTATCGGTCTCCATCGCCATTGTGGAACAGCGCTGCCAAGGCTGTACCTTGCAAACCCTAAGCGAGACCGCAGCCCAGGTGAAAGGCTACGCCAAGTCGCTGCCCGGAAGCGTCTGCGTCCGCGACCGGCGCGCGCGATAAAAAATCTCCCCGGCCCACACAACGGGCCGGGGAGGCATCATCACGTACCCAGCACAGAAACACGCATCGCATCTGTCACCAACTTGTCACCAAGAAACCGCACCGCTGTCACAAGCCCTGCGTACATCCTCCCCCAGCCATTCAACCCAACCCCATGACACGGAGGACGACACTATGCGTGGATTTTGTAAGGTACTTCTTGCCGCGGCCCTCTTCGTGGCCAGCACCGGCCTGGCCCAGGCGCGGGATCAGGTGAAAATCGTGGGATCGTCCACGGTATTTCCCTTTTCCAGCTTTGTAGCCGAAGAGCTCGGCGCCACAGGCAAATTCAAGACTCCGGTGGTGGAATCCACGGGCTCGGGCGGCGGCCACAAACTCTTTGGCGCGGGCATGGGAGAAAACACCCCGGACATCGCCAACTCCTCGCGCCGCATGAAACGCTCGGAGTTTGAGCGGGCAGAACAAAACGGAGTGACGGACATCTCCGAGGCCCTCATCGGCTTTGACGGCATCGTGATCGCCCAAAACAAGGACGACGCGCCCCTCAAGCTCACCCTGGAGCAGCTCGCCCTGGCCACCATCGCCGAGGTCCCCAAAGACGGCAAGCTCGTCCCCAACCCGTACACATCCTGGGATCAGATCAGCCCGGATCTGCCCAAACGCCCCATCGTCATCTACGGTCCGCCCACGTCTTCGGGCACCCGGGACGCCTTTGAAGAACTGGTGATCGAAAAGGTGGCCCACAAACTGGGCAGCTACGAAAAGGGCTACAAAAAGGTCCGTCAGGACAGCGCCTACGTGCCTGCCGGCGAAAACGACAACCTCATCGTCCAAAAGCTCGCCAAGGACAAAAACGCCGTGGGTATTTTTGGCTACAGCTTCCTTGAGGAAAACCAAGATACCATCCAGGCCGCGACCATCGATGGCGTAACTCCCAGCCTCGATACCATCGCCCAAGGCACCTACCCCATCTCCCGATCCCTGTACTTCTATGTGAAGAACGCCCACTACGATAAGATTCCGGGGCTCAAGGAGTACGTGGAGCTCTTCATGAGCGAGCGCATGATCGGCGACAAAGGGGCCCTCAAGCGCATCGGCCTCGTGCCCCTGCCGGCGGACGTGCGGGAAAAGGCCCGGCAGAAGGTGCTGAACCGGGTGAAGCTGACCAAAGACGAGCTCCAGTAGCCACACGCAACACGCGGGAAGGCTCGTCCCTTCCCGCGCGCTTGGGGTAATTACCGTGACGCAACCACTGACCATCGTGCTTTTTTTGGGACTCATCCCCTTAGCAGCCTTTGGATACCGACTCGGCCGGGGCAAGCGCCTGGCCCAAAGCGCGACGCCGTCCCCCTTTGCTGGCTCTGCCGGCATTTTTGGTTGGTATGCCGTGCTCGGGGCCGCCAAACCTGCGCTCGCCATCAACCTTGCGGCCCTTGGCCTCTACCTTGCCGGCATCCTCTCCATCCCCATGCCGGTGGTCGCCGCCTCCACCGTGGTCGCCGCAATGGTGGGGCTTTTCCTCGCGCTCCGGGCCATCCAGCCCCACTTTCGGGCCCGGGAAGCCATCGAGAAGACGATTCAGCGTATGCTCTTCGTGGCCTCGCTGATCTCCATCCTCACCACCATAGGCATTGTGGCTTCAGTGATCTTTGAGGCCATCCACTTTTTTCGGCTGGTGTCTTTGTGGGAGTTCATCACCGGCACCCAATGGAATCCGGACGACGCCCTGCGGCCCGACGGCACGGTGGACAGCAGTCTCTTCGGCGCAGTCCCGCTTTTTGCCGGAACGCTGCTCATCACCTGCATTGCCATGAGCGTGGCCATCCCGGTGGGACTTTTTTCCGCCATCTGCATGTCCGAGTACGCCTCGCCGCTCATCCGGCGCATCGCCAAGCCCACCTTGGAAATCTTAGCGGGCATCCCCACCGTGGTGTACGGCTTCTTCGCCGCCATCACCGTGAGCCCATTGGTCGTCGAGACCGCCGGCCGTTTGGGACTGCAGGCGGATTCCACCAATGCCTTGAGCCCCGGACTGGTCATGGGCATCATGATCATCCCCTTGGTTTCCTCCTTGGCCGATGACGTCATCAGCGCTGTACCGCAAAACCTGCGCGAGGGGTCCCTCGCCCTGGGGGCTTTCCCCAGCGAGACCATCAAGCGGGTCGTTCTGCCCGCCGCCCTACCGGGTATTGTCTCCGCATGCCTGCTCGCTGTCTCCCGCGCCGTGGGAGAAACCATGATCGTCGTCATGGCCGCGGGACTGCAGCCCGTGCTCTCGGCCAACCCCCTGCGGGGCATGACCACCGTGAACGTGCGCATCGTGGACGCCTTCACCGGCGATCAGGCCTTCGACAGCCCGGAAACCCTCTCCACTTTCGGCCTCGGGCTTGCGCTGCTCGTCATCACCCTGGGGCTCAATATCATCTCCCTCACCGTGATCCGCAAATTCCGCCAACGCTACGAGTAATGCCATGACCCTGCCCACCGATCCCGCCCTTCATGCCCGCCGCAAGGCCAAAGAGCGCCGCTTCAAGACGATGTCCTACGCCGCCATCCTCGTGGCCGGCGTGTTTTTGGTCTTCTTTTTCGCCG
The DNA here is from genome assembly GCA_003530935.1 of Desulfomicrobiaceae bacterium. Lineage (GTDB taxonomy): Bacteria > Desulfobacterota > Desulfovibrionia > Desulfovibrionales > Desulfomicrobiaceae > Thermodesulfomicrobium. The sequence goes on along the minus strand of DPEO01000123.1, from coordinate 23,177 downwards.
ATATCCTGCGCCAAGGGCTGCCTGCCCTCAAACAGGCGGAAATTTTGGTCCCCATCCACTTTACCCAAGATATTCTCGAGTACCCGGAAAGCTCTCTGCCTCCCGAATACGTGCCTTTAGTCAGCCGCGGAGTGGTGCGGCTTTTCCCCAACGAGCTCCACGCCACGCCGAAACTCTTGGGGAGCACGCAAGAACGCTGGGTGCTGGCCACGGCGGACGTGGACCAGTTTCTTAAAGGGAAGCCCAATCGCTTAAAGGCCAAGGAGCGACGCACAGCAGAGCGCCTCCAGAGCGAAGGCCGCCTACGGCTTGCCTGGAATATTGGCTTTTTCACCAACGGCGATTCCAAGCTTCCGGAGATGGCGGGCGTCTTCGCCGCTGCCGTGGGCTCGGTGTATGTGCTTCTCGTCACCCTGGCCTTCAGCTTCCCCATCGGGGTCATGGCGGCAGTCTATCTGGAGGAATTCGCTCCCGATAACCGGCTCATGCAGATCATCGAGGTCAACATCAATAACCTGGCCGCCATCCCCTCTATCCTCTTTGGCCTTCTGGGGCTGGCCATCTTCATCCAATTCTTTGGCATCCCGAGATCTTCCAGCATGGTGGGGGGGCTGACCTTAGGGCTCATGACGCTCCCGGTGATCATCATCGCCACCCGAGCCGCCATCCGCGCCATCCCCAGCGCCATTCGCGAAGGCGCCATGGCCCTGGGGGCCACCCGCTGGCAGGTGGTGTGGGACCACATCCTGCCGTTGGCGCTCCCCGGCATCCTCACAGGGACCATTATCGGCCTGGCCCGGGCCATTGGCGAGACCGCGCCCCTCATCTTGGTGGGTATGGTGGCCTTCATCCCCCAGCCGGCTGCAAGCTTTCTCGAAGCCACCAGCGTGCTGCCCGCCCAAATCTACACCTGGGCCTCGGACTCCCAGCGGGCCTTCGTGGAGCGCACCGCCGCCGGCATCGTGGTGCTGCTCGTGATCCTGCTTTCCATGAACGCCCTGGCCATCTTTTTGCGCACCAAATACGAACGCAAATGGTAGCGCGCCGAAGATCGGAGCGCCAATCTCCCCAGCGATACCCTGACCATCAGGGTCCCGTTGCGGATTGACGGAATACCAGAAACCAGGAAACAGAGGCCCTGGGACGCAAGCACAGTGGGCTGCGGGGAAGCCCACTTGACGTTTGCATCCCCCACGGCACAAACGCCTCCCAACGCCCCACGAACACCATTCCCAAGCGGCCCCATGGCCCTCGGAGACAGCACGCATGGTCCCGCTTTTCACTGTGGTCTTCGGTGTCGTCCTTTTGGTCTGGAGCGCGGACCGTTTTGTCACCGGGGCTGCGGCCTTGGCATCGCATTTGGGGATGCCGCCGCTGCTCATCGGCATGGTCGTCCTCGGCTTTGGCACCTCCGCCCCGGAACTGGTGGTTTCCGCCATCTCCGCCTGGCAAGGCACCCCAGGCATCGCCCTGGGAAACGCCTACGGCTCCAATATCGCCAACATTGCGTTGATTCTGGGAGTGACCGCACTCATACGCCCCATCACGGTGCACTCCCAAGTGCTCCGCAGGGAACTGCCCCTACTCACTGCGGCCACGGCCCTGGCCGCAGGGCAACTGTGGGACGCTGAAATCTCCCGCTTGGACGCCGGGCTTCTGCTTGCAGCATTCGGGGGGCTTATGGCCTGGTCCATCCGCCAGGCACGACACCGCGCTCCAGACGCCCTGGAAAACGAAGTCGAGCAGGAGCTGGCGCACCCCATGCCCCTGCCGCGGGCACTCTTTTGGATCATGGTAGGGCTTTTTCTCCTGGTGGCGAGCTCCCGCGCCCTGGTGTGGGGGGCGGTGACCATCGCCCAAGATCTCGGGGTCTCGGACCTCGTCATCGGGCTGACCATCGTGGCCCTCGGCACCTCACTGCCCGAACTCGCCTCCTCCATCGTGGCGGCCCGCAAGCACGAACACGATCTCGCCCTCGGCAACGTGATCGGCTCCAACCTGTTCAACACCCTGGCGGTGGTAGGCATCGCCGGCGTCATCCATCCCCTGACCCCCGGCCCCGAAATCCTCCACCGCGACATGCCCGTCATGGGAGCCCTCACGCTCTCTCTGTTTGCCGTTGGCTATGGGCTACGCGGCCCCGGACGCATCAACCGTATGGAAGCCGCCGCCCTTCTTGGCTCCTACGCGGGGTATATCTTCTTCCTCATCCAGACGACGCTCCACCCCTAAGCGCCATTGCGGCGCACGCTTCTTCCTGGCGAGGATCAAAGCGCACGCCGCACCCGCGACCATAGGTCCCAGCCGCGCAGGGGCTTCATGTTCTTTGCTGCATGCTCGAAGCAATGCGCGCACCGACTTCCGCGTCGATACTCCGCCAATACTCCAAGGCCCGCTGCAAAACCGGGGCAGACACACCCCCTTTCAAGCTCCGCACCACGTTGGCCACCAGCCGCTCCCGCTGGGCGTCATCCATGACATGACGGATGAGCGCCCTGGGCTGGACGAAATCATCGTCCTGAGGGTGCTTGGAATAGGCCGCACGGACGAACTCACCGCTGGCGCTCCACACGGCCTCTTCCGGATACCGCACGGCGTCGGCCACCGGGCCGCCTTTGGAGTTGGGCGCGTACGCCGGGTCCGCAGCGTTCACAACCCGCATGGCGCCGCCGCGGCCATAGCTGAACACCGGACATTTGGGCCGGTTGACGGGTATTTGCTGGTAGTTCACCCCAAGCCGTGCCCGGTGCGCATCCGCGTAGGCAAAAAGGCGCGCCAGCAGCATCTTGTCCGGACTCGGGCCGATACCCGGCACCAAATTGGCCGGATCAAAAGCCGCCTGCTCGATCTGGGAATGAAAGTCCTCCGGGTTACGGTCCAAAACGAGCTTGCCCACCTCATGCAAAGGATAATCGGCGTGCGGCCACACCTTCGTCAAATCGAATGGATTGAAGCGGTAGGCTGCGGCATCGTCAAAGGGCATGATCTGCACGAAGAGAGTCCAACTCGGGTATTGTTTGCGCGCAATGGCCTCAAAGAGGTCGCGACGGTGATAGTCTGGGTCTTCGCCCGCAATGCGGTCCGCTTCGTCTTGAGTGAGATTTGCGATTCCCTGGTCCGTCTTGAAATGGTACTTGACCCAAAAGCGCTCGCCCTGGGCATTCACCCACATGTAGGTATGGCTGGAATACCCGTTCATATGCCGATAACTCTTGGGGATACCCCGGTCACTGAAAAGAATCGTCACCTGATGAGCGGTTTCCGGAGAAAGGGTCCAGAAGTCCCATTGCATGTCGTTATCCCGCAGCCCATTGTCCACCCGACGCTTTTGCGAGTGGATGAAATCCGGAAACTTCATAGGATCGCGGATAAAAAAGACCGGAGTATTGTTCCCCACCATGTCGTAGTTGCCCTCCGGGGTGTAAAACTTGAGGGCAAACCCCCGCACGTCCCGCCAGGTGTCTGGACTGCCGCTCTCTCCCGCCACAGTGGAAAAGCGGGCGAGGACCTCGGTCCTGGCCCCCGGCTGAAACACCGCGGCCTTGGTGTAGGCGCGAACATCCTGGGTCACGAGAAAATACCCGAACGCTCCGGAGCCCTTGGCATGGGGTTGGCGGTCCGGGATCATCTCTCGGTTGAAACTCGCCAGCTTTTCAAGAAGATAGTAATCGTGCAGCAATACCGGACCATCTGGCCCCACGGTCAGGGAAAACTCATCGCTCGACACAGGAGCGCCGCTGGTCGTGGTCGTCCATTGACGCATCTCCTCGTTCATACCACCCTCACTTTTTCAAAATTCCAAAGAATTCAATCAAATATCCTAAGCCTCCAAAGACACTCCTCCCGCATTATACACAAAAATAATGTCTCCGCAAAGGGACATGGTTTTATCTCCATCAAAAACACTCCACCTATGTTCGATGTCCACATCTGGATCAAAACCTTTAAACAATACGGAAGATGCGTGCATATGGGTCTTCACCGCGAAAAATGCATTGTCCGTCGGCACAATGACGACTTCGGCTTCAATGCGTGCTTTTCCCAGCAGGACAGCCATTTCTCGCTCAATGCTTTCCACGTCCGCCTTCCGTGGCACTGGACGAACAATCCGTAGGGGGCAGTCCCGCCACTCCCGGTTCTTTTTGAGCATGAAACAGAGCAGCAGTATCAGCTCACCGTTTTTGACCGAGTCCCACCAAACGGTAATTTCTCCGCCAGGGGACTTTGGGCATTCCTCTTCACATGCAGAAGCAACAACAATGAGACTGCGCCGCATATCTTTGGCGGTAGTGATCACATCCCAAAACATTGCTTCCTTGTCTTGATCTTCGCTCATCCCCAACAGCACGGTATTGGGCTTCATCCCTCCAATGCCATGACATTGAAGAAGACCCTTGAATGCCGAATGAAAATCTTCATCTGCAACCACAACAGGGAATGCGGGAAGATTTTCTTGGATAATGAATTTGCGCAGAATATTTTCCGCTTCTTCCCTATGTTTATGGAGTTGATCCAAATTTCCGGTAATGATTTGCGCGATGGACACAATGCCGCTATCCACCGCGAACCAACATGCATATTCCACGAGACGCAACCGCCGAAATGCCCCACCGCTGAGGACGAGAATGGATGGGCGCCAATTTTTCGGATGATAACGCTCCCGTTCGAGGCGAAGCAGTGCGTTGCGCGCGACCTGAAACGCAAGCCCTCCCGCAAGGTCACCCCACCGGACATTGATCTCGGAGCGAGCAATATAGAAAAAAACCACCGCTCCGAGCACCAGCGCCACTACGGCCCAAAGGGGATTCATCAGGAACATCACGCCAACGCATCCGAGATTACCAACAAAGGCAATGGACCAATGATTATAGCGGAATGTCGGGCGAAAACTGGGGTTATTGGAACGGCCCTCGTAGAAACAGGCCAAATTGACAGCCCCATAGGTAAGGAGGAAAAACATGGTGATGACGGGGGCAATGGCGTTGAGGTCCCCGGCCAAGACCCCAAGCTGGGCGATGAGAAAAGTGAGCACCGTTGCCCGGCGGGGCTCGCCGGCAGGAGCGCTGCCCTGCCCAAACCAGCGCAACCACGGGAAAACGCCATCCCGAGCAAAGGCCTGCAGGATACGGGGGGCGCCCATCATGCTCCCCAGGGCCGAAGACAACGTGGCGCAGAACACCCCGGCGTAGACGAGGGTAGAAGAATAGGCGTATTCTTGCATCACAAACCCTTCGCCCAAAAGCGCCGCACGCGGGACACCTGCCGCCAAGGCCACCGTGATGGCCACATAGATGAAACCGGAAAAACCAATGGCCGCAAAGGTGCCTCTAGGGATAGACCGGGCAGGTTCCTGCAAATCTCCCGACATGTTCACCCCGGCCATGATGCCGGTGACTGCTGGGAAAAAGATGGCGAAGACCGTGAAGAACGAATACGTGTCCGACCACTGCGGGGCCGCGTTGGATGCAAGCGTCTCCAGCGAGCACGCTGGAAGCACGCCAGCGAAAAACGAAAGGATGGATACTACGAGAACGGCAAGTATTCCGTATTGGATTTTTATCGTCCACCCGGCACCGATATACACACACAAAAAAACTATAGTATTTGTAATGGTTGCGAATACACGAAAAGAAATCCCAAGATCTGGAAACGCATTGTATACCGCTTCGGTGAAACCAACAACATATAGCGTGACGGCGACGGCTTGCGCGATGAAGAAAAATATGGCGATGGCGCCGCCGAATTCGACGCCCAGGCTACGGCTGATCAGATAATAGGCGCCTCCGCCTTTCACCCGCATATTGGTCGCGATAGAAGATACGGAAAGCGCGGTAATGACGGAAATGGCTTTGGCGGCAGCAAGGATCAACAGCGCATTCCACAGGCCCGCATATCCCACAACCATAGGGAAGCGCAAAAACATGATCACGCCAAGAATGGTCAGCACACTGGGGGTAAACACCCCCCCAAACGTCCCGAACTTATGGGACTGCATGGCACCCATACCCAAGTCGGCCTCCGGTTGCCCACAACGGATCCTGTTTTTCCAATGGCATGCAGACGACTGCCTCCATGCCGCCCCAAATGTTCCCGCGTCCGCCCTGGTCTCTGGCCAAGGGACTTCGACGCCCTCCCTCTAGCGCACTGTTCTGGAACGTGTCTATACGGACTTCTCCATGCTTTGGACAAAAAACTCCATACACTCCCACAACCCATCCATACAGGCGTCCGCTCATGCGCCCCGCCTGGTGGTCCTCGGCCTCGACGGCGTCTCCGTACGCCTGGTGAAACGCTTGGCCGCCACAGGCCGCTTCCCTGCACTGGCGGAACTCGCCGCTCTGGCGCGGCCCATAGAGGCGCATCTCCCGGAACTCTCGCCGGTCAATTGGACGTCCTTCTCCACCGCTGCCCCGCCTGGAGAGCACGGCATCTACGGCTTCACCGACGTCGACCCCGCCACGGGCACGCTCTTCTTTCCCGATGCCCGTCACGTGCGTCGGCCCACCATCTTTGCCCGCCTCGGCGAGGCGGGATTTTTCCCCAAGGTCCTCAACCTGCCCGCCCTGGCCCCGGTGCAGCCGAGCCGTGCCGTCCTCGTGGCCGGATTTCCCGCCCAGGACCTGCGCCAGGCGGTATGGCCCTCACCGCTGGCCAATATCTTCGCCGCCCGAGGCTACCGCATCGAAGCCGACACCGAGCGCGGACTGCACGATCCCGCCGGACTCCTCGACGACTTGCGAACGACCTTACGCAAACGCCGCGAGGCCCTGGCCCTGCTGTGGGACGATCTTTCCTGGGATCTCTTCGTGGTCGTCTTTACCCTGGTGGACCGCGTCGGTCACTTTCTCTACCCCGCCCTGGAGGAAGAGACGCATCCATGGCGAGGACTGTGTCTCTCGCTCATGGAGGATCTGGACGCAGCCGTCGGCGACGTCCTGGCGCGCTTTGCCGATCTCCAAGGGCCCAAGCGCCTCCTCGCCATGGCCGATCACGGGTTTACCACCCTGACCTGCCAATTCGACCTCAATGCCTGGCTTGCGCACCAGGGGCTTCTGACCTACCGGCACCCGCCCGCCGGCCCGTGGGACACCGCCGCGGCCCTTACCCCATCCACCGCTGCCTTTGCCCTGGACCCCGGCCGCATCTATCTGCATACTCGGCGCCGCTTCGCCCACGGCAGGCTCTCCGATACCGAGGCGACCTCCCTCGGCCGTGAGATCGCCCACGCCCTACGAAGGGCCACCCACCACGGCCGCCCGCTCATCCAGGAGGTCTTCTTCGGTCCAGACCTCTATGGGCCGCAGGCCGTAGGACTCGTGCCGGACCTGGTGGTCCTGCCCGCCCCCGGGGTGGAGCTGCAGGGCAAAATGGGTGGCACTCAAATCGTGGGGCTAAGCCCCCGCCAGGGAGTACACAGCGCCCACGACGCCCTCTTTGCCGACACCTGGGGCGAGGAAGCGCGCTTCCCCAAGGATGTGGGCGAGTTGGTCGTGCGACATTTTGGCCTTGCCACGCCGCCTGTACTTTCCGTGTAGCGCAGACGCCCCTGGTGCAGTTATTTTTTTGCACCACGGTGCTGTTGCGGCATCGCAGTGCGCACCACCAACCGAGTCATTGTCACCTATTTCTCAAACGCAGCATATTTAAACTGCAGTACAGCGCAATTCTCCTTCACCGTCCGTTGCACTCCTTCATCAAATCCAGAAACTGATTGGGCATCAATCTCAACAGAAATGCGGATATTCACATCGTTGTGATTCGTAAAATACTGCACGACCTCGTCCACAATATCGACAAACTGCTTCTTTGCCAGAACTGGATTGAGGTCAATACTGCCGTAGAAGCGCTTCGTGACGGGCTCAATTGGATATTCTTTAACTGCATCGCATCTATCACCAGTGGTGTTTGGACCATATTGTTGATAAGGCTTAGTACCCGGCGGCGTTACTTGTGGGTGCAACGCGTCATAGTACGCGGCGGCCGCAACTGGGTCGATCAGCAGCAGCGATGCATCCAAAGTTACCGGCGTGCGCTTGCCGTAACTGAAGCCGACATACCGGTCATCCTCCTTGCCCTGCGCAAAGCCAAAAAAGTCGCGACTCTCCGCGCCCGCGGCCAGCGTCGCACTGAAAACGTTGTCGTCTTTCAAGCGCGGCAGGTAGAGCTGCTGGCACATCTGCTGCCACACCGTCTGAGCCAAAACCTCCCTGACGTCGTCCTTCCAGAACCAGTCCTTGAGTACCTTGGCCAAGTGAATCGGCGCCCACTCGGTGATGAGCAGCTCGTTCTCCTTAAGCACGCGCTCGATTTCCTGCGACGAGTTCTGCGCGCTGGGGTTGAGCGGGAAATGCTCCCACATCACCTCGGACAACCCCTTGCCCGGCCGCACCTCCTGCATCGGTGCCAGCAGCCACTTGTAGGTCTCGCGGATCATCCGCCGCACGGTCTCCTCGGCCTGCTCCAGACTGGCGCTTGCCTGTTTGGCCATCAGGTTGTCGAGGACGATGCGGTTCTCCTTGTAGTCAAAAACGATGCTGCGCCACGCCAGATACGAGCGCACCTGATCTTTCAACCGGTTCACGCTGTCGTAGTCGGCGGCAAGGAAGATCAGCCGGTTCTGCTTGAAGCGGGGCTGCTCGCCGCGCTTCTTCAAGATCTCGGTCGCGCGGTCGATGGCCAGGCTCTGGCCGCTCTTGCTGAAGGCGGCGTCGGGCGGCAGCACCACCAGCCGCAATGCCCAGTCGTCGGGCACATCAGCGCTGTCCGTGAACACATGGATGCCACCGAACACCCCGCTGGCGAAACCGCGCTGGAGGCGCTCGCGGACCGTCGGGAACACGTCTTCCTTGTCCTGGAAGCGGCGTTTGCGCTCCTCCATCTCGCGCCGTAGGTTGGGCCGCGTATCGAGCCAGAAACGGTTGGTGGCGTGGTTGAGGTAATGCAGCCGGTCGGAGAGGCGGCGCAGCGCATCCTTGAACAAGCCGGTCTGCTGGCCGGGTTGGACGGCCCCCAAGAGCACACGCTCTCGCTCCACTCCCCGCACCAGCTGGTTGGGCGCCAGCTGCACCGAATGGGGCGCGCTGCCCAGGAAGATGGCACGGGCCACACGGCGGCAGGCCTGCACGCTGCCCAAACGCGGGTCTCTGTTCTCGATTTCCGTGGTCTCGGCGCGCTCGCCGTCCACGTCGCGTTCGATGACCGGGTCCCACCCCTGGGGGAGGTAGTAGATGACCTCGTTGCGCACGTCGACGTCATAGAGCGGCAGGCTGCCCGGTTGAATCAGCGGGTCGTTGTTGCCGTCCTTCCAGAGACGGTGGATGACCTTGGCCATCATCTTCAGCACGCCGCGGGTGCGCTGGAAGTTGTCCAGGGTGGACCAGTCCTCGTAGAGCCGGTCGAACACTTCGGGATGGATCGGGTAGGCCTGCTTGAGCCGCTCGAAGTAGCGGCTCTCCTGCGTCTCCTGCGGGAAGTCGTCGCGGTTGGCCGTGTAAAAGTCGGCGTAAGCGCGGCAGACGCTCTCGGCCGCCAGGCTGTCGGTGATCGTGGCAAAAAGCCGTCGCCGAACGATCTCGAACGCCTCTTCAGTCGCCACCGGCTTCCACAGCGCCTGCACGCGACCGAAGTAGTGCGCCAGCGCCTCCAGCGCCTTCCCCCCGCGCGCACTTCCGGCTTCCTTGTCCGATTCCGGCAGCGATGCCAGCAGCACCGCCGTGGGCACACCCTTGAGCGCCTCGGTGAGCGCCTGCACGAAGCTCAGGTTGGAGTCGAAGGTGCCGCCCGAAAGCGTCTTCCCCTCTTCAAACTGGCGCACGTAGGCCACCAGCTCGTCGATCAGGATCACGCAGGGGGCGTAGCGTGCCAGCAGCGTCTCCAGCACCGCTTTGCCGGGGGAAGTGCCCGACGCATCCGCCTGGGCGACCAGCGCATACCCCTCCGCACCGCCCAGCTGCCAGGCCAGATCGCCCCACAGGGTGCGGATCGCTTGACCTTCGCGCACCACAGGCTGATTGGGCGATGACTTGATGCCGTCCAGCACTGCGGTGCGGGCGCGCGGCAGCTCGGTCACCCCGGCGGCATCCAGAATGGCGGGAATCCCCGCCAGATCGCTGGCCAGGGCCTCGCCCTTGGCCATGTGGTACACCGCCAGCATGGTGTGCGTCTTGCCGCCGCCAAAGGCGGTTTGCAACTGAATCACCGGGTCGCCGCCTTTGCCTGCCAGGTGCCTGACCACCGAGTCGAGCAAAAGCCGCATCCCCTCGGTGATGAAGGTGCGCTGGAAGAACAGCACCGGATTCTGGTATTCCTCCGTGGCCGTGCCGGCATGCACGCGCGAGAGGTCCGCCGCAAACTCGGCCTGCTGGAAGGTGCCCTTGAGCACGTCTTCGTGTGGGATGGCGATTTCGCGCCAGGGTTTGAGGGTCATTGAAAAACTCCTCCTTTAGACGCAACCAGTTGTTGAACACCGGTCACAAACACCCGGAAACTGGCGGAGCGGGTGTCATTGGGATCAAGCCGCTGTCCAAGCTGGCGTGCCGCACTGTGTTTTTGAAATTCCGGGATCACGCGGGTCAATTCGCGCGAGGGTTTTGGGCAGCCATCTGGGTCATCGCGATGGCGGTTGGCGAGATTCGTAATCGCCTTGGCCCTTGCCGGATAAGCATCTGCCAATGCGTTGGGCTGCGCCAGATACCAGGCTTCCAGCTCTTGACAGACCAGACGCACCAGCACGCGGCGCGGGGTGTTCTGGCACAAGCCCAAGAGCCGGGCCTTGAGTGCGGCGCAGTCAGCGCGGTCATTGTCCCGCACGATGACAAAGCGCGTCCCCGGCTCCCGCCATGCTTTGAGTTTGCGGGGAATGCTTTTTTCCAAGTCAGACTTCCCTTCGTGCGGCACGAGCAAAAAGTGCTCTCCTTCGCGCCAGCCAGGAATGAGGCGGGGCAGGAACGCACTCAGAAAGGCCTTCATCGACGGCTCTTCCAGCAAAAAAACGACACGTCCGCTCATCCGTTCAACCCCTCGAACAGGCCCTGCTTCCAGAGGTAGCCGGGCAAGTCGCCAGCCTCCACCAAGGCACGCAGGTTTTCCGAATCGCTGGCGTGCGTGATGGTCGTAAATCCCCCTTCCTTCTTCAGGCAGTAAATCTCTTCCAGCTGCAGGGCATTGAGGAAATCGGGCGAGTGGGTGGACACGAACACCTGCCCGCCACGCCGGGCATAGTCGCGAAACTCCTCGGCCAGTTCGGGCAACAGTTGGGGGTAGAGCTGGTTTTCCGGTTCCTCGACCGCCAGCAAGGGAAAGGGTTTTGGGTCGTAGAGCAGCACGAGATAGGCAAACATCTTGATCGTGCCGTCGGAAACGAAGCGCGCAATGAACGGGTCTTTGAAACTGCCGTCCTGAAAACGCAGCACCAGGCGACCATCCTCCGTGGGCTTAGCTTCAATGTGGGTGACGCCCGGCACGCGGCGCTTCATCGCCTCCAGCACCTGATCGAACCGATCGCGGTGGTAGGTGTAGAGGTACTGCGCGACCTGCGCCAGATTATCGCCGCGGGTGGACAGGTGCTCGGCGTACCCCTCCTCGGTCGAAGGGCGCGCTTCGGCGATGTGGAAGTCCGAAATCTGCCAGTGCTCGATCAGGCTGCGAAACTCCGACACGACGCGGAAATCCTTGAACTGGCCCAAGCCCTTGATGGCCAGCATGTCCGGCTCATCCAACTCGTACAAGGCGCGCTGCTCCTCGGCGCCTTCCTGCCCATATTGCTGTTCATTGGTGATCGCCGTGCCGCGGCCCCGGGAAAAATCCACGAAATGCCAGGGCTTGCCGCGCTGACCGCGGCGGAACTTGAGCACCTCCCGCTCGACTACCACCCGCCCGTCCACCTCATCAAACGCCAGTTCATAGGTCGCCAGACGGCCGCCAGATTCACGGAACTTGATCTCGATGCGCACAGGGCCACTCTGGCCCCGGCTCCTCAGCTCGCGCATGCCGCCCTTGGACCTGACGGCCGCACCCACGTTGTGGGCTAACGCTGCTTTGAGAAACGAAAACACATCGAACAGGGTGCTCTTGCCCGTGCCATTGGCCCCTACCAGCGCAACCAGTCGCGGCAAATTGTCCAGACGCGCCCGTCGGAACACCCGGTAGTTCTCGATCTCGATGGATTCGATCTGCATCGTTGGCCTCCTCACATATCGAACCGCAATTGCGTCCCCACCACGCCCGCCTCACTTGCCGCCTGCTCGATGCCGCTCCACGCGGTAACCAACTCATTGTAAGCGCGGGCATCCTCGGCCCAGCCTTGGCGCTCGCACAGGGTGTAGAGGCGATAGGCCAGCGCGCGGATCGGCTCGGCGCGGCTGGGCATGCGGGCAAGCAACTGGCCGGCCTCGCTCTCGCCGCCGGTATTCAGGGCGCGGATGAGCTGGTGCAGCGCCTCCCACACCGGCGTGCGGGTATCGGCCTCGGGCGACCAGTCGGCGGGGTATTCGCGCCATTTGAGCAGCCGCACCTGGCCCGCGCCGCTGTCGACCACGCCTGCCGCCTGCAAGCCGCCCACGCTGGTGCCCTTGGCGCGGGCGAGCACGTCGGCCTCGCCGAACCTTCCCGCGCTCCAGCCCTGCTGCTCGAACCAGTGGAGGCAAAACTGCGTGTCGTGATCGAAGTCGTCTTCGACCAGAAAGCGGTTGATGAGGGCAAGCGCGGTTTTCACCGTCATCGGCGTGCCGTCGGCCTCGAGCACCGCGGCGTATTGGGAAAAGATCGCCATGCCGGGGCCGATGATCGCCTGGCTCAAATCCACCGGCGCCACCGGCGAATGCACGCCGCCGCGGGTCATGGCATCGAGCGCCTCGGGCAGCGTCGCGTTCAATTCGCGCACGAACGCGCGGCGGCTGGCGGTGGGCGCGTCGGGCGCGCGCTTGCGGCAAACCAGCACGATGCTGGAGGCAAGGGCGTTCGTTCCATTTCCGATGACGCGCCCTTCCTTCTCAGTACGCATGGGCCAAGTGCCCGTAAGAACGAAGCCAGCGCGAATCACCGCATCGAGGAAGGTTTCCCAACCAGTACTCGCCGTACCCGCCTCTCCCGTAGTTTCCGCCTGTTTGAAGGCATAGTAGATCGTCACCGGGAAGGCCGGGTGCGCCTGCTCGGCCAAGTTGCGCAAGGCGCGGCGCATGCCGTCGAGAAAAAAGGCTTCGGCCTTTTCCTTGCTGCCGTGGCGGTAGGGCGTAGCAACCAGCTCCTCGGCCTTTGGTACGGCCAACGTGGCGTACAGACTGGGGAAGATGGGCTTTAGGCTTTTGCGCAGCCAGACATAGAAGAAATCAGAAAGATCCGCATAGCCAATGTTGTCGTAGTACGGTGGGTCTGTAGAAACCAGTTTATTAGCACTGATCGATTGAGTCTGAGCATCAGCTTGCTGCCCATACCCAGCTGCTGCAGATCCTGCGAGAGCATCGAAGCCCTTTACTTGCCGCTCAAAGAGGTTGTTGTAGCTACCGGTCGAGTCGGAAAAAACATTAGCTTCGGCGTAGTCCCAAGTCATTGGCAGAGCTTGACGACTGAATACACTGCGCATTTGAGTATTGGGGTGATTCCAGCCACAAACGGTGGACGCATGGTTCGCAACCTGATCGACCAAAAAGCCCAAATACACCCCCACCGCCTGGGCGTAGGCGGTGGCGCCGCTGCCGCCTTGGTCGAGGCCCACGCCGTCGTCGGGCATGCCGGCAGCGATCGCATCCTGGCGGCACTTTTCGATAGCTTCGGCCACCAGATCGGAAAAGGTGGTCAGCGCCACCAGTTGGCGGGGGGTGAAGAGGTCGCCGTAAGTCGTAAGACCGTACGGCGGCGTCCATAGCGCTCGCGGATCAGGAGCTAAAGGTGTCTCTGGTTTCCACGTCGGCTGCGCCTGTCGCGCGATCGCCTCGTGCGCATCATTAGGCGGCAGATAGACCCGCCCGCGCGGGCCCTCGGCGACGATGGCCATCAGGCGCGCGCCCATGCGTCCGGCCTGCCCTTCGGCTTTGATGTAGCGCCCCTCGATGGGCGTTTTGGACAGCAGGCACTCAAAGTTCGCCCCGCGGGCAAGCTTGGTACCGCTCTTTGCCCGCGCATAGGCTTTGGGGTCGAAATCGGGGTTGCCCGCCACCTTGACGGTGAAGCGGTAGGCATCGCCTGCGACCACCGGCTCGACATACGCCTCTTTGCCCGCTTTGCTGGAGAGCACGAAGGTCGAGGCGAGCGGCACGTCCACATGGCTGAAGACCGGGTTGGGGCTTTTGACCGTGCGCGCCCACAGCCAGGCAATCACGGTGAGTTTCTGCCCGATGAGCGGCTGCACATCGGGCCGCCCTGCTGCCAAGGCCGGTGTGATCTCAATGGGCGGGTAGAGGTGGCCGATGCGTTTTGCCGCCTCCTCCCGCATCCACGCACCGTAGCGGCGCACGTCTTCGGCCAGGCCCCGGGCGCCCGCCCACGCTTCATGGAATCTAACCTGCCGTTCGCCCGGCGGAGTCGGCCCCACCGGCGCACGAGCGGCAAAGCGCGGCGGAATTTCGATCATCGCCTTGTTGATGGTCACTGCCACCGGGTTGAGGTCGGAGGCATAGCTCTCCAGCCCCAGCCGCTGCGCCTCCAGGGGCAACGCGCCACCACCTGCGAAGGGGTCATGGAAGGCGGGGAGTTTTTCGGGGTTGAAAAGCTGCGCCGCCTGCGGGTGGTTTTTGTTGAGGGCGCAGGTCTCGCGCCAGCTTTTCCAGATCTCTTCCCGGGCGCGGGCAAGCACCGCTTCGTTGTTGGTGTTCTCCCACTGCACCAGCTCTTCGATGAGCTGAAAGAGCCGCTCACGTTCCTGCGCGGCCTTTTCTTTGTTGACGCCGCGCCCCAGATGGCGCTCGTAACCGGGGTCGTTGACCAACTGCGCGAAGATCACCGCGCGGGCGGCCGCCAAGGGTCGGCGCGCCCACCACAGGTGGAGCGTGCTGGGGTGGCCGTGGCGGATCGACTTTTCCCGCGCCGCCGCCCGGTTGATGGCATCCAACGGCAGCGCCACTTCGATGAGTTTTTTGGGGGCTTTGATGCTGTTCATTCAGTTGTCCTTCTCCCAGTTGTCCTTCTCCCAGCCGGCCTTGCCCTCGCAATGGCTACAGCCGGCCAAGAAACTGTGTTCCATGTCGCTGGTGTTGAATTCGCTGCACCACTGACACCGTTCAACGTGGTCCGAGATGTCGAAGCAGCTCGCGCAGAAATAGTGATCGCCCCGCCTGACCACGGTGTGGTAGCCCTCGCAGGTAGCGCAGTTGGCAGGCTCCCAGCTGTCGTCACCATCCTTGATGCCGATGTGCGCGGCGACATGATCCGTCAGCGCATCCACCAGATGCTCAGGTTCGATGCCTTGCTCGCAGTGTTCACACGTCGAGTAGCCCTCGTTGGCAATGACGATGGGTTCGCCGCAGTGCGGGCACTCGAGTTCGACCTGGGTTTCGGTGTGATCACACACCAGGCAGCGCAGCGATGCGATCTGGTCGTCGAGGTTGTCCGGCACGGCTGCCTTGAACCCGCAGGCACTGCACGCTTTCGGCGTATTGCCCGCCCTGCGCGCAACCTCAAGCTCGGTCTTGAGCGCCTTGAACTTGGCGCTCAGGTACTTCCGGTGCCCCTTCATCGCGCGATCAGCGCGTGCGATCTCGTCGCCGAAGTCGTGGAAGTAGCGGCCCCATCGGATCAGCAGGCGATGCAGATGGAACCACGAGCGGCAATGCTCGGCGACGATCCGTTCCTTCGCCTTCTCTTTGATGTCCATCTCGGGGTGGAAGAAGTGAACCATCTTGTTGCGATGGTTCGCCAGCGCACGGAAGCTGCCGTAGGCGTCGTCGCCAATGTCTTCGCCTGCAATATCACGAATTCGCGCTCGGATCTCTTCCAGGGTGACCGAGATGAAGTCCCCTGCCATGAACTTGGCTAGGCTGGCCTGTTCCGGCCTGGAAACGATCAACGACCAATGTTCCTTCATCAGCCGCGCTTTGAGCAGCATCTCCACCGCGGCACAAAAGTGGATGACGGAGTATTTTGGTGCCTTGTCGAATTCCTCGATGCCGCGCTCCAGGAAGTCAAAGGCGTTGCGGGTCAGCGAATCGAAGATGTGGTGGTAGGTCATGACATCTCCCTATCGCCAATGCTCCGGGCGATTGATCACGTACCCGCTGGCCGTGGTTACTGCTGCAGGCAATTGGTTCTGTCGTACCTTGGTTTCGCTGATGGTGAAAGCTGCTGTTGCGGCAGCAGCAAGCTGCACCGAATTGCGCCCCGGAGGTTGGGCCACGATGACGCGCTTGGCCGGGAATCGTGCGCGCACTTGCTGTACCGGCGTGGTCAGGTCGCTGTCGGCTGAAATCAGCAGTGCGGTGTCGAAACGGTCATCGAAGGCGTCGGCAAGGAGCTGGACCGCGATGTTGACGTCGGTCATCTTCTCTTCGTAGTCGGTCCACGTGTTGCCGCAGCGACAACATTGGCGGCCCTTGGGCAGGTAGTGGCCGAATTGGATCGTCAGCAGTGGTGAGGTGGCCAGCGCATCCAGATAATCAGCCTGCCGCTGCATGTCGGCGTAGTTGTTGCCCGCCAGGCGGATGCGCGCGGTGAAGTAGTGAACCGCCTGCAGCGTTTGCCCCGGTTTGAGCAGGGAGCGCGACAAGCCCACCACATCAAGCCAATAGTGACGCTTCCACCCCTTGCTCTTGAGGCCGAAGTAGAGGTTGAATCCGTCGATGTAGGCGATCACGCGCGACATCGCTCGCCCCCTGCAAAACGCGGGTCACGGTGCAGTGCCTTGACAGCGCAGGCCTGCGCCACCATAATTACTCTCGTTAACCCCGCTGGCGAGAGCATCGCCAGCCCGACGCCCTCCCCGTGAGGGCGTTTCTCTTTGTGCCCCGCCGGAGATAGCATCTCCGGCCCGACGCCTCCTTCGGGAGGCGTCTCTTTTTGTGGCTCTGCCGCTGTGGACTGTCCAAACCCAAAGCCCTCCCCGTGAGGGTGTCTCTGTTTCTGGGCGCAGTCCAGGTTCACAGCGAGCCCTCCGCCGCCGTGGCCCGCCCAAGCAACGCGTCTAAATCCAAGTTGATGCTGGTCACCGCCCAGTCGGGTTCCTGAGTAAAGGGCTTACGAATGTAGTACGGACCCTCGTAGCGTTCGCCATCCACGAGCACAATCGCCAAGATGAACTTGTCGGCCTGGTTGAGGCCGTAGAGGATCTCGTTGCGCGTCACGGTGATGGTGGTCTGGCCGCGGGCTCGCCCTTTGACCTCGATGTGGCGCGAGGGCGGCAAGCGCCCGTCGCGCGCCGGTGGAATGCTGGTGATGTCCCAGCCGCACTTTTCGGCCGAGACGTCGATGACCTCATGCCCTAAGGCCCGCTCAGCCTCCATCACCGCCTGCATGGCGATGCGCTCGATATGCGCGCGAGCGTCCGCATCCGCCGACCAACCAGGCTGACCCTTGCGCTGCAGCAAGAGGCCCTGCGGGATCACCAACGCCCCGCCCAGGACCACGGGCGTTGCAGAGATCACATGGCGCGCTGCCTGCAACTCCTTGGTACGTGTCTGCAGACGGGCGGTGAGGTCGTCGAGGGTGCGACGGACGTTGTCCAGCGTCAGGCGCACGTCTTTACCCGCCGCGATGTCTTCTTTGAGCTTGATGTAGCGGTCGGACCAGAAGTTGATTTCTTTGACCAGGCGCTCGTGCACAGCGGCCAAGGTCTTATCCACCATCTGCTCGCGGCGGACGCGCGCCTCGTCGAAGTGCTTGGGCACAAGCTGTGCTGAGGCGTAGGCAAGGGCCATCTGCTCCAGGTCCTGGGTGATCCACGATGCGGTGAGTACATCCTCGATCAGCGCCCTGTCGGCAGGGGCAATGGGCTCTAAATCCAGATGCGGCGCCCAGCCGGCGTTGATGGCGCGGCCATCGGCGTCGATCTCCACGAACTGCATGCGGCGGGAGACGATGCGCGCGGGGTCTGCCCCTTCCTTCACCGCGTGGTCGATCATGAACATGACCTTTGGCCTCAGACCCATGTCGGCAGGATCGACGAACACCGCACCTTGCTTGAGCGTATTGCGGTGAGCCTCGAGCATGAGGTCGGTCACCGCCTGCATCAAGGGATGGGCGGGGTGGATGAGGCTGGCCATCGGCGCGCCGACACGATCCGTCAGGCGCACAAACTGCTTTTCAAAGCAAACGCGCTCATAACGGCGCAGCACCGGTTGCGGGTAGCGGCGGTCGCGGCCTGTGATTTGCCGGTCGCGCTCACGGATGATGGCCGGAACAAAGGTGATCTCAAAGCGTCCAGCCTCGCGCGGCCTGAGCTCGCCCCCCAATTGCGCAAAGGCCTGGGTGAAGAAGGCGCGGATGAAGTAGGGCTGCAGCTTGCGCGCCTCGGCCTTCTCCATTTCCTCCTTCACCGCGAACAGGCGCTTCTCGTCCATCACCTCTTCACATAAGGCGTTGCGCCGGATGAGGCTTTCCAGGTGCTGGGTGTCGAGCGCGCCTTCCACCTTCTTGAGCAGGCGGGCGCGGACTTCAGGGTCCGACCCGTAGCGGATGGCCTCGATCAAGAGGTCCTTGAGGGGCTTGTCCTCGAAGACTTCGCCCAAGATGTCGAACACGCGGCCACCCAAAGCCTGGCGCTCGACCTCGAGCTTGTCGAACAAGCGCTGGAAGACATCGCCCTCGCGCGTCTCCGAAGCCACCATGTTCCACAGGTGGCAGACCTCGGTCTGGCCGATGCGGTGGATGCGGCCGAAACGCTGCTCGATGCGGTTGGGGTTCCACGGCAGGTCATAGTTGACCATCAGGTTGGCGTTCTGCAGATTCACACCTTCGCCGGCGGCATCGGTGGCGATGAGCACGCGCACCGCGGGGTCGTTGCGGAAGAGTTCCTGCACTTTGCGCCGCTCTTCGCGCTTCACGCCACCGTGGATCATCACCACGGCATCGATGCTGCCAATCAGGCTGCGAATCTTCTCCGCCAGGTAGTTGAGCGTGTCGCGGTGTTCGGTAAAGATGATGAGCTTGCGCTGGCTCCCATCGGCGTCGTGCATCTCGGGCGTGTCTTGCAGCAGGCGTGAGAGCTCGTCCCATTTGCGATCCTGGCCGGAATGCACCACCTGACGGGCCTGCTCCTCCAGGGCTTCGAGGATGAGGATCTCCGCTTCGAGCTCCTGGATGGTCTGGGCCGCCGTGGCCTGATCGACGACGGCTTCCTCGAAGTCCTCATAATCCTCGGGCAACAGCGCGTCAGCCGCCTCCCACAGGTCGTCGGGCAGGCCGTTGTTGCCACCCAGCGTCTCGACGAGTGACTGGCCACGCTGACGAAGTTTTTCCTCCTCGACGCGGCGCTTGAGTTTGTTACGACGCCGCTTGAGCGACTGGTAGATCGCCTCGGGGCTGGAGGCGAGCCGTCGCTGCAGCGCCGTCAAGGCGAAGCCCACCGTGCCTTTGCGGCTACTGTCGGCCAGTTGGTCGGCTTTGTTGAACTGCTCTTTGACGTAGTCGGTGACGGCGACATACAGTGCGGCTTCGAGATCGGAGAGTTTGTAGTTGACGGTGTAGGCCCGCCGCTCCGGGAAGAGCGGCGTACCGTCGAATTTGAGCAAGTCTTCCTTGACCATGCGCCGCATGAGGTCAGAGACGTCCACCTTGTGCGCGCCGTCGCGAAACTTCCCATAGAAGCGGTCGGCATCCAAGAGCGAAAGAAAAAGCTGGAAGTCCTCCTCCTTGCCGTTGTGCGGCGTAGCGGTCATGAGCAGGAAGTGCCGCGTAATCGAGCCCAAGAGCTCACCCAGCTGAAAGCGCTTGGTCTTGTTGACCTTGTTGCCAAAGTAATTGGCCGAGAGCTTGTGCGCTTCGTCCACGACCACCAGGTCCCAATGCGACAGGCCCAGCTTCTCCTGCAAGTCTTCGGCGCGAGCCAGTTGATCGAGGCGGGCGACCAGCAGATCGATGTCCTCAAAGGGGTTGCCGCCGCGCGACTGCTCGACCTGCTCGCGCGAGAAGATCTCGAACGACAGGCCGAACTTCTCGGCCATTTCGTCCTGCCACTGCTCCACCAGGCTGCCCGGGGCGACGATGAGCACGCGCTTGGCGTCCGCCCGCATCATGAGCTCGCGGATGTAGAGCCCCGCCATGATGGTCTTGCCGGCGCCGGGGTCGTCGGCCAGCACGAAGCGCAGCGGCTGGCGCGGCAGCATCGACTCGTAGACCGCGGTGATCTGGTGCGGCAGCGGCTCCACGTTGGACGTGTGCACCGCCATCATCGGATCGAACAGGTGGGCCAGGTGGATGCGGTAGGCCTCAGCAGCGAGTTTGAATGCCTCGCCCGAAGCATCAAAGGCCCAGGGGCGGCCGGCTTCGGCCAGTGACAGCTTGGCCTCGTCACTGCGGAACAGCATCCGCTCGCGCAAGCCGCCGTCGGCAGTCTTGTAGTAGACGGTGAGGGCGTTGTCGCCCACCGGCTCGGTGGTGACGATGCGCACCACCTGCCCGGGCTCCAGGCCCGAGATGGCCGCATTCTTCTGGATTTGTTCGAGTTTGAGCATGGAAAGTCCTCGTATCTCTCTAGCATCTAGCGCCGAGCCCTCTACTGCGCCATCACGTTCCGGCACGGGCGTCCCATCTCTCGATGCCGCGTAGCCCCCACAATCCTGAGTCATTCCCTCGTGCAGCACTCGGCCGAGCATCACTGGGCAGCAGGGAAAATACACTTCGATACATCATTGATCAATGGCCGCAACACGATGGGTTCGCCAATGCAATGCTCTTTCGCCTTCCCAAGGCTCCCGTCTTGGCACGATCCCCCATGCTGACTCAGGCAACATGTCTGCTCCTCTGGGATAGGGCTTCAGAGAATCAATACCGACCACAGCTATCCACAGCTATCCCTCAAGCAAGCGAGAGAGCGGAGCGCGTCACCATTGGTCACCCATGATTTCTGGCCATGGATGAGTCCCGCTCCCTGAGCCATCCCCAAGCTTGCGCTGCTATCAGGCTTTTGTCATGCTCAACGCATCCCTGGAGCGAGGAATCGCTCCCGTTCGGGCCGTTGCCGCGCCGCTACCCGCCGATGGTACTCTCCTCCACCCCTGGGAAGGCAAGGAGGTCCCTGTATCGTCGCGGTCCTGCCCGGGAGCACTTTGTGCATGATCCTTGGAAACGACTGCGACCGACGGAGTGCACTGCGCCCATACCGCGCTATGGACCGACACTTGGGGCAAGGAAGTGCTTCCCCAAGGATGTGGGCGAGTTGGTCGTGCGACATTTTGGTCTTGCCACGCCGTCTGTACTTTCTCTGTAACCCTTTCGAACCCTATGCCCATCGACTACCACCGCGACCTCAACCCTGCCCAACTGCACGCCGCCACCACCCTGGACGGCCCGCTGCTCGTCATCGCCGGCGCGGGATCCGGCAAAACCCGTACCGTGGTCTACCGCCTGGCCCGGCTGGTGGAAAGCGGCGTGGAGCCGGGACGCATCGTACTGCTCACCTTTACGCGCAAGGCCGCGGCCAACATGCTCCACCGGGCGGCCGGCCTCGTGGGCCACGGCCTTGCCGCGGTACGCGGCGGGACCTTCCATTCCTTTGCCTACGGCATCCTGCGCCGCCACGCCGAACGCCTGGGGTATGCGCGGGGGATCACCATCCTCGATCACTCGGACACGGAAAGCCTCCTGGCCGAGGCCAAAGAACGGGCCAACGTCACCAGCAAAGACAAGCGCTTTCCCAAGCGCGGGACCATGGCGTCGCTCATCTCCCGCTGCCGCAACAAGGAGATCTCCCTGGAAGAAGCCCTGGCTCAGGACTATCACCTGCAGCAATTCCAGGACGACCTCGAGCGCATCTTCGCGGCCTACACCCAGCTCAAGCGCCACTACGGAGTGATGGACTACGATGACCTGCTCTTCGAGCTGGAACGCCTCCTCACCGAGCACGCCGACATCCGGACCCACCTGGCGCAGTCCATCTCGCACGTGATGGTGGACGAGTACCAGGACACCAACCGCGTCCAGGCCCGCCTCACGCGGCTCCTCTTCGCGCCCGAAAACCCGACGCCCAACATCATGGCCGTGGGCGACGACGCCCAGTCCATCTACGCCTTCCGCGGGGCGGACGTGCGCAATATCCTCGAGTTTCCGCGCATCTATCCCGGGGCCACCGTGGTCAAGCTGGAGCAAAACTACCGCTCCACCCAGCCCATCCTGGGGCTCGCCAACCACCTGCTCACCGGGTTCCGCAACGCCTACGCCAAGAACCTCTTTTCCCTGCTGGAGGATTCCCGGCCGCCGCTATGGGTGCGCACCCTCACCGACCGCACCCAGGCGGCCCTGGTGCGGGCCTGCATCCAGGACTGGGCAGGAGAAATCCCCCTGACGGAGATCGCGGTGCTCTTCCGGGCCGGCTACCAGTCCTACCACGTGGAACTGGAGCTCTCCAAGGCCGGGATCCCCTTTCGCAAGTACGGCGGCATGCGCTTTGCCGAGGCCGCCCACATCAAGGATGTGCTCGCCTTCTTGCGTGTAGCCGACAACCCCGCCGACGCCCCGGCCTGGCAGCGCTTGCTGGCATTGATCCCCGGCGTTGGCCCCAAGACTGCAGCGCGCATCACCAACGCCATTCTCACCGCAGACAGCGCCGCCCTGCACAAAATGACCGCCACCCGCCCCATGCTGGCGGAAGTGCTCGCCCTCACCGATGCCCTGCGGGATATGGACGCCCCCGCGCCCGCCCTGGAGCGTATCCTCGCTTTCTACCACCCGGTGCTCCGGGAAACCCACCCTGACGACTACCCCCGTCGCGAGGCCGGCCTGGAAGAATTGCTCCACATCGCCCAAGGCTACACGTCCCGGACCGATTTTTTGAGCGATGTCACCCTGGAGACTCCTGAACCCCACGAGGCCGACGACGAGGCCGTGACCCTTTCCACCGTGCACTCGGCCAAAGGGCTGGAATGGGACGCGGTCATCATCATCGACCTCGTGGAGGACCGGTTCCCGTCGCGCCACGCCCTGCTGGACGCCGACGCCCTGGAAGAAGAACGCCGCTTGCTCTACGTGGCCTGCACCCGGGCGCGACGCCGACTTGCACTCTTCTCGCCGGAGGCCGTCACCACCCAGACAGGCACCAT
>DPEO01000068.1 GCA_003530935.1 Desulfomicrobiaceae bacterium | reverse complement strand
TCCGCCGGGAACTCCACGGACAGCGCGGCCCGCGAAATGGTCACCCGGCCGTCTTCCAGCGGTTGGCGCAGCACCTCCAGGACGTGTTTCTTGAATTCCGGCAGCTCGTCCAAAAAGAGCACGCCCCGGTGCGCCAAGGAGACCTCCCCCGGCCGGGGGATCTGGCCGCCGCCGATGAGCCCGGCGTCGGAGACGGTGTGGTGCGGGGCGCGGAAGGGCCGATGCACCACCAGGGCTTGCCCCGGCTCCAGCCGACCGGCCACGGAGTAGACGGCCGTCACCTCCAGGGCCTCGTCAAAGGTGAGCGGCGGCAGCACCGATGGGATGCGCTGGGCGAGCATGGTCTTGCCGCTGCCCGGCGGCCCGAGAAAAAGGAGATTGTGAGTGCCCGCGCAGGCCACCACCACCGCCCGCTTGGCGTGGTCCTGACCTTTGACCTCGGCAAAGTCCACGGGAAACGACCGGCCGGTCTCCCACAAGGAGGCGATGTCCGCAGATTGCGGCGCTTGCGTGCGTTCTCCGGTGAGAAACCCCACCACCTCGGCCAGAGAGCTGCAGCCAAAGACCGGGATGTCCTGCGCCACCGCGGCCTCGGCGGCGCTTTCCTGCGGCACGATCAGGACGCGCGCCCCTTCCCGGCGTGCTCGCAGGGCGAGAGGCAAAATCCCGGGCACCGGCTTGAGGGTCCCGTCCAGGGAGAGCTCACCGGCGCACCACACCCCCGCAAGGGATGCGTGCGGCAGTATTTCCGCCCCGGCCACCAGGGCCAGGGCCAGGGGAAGATCGTAGGCGGAGCCATCCTTGCGCAGGGCCGCCGGGGCCATGTTCACGGTGATGCGCGCCGGCGGCAGACGGAACCCGGAGTTGCGCAAGGCGGCGAACACCCGCTCCTTGGCCTCGCGCACCGCGCCTTCGGCCAGGCCCACCAAGGTGAAGGACGGCATCCCGGAGCGGGAAAAATCCACCTCCACCTGCACCGTATGGGCCTCGATGCCCACCAGCGCTGCCGTGGCCACCTGGGCGATCACGCGCTCACTCCACCAAACGGCCGATGCGCTCCCAGCGGATGGACGTCAGGCTCTCCCAGGACCAGTAGAGGATCCAGGCCTTACCCTCGATGGCGCCGCGGTCCACGAAGCCCCAGAAGCGGGAGTCGTAGGATTCGTCGCGGTTGTCCCCCATGACGAAATACTTGCCCTCCGGCACGGTCACGGGGCCGAAGTTATCGCGCTTGGGGACATTGGTCCGGGGGTCGGTGTGCTGCACGTAGGGCTCCTGGAGCAGCTCGCCGTTGCGGTATACCTGCTTTTCCCGCACCTCGATGACGTCGCCCGGGACGCCGATCACCCGCTTGATGAAGTCCTTGGACGGATCCTGGGGAAATTCGAAGACGACGATATCCCCGTGCTTGGGACCGTCGAACTGGGTGATGAAGACATGGGTAAAAGGGATCTTGATGCCGTAGAGGAATTTATTGACCAAGAGATGATCACCGATCTGCAGGGTCTGGAGCATGGATCCCGAAGGGATCTTGAAGGCCTGCACAACGAACGAGCGGATCACGAAGGCGAGGAACAGAGCAATGAGCAATGCCTCGACGTATTCTTTGAGCAAGGTTTGCCAACGAGGGTTCATGGTACATCCCGATTTGAGAAGATGAAGAGAGCGGCAGCTTACTCGTTCCCGGGTTGCAGGGCGGCCAAAAAGGCCTCCTGGGGGATCTCCACGCTGCCCATGCGCTTCATGCGCTTTTTGCCTTCTTTTTGCTTTTCCAGGAGCTTGCGCTTGCGGGTGATGTCACCGCCATAGCATTTGGCGGTGACGTCCTTGCGCAAGGGCGCCACCCGCTCGCGGGCGATGATCTTGGCGCCGATGGCCGCCTGAATGACGATCTCGAAGAGCTGCCGGTGGATGACCCGCTTGAGCTTGAGGGCGAGGGCCCGGCCTCGGTAGGGCGCGGCCTGCCGGTGCACGATGACGGACATGGCGTCCACCGGCTCCCCATTGATGAGGATGTCGAGCTTCACCAGGTCCGAAGGCCGGAAGTCCAAGAACTCGTAGTCCAAGGAGGCAAAGCCCCGGGTCACGGACTTGAGGCGGTCGAAGAAGTCATAGACGATTTCCGCAAAGGGGATCTCGTACGTGAGCACCACGCGGGTGGAGGTCAGGTAGCGCATGTCCTTCTGGATGCCGCGCTTTTCTTCGCACAGCCCCATGACGTTGCCCACGAACTCTCCCGGCACATGGATCTCCATGCGCACATACGGCTCGGCAATGGAGGCGATCTTCTCCTGCGGGGGGAGTTTGCTCGGATTGTCGATGTCGAGCACCGTGCCGTCCGTGCGGGTCACGCGGTAGATCACCGACGGGGCGGTGGCGATGAGCTTGGCCTGGAATTCCCGCTCCAGACGCTCCTGGATCACGTCCATGTGGAGCAGCCCCAAAAACCCGCAGCGGAAGCCGAAGCCCAGGGCCTGCGAAGTCTCGGGCTCGAAAGTCAGGGCCGCGTCGTTGAGCTGGAGCTTCTCCAGGGCGGATTTCAAGGTGTCGTACTCCGCGGGCTCCACAGGGTACAGACCGCAGAAAACCATGGGCTTGACCGCCTTGAATCCAGGAAAGGGCTTGTCCGCGGGCCGGGCTGGATCGATGATGGTGTCCCCCACCGGCGCATCCCGCAGGGCCTTGATGGAGGCGCACAAAAAGCCCACCTCACCGGCGGCCAAGGAGGCGATGTCCACGGCCTCGGGCGAGAACACGCCCAGCTTGGTGACCTCGAACTCCTTGCCCGTGGACCACATGCGGATGCGCTGCCCCAGGGAGATACGGCCGTCGAGCACGCGAAAGAGCACCACCACGCCCTGGTAGGAGTCATACCACGAATCGAAGATGAGTGCCCGCAAGGGGGCGTCCGTATCACCACCGGGAGGCGGCACCTGGGCGACAATACGCTCCAAGAGGGCGTCCACCCCCTCGCCGGTCTTGGCGGAAACCTTGAGGATGTCCGTGCAGTCCAGGCCGATGACCTCTTCGATCTCCGCCGCCACCCGGTCGGGCTCGGCGCTGGGCAGATCGATCTTGTTGAGCACGGGAATGACCTCGAGGTCATGGTCCAAGGCCAGGTACACGTTGGCCAAGGTCTGGGCCTCCACCCCTTGGGAGGCGTCCACCACCAGGAGCGCCCCATCGCAGGCCGCCAGACTTCGGGAGACTTCGTAGGAAAAGTCTACATGTCCGGGGGTGTCGATGAGATTCAGTATGTAGATGCGACCGTCCCGGGCGGTGTAGGGGATGCGTACAGTCTGGGCCTTGATGGTAATGCCGCGCTCCTGCTCCAGCTCCATACGGTCCAGGTATTGGTCCTTCTTCTGGCGCTCATTGATGAGCCGAGTGAGCTCCAGAATGCGGTCCGCCAGTGTGGACTTGCCGTGATCGATGTGCGCGATGATACTGAAGTTGCGGATATTTTCTTGACGTGCCATGAGCGGGCTTTGTTCCTCCCCCGAAAACGTGAGAGGCATTTCTAAAGCATCCCTGTCTGGTTGTCCATGCACGACCCCCTTGAAGGCGTCGGCCATTGCGGATACCATACAGCTCTCCTGCATCCCCCAATCTTTCCCGACGCCATGAGCCATCTCAAAGCCCTCATCGTCCATCCCGATGCCCAATTGCGCGGCCACCTCCGGGAACTCCTCGACCCGGTGAAAGAGGTCCTCGTCCTGGGCGAGGCCGTGACCTCCTTCGAGGCCATGGGACTGCTCGCGTACGTGCCTTACGACGTCCTCTTTTTGGGCATGGATCTCCCCCATGGGGTAAGCGGCATGGACTTGGCGCGGCATTTGAGCGGCCGGCCTCCTGCGGTGGTCTTCCTTGCGGAAAGTGAAGAGCATGCCTTCGAGGCCTTTGAGCTGGGGGCCGTGGACTATCTCTTGCGGCCGGTGACGACTTCCCGCTTTGCCCGCACCGTAGAGCGGCTGCGCGCCCTGGCCCCCATCCCCCCCACCGTGGCCCCGGCCATGCCACCGGGCCGGCCAGCGCGGGGCACCGGCGAGGAGACCGTACAGCTCGCCCTCGCCGAGGACGAAGAAGACCTTTTGGTCAACGCCCTGCGCCAGGCCTGGGATCCGGCGCAGATCCGTCCCCCAGAGATCGAAAAACTCCCGGTGAACCAAGATGGCCGCCACATCCTCATCCCCTATACCCAGATCGTATATGTGGAGGCATCGGAAGACTATAGTTTCGTGCACACGGCCACGGAGCGCTACCTCACCTCCTACCGCTTGAAAAACCTTGAGGTGCGCCTCGGCCCTCATGGTTTTTGCCGGGTGCATCGCAAATACCTCGTCAACCTCGACATGGTGACTGAGATCGCCTCCATGCCTGGCGGCAATTTTCTTCTGCGCACCGCAGGCCGCAAACGCATCGAACTCCCCGTGAGCCGCCGCCGGGTGGGCGAGCTCAAAAAGATTCTTCAATTCTAGCCAGCTATGCCCAGTAGCAGGAGTACCATATGATCATCCCCTCCAATGCTGAACGGGTCTTTCGGCCTCTTCCCCAGCTCGTCATCGAGGCCAACGTCAACCCCCACCAGCTCTCCCGGGCCCACGCCGCCGCGGCCCAGGACCCTTTGGCATACTGGGAAGAAGCGGCCCAGGAGCTGGAGTGGTTCCGCAAGTGGGATTCGGTCCTCGACGCCACCACGCCCCAGCCCCGCTGGTTCCCCGGGGCGCAGACCAATATCGTCCACAATGCCCTGGACCGGCACATCGCCACCGGGGTGAAGAACAAGCTCGCCCTCATCTGGGAAGGCGAGGCCGGAGATACCCGCAAATACACCTACTACGAAATGTACCGCGAGGTGAACAAACTGGCCAACGCCCTGCGCTCCCTGGGGATCGGCAAGGGGGACCGCGTGCTGCTCTTCCTGCCGCTGCTTCCCCAAACAGCCTTCGCCATGCTGGCGACAGCCAAGATCGGCGCGGTGCACTGCGCCGTGTTTCCGGGGTTTTCCGCCAAGGCCCTGCGCGCCCGCATCCAGGAGATCCGGCCGCGCCTCGTCATCACCGCAGACGGATTCTACCGGGGCGGACGCCTCGTTGCACTCAAGAGCATGGTGGACGAAGCCTTGGAAACCGGATGCGATTTCGTGGAAGGGGCCATCGTGGTGCGCCGGGCAGGCCTGGACACCCCCATGAACGAGTCCCGCGACCTCGACTACGACGCCGTGGTGCGCCGGGAGCGCTGGGAAGCCGCCACCGAAGTCATGCTCCACGACGATCCGCTGTTCATCCTCACCACCTCGGAAGACGGCGGCCGGCGCAAGGCCGTGGTCCACGGGCACGCGGGCTACATGGTGGCCTTGGCGCGCACGCTCTTGTGGCTCTTCGACATCAAGCCCACGGACATCTTTTGGTGCACCAGCGACATGGCCTGGATCACCGGACACAGCTACGTGCTCTATGGCCCCATGCTCGCCGGTACCACCACGGTCATGTACGAGGGGCACCCCCTCTATCCCCAGGCAGACCGCATGTGGGACATCGTGGACCGCTACGGGATCACCATCCTCTACACCGCGCCCACCATCATCCGCATGCTCATGCGCTACGGCGACCAGTACCCGGCCATGCACGACCTCTCCACGCTGCGGCTGCTGGCCTCGGCCGGCGAGGCACTGGGGGGGGAGGCATGGCTGTGGCTCTACAAAAACGTCGGCCACTCCCGCTGCCCGCTGCTGGACACCTGGTGGCAGACCGAGACCGGGTGCTGTATGATCTCCCCCTTCCCGGTGTCGGTCCTCAAGCCCGGCTCCGTGCATCGCCCCCTTCCCGGCATCAGCGCAGACATCGTCGATGCCCACGGGGCGAGCGTACCCAGCGGCGTCGTGGGGCGGCTCGTCATCACCCAGCCCTGGCCGTCCATGCCCCTGGAGTGCGTCCACGAGGCCGGCGAAGCCCCGTCCGCCTGGCAGAATGGACAATTTGATACCGGCGATCTGGCCGTGCGCGACGAAGACGGCCTCATCCACATCCAAGGACGGGCGGACGCGGTGCTCAATATCGCCGGCCACCGCTTAAGCTGCGCCGAGATCGAGCTCGCGCTTACAACCCACAAGGCGGTGGCCGCGGCTGCGGTCATCGGCGTGCCGGACCGCATCAAAGGCGAGGTGGCCAAGGCCTTCGTGGTCCTCACGCCGGAATTCGCCGCCCTGGAGGATCCCGGCGAGATCATCCGCCTGCTCCGCCAACATGTGCGCAAAGAAATCGGGCCAGTGGCGGTATTGCGCTCGGTGGTCTTCGTGGAGGCCATCCCACGCGCTGAGGACGGTGCTCCCGACCGCGCTGCCCTCAAGGCCCAAGAAAGCGAATAAAAAGGGGGGCAGCCGCCCCCCCCCGGTTGAATCCCTACGCCTCGATACGGGTCCCCAAAAGTTCCACAAAGGCCCGCATCCATTGCGGATGGGCCGGCCACGCGGGAGCCGTCACCAGCCACCCATCCACCACCGCATTGGTGAAGGTTTCGTTGACCTCCGCCCACGTGGCGCCTGCAGCCTCCAGGTCCGGACGGACCGCGGGATAGGCCGTGCACTGGCAGCCCTGCACCACCCCCGCGGCCACGAGCACCTGCTGGCCGTGGCAAATGGAGGCCACTGGTTTCTTGGCAGCAGCAAAGTGACGCACGATCTCCAAAACCCGCGGATTGAGGCGGATGTACTCCGGGGCCCGACCGCCAGGGATCACCAAGCCGTCATAGTCTTCCGGGCGCACTTCGTCGAACGTCGCGGTGAGCGTAAAGTTGTGCCCGGGCTTTTCCGTGTAGGTCTGATCCCCCTCGAAGTCGTGCACCGCCGTGCGCACCTGCTCGCCCGCCTTTTTCCCGGGACAGACGGCGTGGACCTCGTGCCCCACCATGAGCAGCATCTGAAACGGAACCATGACCTCGTAGTCTTCCACAAAATCACCCACGAGCATCAAAACCTTCTTGGCAGCCATAACACCTCCTCAACAATAGAAAATACATGGAAACGTGCCCCACGTATGTAGACGAAGCGCAGTCCGGACGGCAAGAACTTCTTCGCGGGATCTCCCAAACCAAAAGCATTGGGGCCGCAAGCGCGGCCCCAACACAAACATCCATCCGGGATGGCGTTATTTTTCTGCTGTCTTCTTTTTCTTCTCCGGGCCTTTCACCTGCACCATCTGGTTCATGATTTTCTCTGCTGTAGGCTTGCGGTGCGGGCTTTCCATATAGAGGCAATTGACCGGGCAGTTCTCCACACAAATTCCACAGTACACGCAGGCATATGGATCTACCTGCCAGGTTTTTGCTCCCTTATCCACGGTGATGCACTGGGACGGACATTTCTTCTGGCACATGCCGCAGAGGATGCACTCTTCGATATTGTTGAAGAGATTTCCCCGCACATTGGGAAACGGCTCACGGGTCTGGAGAGGATAGAGCCGTGTATGCGCCTTGGAGAAGAAGTTCTCGATGATGGTTCGCGTCATGTCGAACATGATATCCTCCTTTAGCGCTCCGTGCAGCTGATGCACGGGTCGATAGACAAAGCCACTACCGGCACATCCGCCATCTCAATGCCCGGGAGCATGGCCAGAAGCGGCGGCACATTGGCAAATGTGGGGGTGCGGATGCGCACCCGCTCCAAGAACTTGGAGCCATTTCCCTTGACGTAGTACATGAGCTCACCGCGGGGCTGCTCCGAGCGGCAGACGATCTCCCCTTCCGGCTTGGCCGCCTTGACCTTCACACTGATCTCGCCGTCCGGGAGCTTGTTGATGAGCTGGCGCACGATGTCGATGGCCTGGTAGAGTTCCCGGAAGCGCACCATGGTGCGGGCCCACGAGTCGCCGTCCGTCTCCACCACCGGCTCGAAGTCCACGTACTTATAGGCGCCATAACCGGTCATGCGCGCGTCCTGGGCAACGCCCGAGCCGCGCAGCACCGGGCCCACGGCCCCCAATTCGTAAGCCTGTTCCTTGGTGAGTACGCCCACGCCCACGGTGCGTTTCTTCACCGTGTAGTCGTTGGTGAGCACGGGCTTGATCTTGTCGAGCTCGGCTTCCAACTCGTCGATGACCTGACGGATCCAGCGGATCTGGTCCGCCGACAGGTCGCGGCGCACGCCGCCCACCTTGTTGACGGAGATGATGACGCGGTTGCCCGCCGTGGCCTCCATGACGTCCATGACCCGTTCGCGGATGCGCCAGCAATGCATGAACAGGCTCTCCATGCCAAAGGCGTCCGCCAAAAGGCCCAGCCACAAGAGGTGCGAATGCATGCGGTGCAGCTCCGACCAGATGATGCGCAAGAATTCAGCGCGCTGGGGCACCTCGATGCCCAAAATGCCCTCCACGCACATGCAGTAGGTGTGGGCATGGATGCAGCTGCAGATGCCGCATACCCGCTCCACCACCTGCACCATCTGATCCACGTCTTTCAAGGAAACCAAGGTCTCCAAACCCCGGTGCACGTAGCCGAGCATGGGGATGGCCTCAGTGACGATCTCGTCCTTCAAGGTAATTTTGAGATGGAGTGGTTCCGGCAGAACCGGATGCTGCGGTCCAAAAGGAATGATGGTGGACATCAGTTGCCCTCCTTGGGAGCTTGGGATTCCTGTACGGACACCTTACAGAAGGGATAGCGCTTGACTTCCTCCTCCAGATAGAAATGCCCGCCGAAATCCAGCACCAGACCATCGAAGGAGATCCCAAAATGGTCCTTGGTTTCGTTTTCAATGCACAGGGCCGCAAAATAGATCCCCGAGATGCTCGGCACCGTATCGCCTTTGAGCACTGTGATGCGCAGATGCGTCATCTGCAGATCACGGTCAAAGTGATACAGGAGATCGAAGCCGTCTCCCAAATCCACACAGGTCATGGTGACGAAACGGTACCCTTGCGCCTTGAGGGATTTCACCTCAGCAACAAGCTGATTTTTCGCAATATTCTTGGTTTCCAGGGCCATGGCTTACTCCACCACCTTACGGTCTTCACGGTTTGCATAGAATTCCCGAGCCTTGTGCAGCTCCTCGGCCAAGGCATCGGTATCCTTGGTGCTGCGGCGCTCCTTGAGCTTCGCCAAGGCCAGCACCACACCATCGATGATGGCTTCCGGCTTGGCCGGACAGCCCGGCACATACACGTCCACCGGGATGACCTTGTCCACGCCGCCCACCACGTTATAGGCGTCGCGGAAAATTCCGCCGGAAGTACCGCAGGCGCCGATGGCGATCACCGCCCGGGGCTCGGGCATCTGGTCGTACACATTACGCAGGGCCTTGGCGTTCCGATAATTCACCGTGCCCGAAACGATCAGGATATCCGCATGCTTGGGATTTCCAATATTGAGGATGCCAAAGCGCTCCACATCATAGAGAGGGGTCAAGCATGCCAGGACTTCAATGTCGCAACCGTTGCAGCTTCCGCAATCGAAATGCACGATCCACGGAGACTTGACGCGCGAGGTTTCTACCAGATTTTTGAAGAATCCCATACCAGTCTCCTGTTCCTAGAAGCTCTTGGCGTAAAGGAGCGCCATATTGAAGAGGGACAATGTAATCCCCACGGCCCACACGTAGGTGAGCATCCATTTCCACGTCATGCGCGGGGTGATATTGTCAATGGCAATCTCCGCCAGATACGTAATTGCCAGGAGCATGATCATCCCAATAAAGCTGGTGCTCCAAAAGAGGCTGCAGATAGCCAAAATGAGGATGATGTCATACCAATGGGCGATTTCCAAAATGGCCAAGTACGGCCCCGAATACTCGGTGAGTACACCGCGCACGATCTCCTGATGGCCATGATGGCAGGCGGAGATATCAAAGGGCGATTTGCGCAGCTTGATGGTCAAAGCGAAGGTGAGCACCAGATAGAGCAGCGGCAGCATGAGGAAGATGGGCCGCTCATAGGCCAGGATATCGCTGATCTTGAAGCTCCCGGTCACGAAGTAGATGCCCACGAACACGATGACCAAGAGCGGCTCGTACGTGAGCATCTGGATGAGCTCACGCTGCGCGCCGATCTGAGAATACGGCGACGGTGTGGACAGGGCGCCCACCACCATGAACACCGCGCCGATGGTCATGACAAAGAAGATCATGAGCAAATCGCCCTGAATGACGAACAGGGCCAAGGAGAGCATGGAGGCGATGAGATAGATGTGGGCGCAAAAGATCTGCCACGTGTTCACCGCCTGGCGGTCTTTGCCCAGCAATTTGAAGACATCGTAGAAGGGCTGCAAGATGGGCGGGCCAAAACGCCCCTGACACCAGGCCGTGAGCCGACGATCGAGGCCTGCCAGCAAACCGCCCACGATGGGGGCAAGGATCAATGCAACAATCACGAAAATGACGGTTTTCGCATCCATCTTAGAGTACCCCCGTCAGCAAGATGATGAGGATCCCCGTAGAGACCAGGTTGATCCATCCAGTAATACGGCCCTCACCAATCCATTGGTCCATATAGTAGTTGGATGTGGTAAAATCCGACCACTGCCCCAGCGGGCCTTTGAATCCAATTCGACGCGGATCAGTAGGATCTTGCAATCCGGCGACGTACGGAACGCTATAGGAGCGCTGGCTCACCCGCTTTTTGGACGAGGCACGGGCCGCCCAAACGACGCCCAAGACCATGACCAAAAAGATGGGGAACACGGCAAACATCCCGATGTTATTGGAGAAGACGCCCTGTGCGGCAATATACAGATCCGTCGAGTAGAAACGCTCCAAGACCGGCAGTACCATGGATGAGTACAGGCCCGGAGCCACAAAGCTCACCACCACGGCAGCCGAAGCCAAGATGAGCAGCGGCACGCGCACCAGCGGAGATTGGGCCTCTGCCGCCTGCTCTTCACCCATGACCGAAGTCATGATGAGCCCCAGCCAGCGGCCCCAGAAGACCATGGTGAAGGCCGAGCCTATGGCGAGCATGAGTACCACCAACGGCAACTGTGCCGAGGCCTCCACCGCCATCCACTTGGAAAGCAGGGCGCCGAAAGGCGGCAGGAACATGGTCACGATACCCACCACCACGATCATCGCGGTCTTGGGCATGATGCGGATGAGCCCACGCATGTCTTCGATGTCGCGGCTGCCGATCTTCTGTTCAATGGTGCCCACGCACAAGAACATGAGCCCCTTGGAGATGGCGTGGAAGACGATGAGCAAAATGGCTGCCGCCATGGCCGCCGGGGTATTGATGCCGGCGCAAGCGATGATCATGCCGAGGTTGCTGATGGTGGAGTAAGCCAGGATCTTTTTCCCATTGCTCTGGGAGATGGCGAGCAGGGCCGTGGTCAGGAAGGTGAAGGCCCCAAAGAGGGCCACATAGTGGCTGAATACCGTGCCGGCAAAGGCCGGGGCCAGACGGATGACCAGGTACACCCCTGCCTTCACCATGGTGCTCGAATGGAGCAAGGCCGAGACCGGAGTGGGGGCCACCATGGCGCCGCACAGCCAGCTCTGAAAGGGCACTTGAGCAGACTTGGTAAAGCCCGCAAAGCACATGAGCCCAATGGGCAGCAGGGCCACGGCCGCCACACCCGGGGTGGCGATGAGTTCCTGCAGATACAAGGGCATGCCTTTGGCGCGCAGCACCACCAAGGCCAGTACGAAGGCCACGCCGCCAAGCATGTTCATCCACAGGGCACGGGTGGCGTTGGTCACGGCCACTTCCGTGCCGTCATGCTTGATGAGCATGAAAGAGCACAGAGTGGTCACTTCCCAGAAGAAATAGAGCCACAGCAGGTTGTTGGCGAACACGAGCCCATTCATGGCCCCCAAAAAGAGCACCATGAAAAAGAAAAACCGCCCCTGGCGGGATTTTTCCAAATGCAAATGGTGCTCATGCTCATCCATATAGGAAAGTCCGTAAATACAGATGAGCGATCCAATGATGGAGATGACGAGACTCATGATCATGGGGAGCTGATCACCGTAGAG
>DPEO01000069.1 GCA_003530935.1 Desulfomicrobiaceae bacterium | reverse complement strand
CCATCTCGGGAAATCTCACTCCAGCCGAACGGGAGCTGCGGCGCAAAGAACACGACACCGTACGCCGCGCCACAGGCGACCTGGACGACAAGTTCCAGTTCAACACCGCCATCGCGGCCCTCATGGAGCTGGTCAACGCCCTGTACCTCGCCAAGGACGAGCTGCGCGGCACGGCCTGCGGTCCGCAGGTCCTTTCCTCGGCCGTGGCCACGGTGCTTACGGTGCTCTCGCCCTTTGCCCCGCACGTCAGCGAAGAGCTCTGGCAGCGCCTGGGCTCCACCACCATGCTCGCCCAGACCCCGTGGCCGACCTACGACCCGGCGGCCCTGGAGCTGGACGAAATCACCGTGGTGGTGCAAGTGAACGGCAAACTCCGCGGTCAGGTCACGGCATCGGCCAGCGCCTCCGAAGACGAGCTGCGCACCCTGGCTTTGGCGGATCCCAACGTCGCACGTCACCTGGAGGGCAAAACCGTTGTCAAGGTCATCGTGGTCCCGAAAAAACTGGTCAACGTGGTGGTGCGTTAGCCTGCTGCTGGTGGGGCTTGCCGCCTGCGGCTACCAACTCCACGGCCGCAATGCACTCCAACTGCCGGGCGGGGGCAAACGTCTGTACCTCGCCCGGGTGGAGCAACCGAGCACCGAGCCCTGGATGGGGCCGGCGCTCCGCATCGCCCTGCGCGAAGAGCTCTCCCGACGGGGAGACATCGTCTGGACGGAACGGGAAAACGCCGACCTCTCGCTCACCCTGCGGGTGACCCAATATGGCACTGGAACATCCGTGACCGGCCGCGACGACATCACCCTCAAATCCCAGGCGGTCATCACCCTGGAGCTTTTGATGCGGGACGCCGCCACCGGCGCTCTGGTGTGGAACTCGGGCCCCATCACCACCGCGGAGTCCTTCCGCGGTTTAAGCGCTCAAGAAGGTGCCGCCCGACGCGCCATCGCCGAGGCCATGCGCCGCCTGGCCGACCGCTTGGAGCCTCAATTCTAGCCCATGGCATTTACCTTTCTCATTTGCCCAGATGCAGAACTCCTCCTGCAAGAAGCCCGGCAGCGCCTTGCTCCGGGCTTTTCCCTTCGTTCCTTTTGGGGCGATGAGCCCTTGCCGGATCGCTTCTGGCAGCAACTCACCATCCCCCCCTTGGGGGAAGCGGGCTGCGGCGTGCTGCTGCGCCAGGCGCACCTGGCCCCTGCCGAGGTCTGGTCCCGGCTGGATGCCCTGCTGCGCCAAGGCCGACCCGGCATCCATCCTTTTTTCGCCCTGGAGGTGGATTGGGAGTGGAGCAAAAAAGAACGCTCCCTCGCCCCAAAAATTCCGCAAGTGGTCCGCAAGGCCAAATGCTTTGCCGCCGCCGCCCAACGCGGATGGGTATGGAGCCACCCAGGGCTGAACCGCGCGCAGGCCGAAGAGCGCGCCCGCGCCATCCTTGCCGCCGCCGGCAAGACCATCTCCCCCGAGGCCCGACGCCTGCTCCAGGAACATCTTCCCCTCTCGGCTGCCGCCATTGCCGCAGAAATGGACAAGGTGCTGCTTGCAGCAGGTGACTCCCCCACCATCACCCCGGAACACCTGCGGTGTCTCACCGGCGCTCCCACCTGGGACGTCTTCGCTCTCATACAGGCCGCCCTCAACCCCGCCAAGGCCGAAGAACTTTGGCGGCAGCTCCGCCACGACCCGCAAATGGCCAGCGGGGAGGCCACCTTCGGCGTGCTCGCCCTGGTGCGCCGTGAAGCCCGCATCCTCTGGCTGCTTACCCGCGGCGAAGATCCTGGAGTGCGACTGCCCGCCGCGGCCCTCAAGGCCAAACAGGCCCTGGCCCAACGCCTGGGGCCTTCCGGCACGGCCCGCCTCTTCCTGCGCGTGGCCGAGGCCGAGACCGCCATCAAAAGCGGTCGGCTGCGACCGGCCCAAGCCCTGGAACACCTCCTCGACGCCACCTCCCAGCCATGAGCCACGACCACGCCGGCCACCGCGCCCGTCTGCGCCAACGCCTGCTGCGCGACCCCCAGGGACTCCTCGATTACGAACTCGTGGAGATGCTGCTCACCTTTGCCCTGCCCCGCCGGGACACCAAACCCATGGCCAAGGAATTGCTCGCCCGCTTTGGGTCCGTGCGCGGAATACTCTTCGCGCCCCCCGAACAGGTGGCACAAATCCCCGGCCTCGGCCCCGCGGTCCAGGCCCTGTGGTCCACCTTCCAGGAACTCTTGGCCCGCGCCGAGGCCGAACCCGTGGCCCGCAAGGAGCAGTTCACCAGCCCGGAGCAGGTGGCGGGCTTTCTGCGCGCCCGCCTGGCCTTACGGCCCAAGGAAGAGTTTTGGGTGCTTTTCCTCAACACCAAAAACCGCTTCCAGCACCTTGCCCGCATCGCCCAGGGCACCATCGACCAGACCGCGGCCTACCCCCGCGAGATCGCCGAACTCGCCTTACGTCACCACGCTAGCGGCATCATCGTGGTCCACAACCACCCAAGCGGCGATCCCACGCCTTCTCCGACAGACCACGACCTCACCGAACGTCTGGGCCGCATCTGTGCGGACTTGGGGCTTCGCTTCCTGGACCACATCATTGTCGGCAACCCGGATTTTTACAGTTTTCACGCCAACGGCCACCTCTAGCCGACAAAATTTGGCTTTTTTTCCTTGCCTCAACCGTAAGAACGCTTATATCAAGCCCCTGAATGGGCCTATGTGCGCCCAAAACGCCCCTTTTTTCCTACGAGGAGTCCAGCATGAGCGAAATTCATATCCCTGAAGCCCCAGAAACCGAAAAAAAGGACGCCCCGGAAAATGAGCTTCCCACCACCATGCCGCTTTTGGCCGTGCGCGACGTGGTGGTCTTCAGCTTCATGATCCTGCCGCTTTTCGTGGGCCGGGAAAAAAGCGTGCTCGCCGTGGACGCCGCCTTGTCCGCGGGCCGCTACATCCTCATCTGCACCCAAAAAGACGAAGACACCGACGAGCCTGGCCCGGACGACCTCTACACCGTAGGCACCGTGGCCATGATCATGCGTATGCTCAAGATGCCCGACGGCCGCCTCAAGGTCCTGGTCCAAGGGGTGAGCCGGGCGCGCATCAAGAACTTCATCCAGACCGACCCCTATGACTTGGTGGAAATCGAGCCCCTGGAAGAGCCCGCAGCCCTGGACGGCGGCCCGGAACAAGAGGCCTTGCTGCGCACGGTGCGCGAACAGACCGAACGAATTTTGCAGTTGCGCGGCATCGACGCCACGGAGATGCTGCAATTGCTCCACAATGTGCCTGATCCCGGTCGGCTGGCGGACTTGGTGGCCGCCAATTTGCGCATGAAGACCGAAAACGCCCAGCGCATCCTGGAGTGCCAGGATCCCCTGGAACGATTGCACCTGGTCAACCAGGAGCTCACCCGTGAAGTGGAAGTCGCCACCTTGCAGGCCAAGATTCAATCCATGGCCAAGGAGGGTATGGACAAGGCGCAGCGGGACTACTTCCTGCGCGAACAGCTCAAGGCCATTCGCAAAGAGCTCGGGGATTCCGGCGGAGAAAACGACGAAATCGAGGAGTTGCGCCAGGCGCTCGCCAAGGCGGGACTGCCCAAAAAGGTGAAAAAGGAAGCGGACAAGCAGCTCTCCCGACTGGAGAACATGCATCCCGACTCCTCCGAGGCCACCATCGTCCGCACCTATTTGGACTGGATCCTGGATCTGCCGTGGAAAAAGGCCTCCAAGGACCGCCTCGACATCGCCGAGGCTTCGGCCATCCTGGATGAGGACCATTACGATCTGCACAAGGTCAAAGAACGCATCCTCGAATACCTGTCGGTGCGCAAACTCAACCCGCACATGAAAGGCCCCATCCTCTGCTTCGTCGGCCCGCCCGGCGTGGGCAAGACCTCGCTGGGCCGCTCCATCGCCCGGGCCTTGGGGCGCAAGTTCGTCCGCATGTCCTTGGGCGGCATGCGGGACGAGGCCGAAATCCGTGGCCACCGGCGCACCTACATCGGCGCCATGCCCGGCCGCATCCTCCAGGCCATGAAGGACGCCGGCACCATCAACCCGGTGATCATGCTCGACGAGATCGACAAGCTGGGCACCGATTTTCGCGGCGATCCCTCTTCGGCCCTGCTGGAGGTCCTCGACCCGGAACAGAACAACGCCTTCACCGACCACTACCTGGGCGTACCCTACGACCTCTCCAAGGTGATGTTCATCTGCACCGCCAACATGCTGGACACCATCCCCTCGGCCCTCTTGGATCGCATGGAGGTCATCCGCATCCCGGGCTACACGGAGCAAGAGAAAGTTGCCATCGCCCGCCGCTATATCCTGGGGCGTCAGCTTACGGAAAACGGACTCCAGGAAGGCGATCTCATCGTCTCCGACCAAGTCCTGGTGCGCATCATCCGCGACTACACCCGCGAGGCAGGGCTGCGGAACCTGGAGCGGGAAATCGGCGCCGTGTGCCGGAAATACGCCCGCAAGGTGGCCGAAGGGCAGACGCCGCCCTTCCGGGTGACGGTGGCCAGGCTCCCTAAACTTCTCGGGCAGCCCAAATTCCTGGAGGAGGAACGAGAAGCGAACCTGCCCGTGGGCGTGGCCTTAGGTTTGGCGTGGACTCCCTACGGCGGCGAGGTGCTGCACATCGAATGCACCCTGCTTCCGGGCAAGGGCAAACTCATCCTCACGGGCAAACTGGGCGATGTCATGAAAGAGAGCGCCCAGGCGGCGCTCAGCGTGGCCCGGGCCCGGGCCAACGATCTGGGACTTGCGGACGATTTCTTCGAGAACCACGACATCCACATCCATGTCCCCGCCGGCGCCACCCCCAAGGACGGGCCTTCGGCGGGCGTCACTCTGGTGACGGCCCTGTTCTCCGCCCTCACAGGCAAGCCCGTCGCCGCAGATACGGCCATGACCGGCGAGATCACCCTGCGCGGCCGGGTGCTGCCTGTAGGCGGTATCAAGGAAAAGATCCTCGCCGCCATGAGCCACGGGGTGCGACGGGTGTTTCTGCCGGCGCGCAATGCCCACGACTTGGAAGAAATCCCCAAGGAGCTGCGCCGACGGGTGGAGGTCATCCTCGTCAACACCATCGACGAGATCTGGCCCCGCGTACTGGGCGAACCCCAGAAATAACCCTTCCCGGCGGGCACGGCATGATCCCTGCCCGCCGCATCTTTTTTCCAACCCTATGCTCGAAATCTTTTCCACCATTGCCCCAGTGTTCGTGCTCATGCTCCTCGGGGCGGTGATTTTTCGCCTGGATATCCTGCCTCCGGCCACCGGAAGCATCCTCAATACCTTTGTCTACCGCCTGGCCCTGCCGCTGCTGCTCTTCTCCAGCATCGCCCAGGCGTCTCTTGCGCGTATCTTCCAAGTGGGATTCGTAGGGGGCGTGGTGTTCGGCACCCTCATCCCCTTTCTCGGCACCGCGATCCTTGCCCGCCGCTGGCATCCCGGCCCCCAATCATGGTTCGTGGCCTTTACCGCCACCTTTTCCAACGCCGCATTCGTGGGACTGCCGGTGCTGCAGCTGCTCTTTCCCCAAAATCCGGACGCCGTCCTCGCCATGGGGATCTTCGCCCTGTTTGGACTGCCCTTTGTGCTGGCTGCGGTCTTCGTCCTGGAGCGACAGCACAATCCCCAAGCTGCAGGACACGCCCTCTTCGGCGTCCTCGCCCGAAATCCCCTGCTTCTGGGAAGCCTCGCCGGTCTTGCCGTGGCCGTCGTCGGCATCCCGCTTCCGCAGTGGATCGCCGTACCCTGTCAAATGCTCGGCCACACGGCCTCACCGCTCGCCCTCATCGCCATCGGCATGACGCTGGCCCGCACGGCACGCGCCACCCTTCACGACCTTGGGGCCAACCACCTGGTCATCGGCGTGGTCAAACTCCTGATGCAGCCCGCCGTCACCTTCGTCGTGCTCTCCTTGTGGGAGGTAGACCCCTCATGGCGCGCCATGGGCACCATGCTTGCGGCCATGCCGGTGGGCACCATGGCCTTCGTGCTCGCCGAAGCCTACGGAACCCTCGCGCCCATGGCCTCCGCAGCGGTCTTCGGCACCACAGTGCTCGCCACCATCACCCTACCGCTCGTCTTCTCGCTGCTGCGTGCCATGAGCTGACCCTGGCCCATGCATTGCGCCACGCAGATACAATTCTCCCTCCAAAGTCTGCGGCACGTCCGAATAGTAAAAGCGGCTTGGATCAATTTCATGCCATTCGAGGACCTGATGCATATGGCGTAACGCAGGAATATGCACTGTAATCCACGGCAAAAAACCATACACAAAAACAAGAATCAATCCAAGCAATAAAAAACATTGCACGATACGTTTCATTATTACTCCACAAAAGAAAAGGAGGGAGCAGACCTCCCTCCTTCCAAACGATTTTTCGCGCTACTAAATTTGCGCAGTAATCTCCGGGAATACAAGATAGAACATGATGTACGCCATAAGAAGCGTAAGGGCCAGATTGAACGATTGGCCGCACACATACAGGATGAGCGGTTTACCTCCCTTAAAGTAATGGGCAAGCTCCCGGAAGTTCGTGGACAGACCGATAGCGGCAAAAGACAGGGCAAATGCCCATCCACGAAACGCCTTAGTTCCACCACGTACAACACCTTGATCGATCAACGAATACCCAAGGTCTTTCCCCAAAGAAGCCGAAATAGAGGAGATAAGAATGGATGCCGCCAAAAAGCCCAACACGAACTTGGGGAAACGGTTCCAAATTTCATCAAAGCCCACGCGTTCACCGTCGCGGACTTCCATCTTGGTAGTCCAATAAACCGCCACACCAAAGGCGGTGACACCGATGAGCACGTTCTGGATCATCTTGATGGTGGCAGCCACGTACATGGCTTTGGGGCCCAAGAAAGCGCCCGCCGCCGCCACAGCACCGGTGGAGTCGATGGTGCCGCCGATCCAGGCACCTCCGAGAATTTCCGGAATTCCTACAGCCTTGATAAAGGCGGGCAGAACAATCATCATGATAGAGGTGAACACGAGAGACAAGCCAATAGACAGCGTCAACTCTTCCTTCTTGGCCCGGCATGCCGCTGCCGTGGCGATGGCGGCCGAAGTGCCGCACACGGACATATCCGCGGAAATGACGATATTGAGGGTGGGCGAAGGAATCTTAAGGACCCTCTGGCCGAAAATGAAGGTCGAAATGAGCACGATAGGCGTCACAACCCAGGCCACGAAGATACCTGGGATACCAATGGCTACGATCTTGTTGAAGAGCACTTCAGCACCCAAAAGCACCAAACCGGTCTTGATGAAGTATTCCACTTCGCAGCCCTGCTTGGCCCAT
Organism: Desulfomicrobiaceae bacterium; assembly: GCA_003530935.1. Classification (GTDB taxonomy): domain Bacteria; phylum Desulfobacterota; class Desulfovibrionia; order Desulfovibrionales; family Desulfomicrobiaceae; genus Thermodesulfomicrobium. The sequence goes on along the minus strand of DPEO01000069.1, from coordinate 2,395 downwards.
TGCGGGGTGCCAACGGTATTGGCAATAAGCATGCCCAGGACAACTCCCCATGCTTCAGCGCCAATGCCATACTGCTTCGAAAACGACTGATTCCCCAAAACGTACGCGAGCACTGTCACCAAAAACACCAAGAAAAACCCGCGGATAAAAGCCGGAACGCTTTTCCCCATGAAAAAAGTTCCCACAGAGAAGAACAGGGCCAGAAAAATGCCAAACCCAATCAGCGTGGGGAAAATATTGAACGGCTTCGCCTTGGTTTTTGCCTTGGCTTTGGCGGCAGCGTCAGCTGCCTCCCGCCACTGGGCGATGGCGGCCTTGGCGGCATCGTTCAGCGCAGGATCCTGGAAATTCGCTGCCCGCGCCGCGTCTTCCGCAGCCTTGGCCGCAGTCAACGCTGCTTCCGCCTTGGCCTTGGCATCTTCGTACTTGGGCATGGCCTTGGCAACTTCCGCCTTGGCCTGCTCTTCGGTTTTAACGAAGGCATCTAGAGGATTCGTGTTCCACTTCCCCGGCTTCTTGGTCCAATGGGATATAAACTTCCCAAAGGGGCTACCGGATGCCTTGAGCGCTTTCTTCTCATCAGCAGCCTTGTACCAGGCGATGGTCTTAAACGGAGCTGCCGCCTCCTGCTGCTGCACTTGGTTGGCAGCAGCAATTTTGGCCTCGATATCCTGACGGATACCAGAGTTGAGATAGGTCAATAGGCATACGGCGATGATCACAAAGCCCAGCCAAATGGCCCAGTAATCTTCCTTGGTCCACAGGTCCGAGAGCTGACTTTTACTCCGATCCACAACAATGTCGTTTCCCATCAATTCCTCCTGTGCTGAAATGATTGTTATGACGACCGCCGCAAAGCGGCTTTGGTCGCAAGGGATATCAAAAACCGGGCCAAAAAACACAGCAGGATAACCTATTAAAATAAAACAAATTAGTCATTGCCTCCATCCTGCCAAGTGCCAACTCCAGGAAGCAGGGTGCCGTGTAGAGGCCGCATTGCCATCCTTGTCCAGAGGCCCTAGCACAGGTGCTCGCCAAGGAGCGATCAAATGTCTCTCAAACAGCGCTTTCTCATTGTTTTGTCTCTGAGCATGGGGGTTTTGGGCGTTTTTTTTGCCGTGCTTCTTTCCATCAACCTCCGCGATCAATTGGTGACCGATACCGAGCACAAGGCATCGCTCATTCTCTCCCAGGCAGAAGCCATTCAGGCCTATGTGGCCAAGGTACTCCGACCAACCATGTACGCCCGCCTCCACTCCGACGCCTTCATCCTGGAGGCCATGTCCACCTCCTATGTCACCCGCAAAATCATGAGCAGCCTTGGGCTTCATGACGAACAAGTCCGCTACCGCCGCGTGGCCGTGGGGGCCCGCAATCCCGACTACGAGGCAGACTCTTTCGAGCGCGCCACCATGGAACGCTTTGCCGCAGACCCGACCTTGACCCGTATCGAAGAAATCACCCAATATAATGGGGACGAAGTGTTCCTGGCAGCCCGCCCGGTTCGACTCCAACCATCGTGCCTCCGCTGCCATGGCCGCCCCGCCGACGCGCCGAAAACCCTCCTTGAGCGCTACGGGAACGAACGCGGTTTCTGGCGACATCCTGGAGAGCTGGTGGGACTGGATATGGTTGTGGTGCCTGTAGGCAGCGCCCTGGGCCAAATCAAAGGCAAGACCGTAGGATTTCTCTCGCTTTTCGCTGTGGGCTTGGCAGGGTTCTACCTCACCATGCAGGTCTTTTTCGACCGCCTGGTGGTAGCCAATCTTCGCCGCGTCACCGACGTCTTGCGTCATTACTTCCCTCAAGAAGCAGGGGCCACGCCCAGCTCCACCGAATCCCCCGCCACCCACGACGAGATCAAGGAGATCTACACCGGCATCGAGACCTTGGCGGCCCGGCTCAAAGAGGCACGGGAAAACATCGAACAATACGCCCGCAATCTGGAAGGCATGGTCGCGGCCCGCACCCGGGAACTCACCCACGAGGCCCAGGAGCGCCGAGCGGATGTGGCCCTTTTCGTGGACCTCCTCCACACCATCAATAACGCCCACACCAACACCGAGCTGCTTGGCTCCGCACTGGCCCAACTGGGAAAACGCTTCGGGGCGGACTGGGTGTACTACCAATGCGCCTCCGGCATCGGGTCCGTCCTCTGGCCGCGCGACGCCCACCTTCCTGCACCACCGGCCAATTGGCGCGACATCATCTCCTCCGGAGAGATGGTGACCACCGAGGACGAGGTGCTCATCCCGGTGCGTACCACGGACATCAGCCGGGGGATCCTGCGCCTGCACTTTCCCCGGCAAGGCCCCACCCCAGCCTCCCACGCCCCGGAGCTCTACCAAGCCATCGGCCACCAATTGGCCCTGGCCCTCGCAAACCTGGACGCCAT
>DPEO01000104.1 GCA_003530935.1 Desulfomicrobiaceae bacterium | reverse complement strand
CCGGGATCGCATCCGTCGGAAGTACTTGCTCCAGGCCAAGGGCTATCCCCATATCAATGCGGATGTGTGGGAAGGTATTCCCTATGTGGAAATCGTGAAGTATGCGCGAGAGCGCCAGGCGGATCTCATCGTCATGGCGCACCATTCTCGGGAGACATCCGACGCTTCGTTGGGACGTACCCTTGAGCAGGTGCTGTTGCGGGCATCGTGTCCGGTGGTTTCGGTCAACCGTCCGGACAAAGTGGTGGACAACGAATAAAGGGGGAACACCATGGCCAAGAAGATTTTGATCATCGACGACGATCCCAACATTGTCACTTACTTGGAAGACATCTTCCAGGACAACGGCTACGCCACGTGCAAGGCCACGGATGGGGCCGATGCCATGGATGTGGTGCGTTCGGAGCGTCCGGACCTCATTACCTTGGATCTGGAAATGCCCAAGGAGTGGGGGCCGCGGTTTTACCGGCAGCTGAGCCAGGACGAGGAGTTCGGCGGCATCCCGGTCATCGTGATCAGTGGGCTTGCCGGCAACAAGTACGCCATCCCCAAGGCGGTTGCCTCGTTCACCAAACCTTTCGACCGCGAGGAGCTCCTCAAGGTCGTCAAGGAAACGCTCGGCGAGTAACGCACTTCGAAGCCCCCGCCGCTTGGGGTGGGGGCTTCCTTTTTGTGGGACGCGGTTATGATTGTTGCGAGTGAATCCATTGTCGTTGCCACCGTGGACGTGGAGCACGGGCAGGTGCTCGCCCGGGTGCTGGCGGAGCATGGCTTCCGGCCGGTCTTGTGTCGGTGCACGGAAGTCGCCCGTACTCTGCACGAGGTGCGGCCTCGGTTGCTGATCCTCGGTCATTGTCGGCAGGACGGCGAAGCCTTGCTTCGCGACATTTTGCAGCAATTTCCCCGGATCCGGGTCATCGCCCTGCTGGAGCCGGGAGAAACCGAGCAGGGGCTGGATCTTTTGGATGCCGGCGCCTCCGATATTTTGGTCAAACCTGTGGGGGAACGGGCGCTGTCCATCGCGGTGAAACGCGCTTTGGATATTCTGGACCTGCAAGAGCAATGCGATATCGTGCGGGAGAAGAACAAAATCTTACGCATGAGTCAGCAGATGTGCCGCCAACTTTTTGATGAGGTGCCGTGTTATATTTCGGTGCAGAACAAGGATTGGCGTATCGTTCGTGCCAATCGGCATTTCAAAGAGGATTTTGGTGATTGTCTTGGAGAGCACTGCTACGAAATTTACAAACACCGCACCCATCCCTGCCCCAATTGTCCGGTAGAAGCGACCTTTGCCGACGGGTTGATGCATCAAACGGAAGAAGTAGTGACGACGCGTAGCGGCCAGCAGCGCATCGTACTCACCATGACCGCGCCCATTCGGGATGAAAATGGGAATATCGTGGAAGTCATGGAGCTTTCCACGGATATTTCCCAGATTCGGGAACTGCAAAGCCGGCTGACCTCTTTAGGGCTGTTCATCGGTTCCATTTCTCATGGGGTGCGCGGCATGCTCACGGCCCTTGATGGCGGGATGTACCGTCTGGAAAAGGGGATCGAGACCGGAGATATGGACCGCATCCGCAGTGGTGTGGAGCTGGTTAAACTCATGGTGGCGCGTATCCGCAACTCCGTCTTGGAAATGCTCTATTACTCCAAGGAGCGAGAATTGAACATCCAACACATCGATGTTCGCTCCTTTGCAGAAAGTGTCGCCAACTTTGTGGAACCCAAAGCAGAGAAACACGGCATTGCCTTCCAAAGGGATTTTTCCCAGGATTTGGGACAGGTATCTTTGGACCCGGAGGTCATTTCCTCCGGGCTGGTCAATATCCTCGAAAACGCGGTGGACGCCTGCATCGATGACGAAGCCAAGCCCCACCATGAGGTCGTGTTCGCCGTGTCGGCCACGGCGCACGAAGTTTGCTTTGCCGTGCGGGACAATGGGACCGGTATGGATCGCCAGACCCAAGAAAAAATGTTTTCTTTGTTTTTTTCTTCCAAAGGGAGCCGGGGAACCGGTCTTGGGCTGTATATCGCCAATGACGTTGTCCAACAGCATGGCGGCCGCATTGAAGTGCAGTCCGCTTTGGGCGAGGGAACGGAATTTCGGGTGTTTCTTCCCCGGCAGCCCCGTGTGCAGCCGGCACCGGCATCATGAATGGAGATGGGCGCATGCGTTTGACCACTCGCAGTCGCTACGGCACCCGGCTGCTTCTCGACATTGCCTTACACCAGGACGCAGGGTGGGTAAGTACGTCCGATATTGCCGCGCGGCAAAATATTTCTCAGAAATATTTGGAAAAACTTGTAACCGGCCTGCGGCAGAGTGGTCTTATTCAAAGTAAGCGCGGACCGTTCGGTGGGCATCGGCTGGCCAAATCCGCCGACGAGATCACCGTGGGGGATGTGGTGCGCGCTCTGGAAGAGCGCCTCCTCATTTCCAGTTGCTCGGACGGCGAGCGCTTGTGCGGCGAATGCACCTTGGCCGGAGAATGCGTCACCCAATTTGTGTGGATCGAGGCGTCCAATGTCTTGATGCAAACCCTCGATTCGTATCGCTTAAGCGATCTCATCCGCCGAAAAGGCTAGGCAGGCGGTTTTTGAAAACTGATCCGTCCAAGTTTTCCGCTGCGAAGGTCGCCTAAGAGCACTTGGGCGGCCTTTTCTTCATCCACTACACCCCCGGCGCGCAGGCAGCCCCGTCGTTTTCCGACGTTCCAAAGAAATTCCTCCGGTGTGCCATCGCCGGTAATCCCATAGCGGGTCTTGAGGCGTTCCGGGTAGTATTGTTGCAGAAGCGCCACTGCGCCGACAGCCACGGTCCATAAGTCGAGAGCGGTTTCGCGGATGGCGCCCGAGGCGGCCAAAAGCAGGGCGTCGTGCTGGTCTTCCAATTTGGGCCAAAGTACCCCGGGGGTGTCGTAGAGGGTGGTTTCCTCGTCCAAATGGATGCGTTTGGGAGCGCGGGTGATGGCGGCTTTGTCCGCGGCCAAAGAGACCTTGCGGCCGGCCAGGGTGTTGAGGAGCGTCGATTTGCCCACATTGGGGATGCCGGCGATGAGGAGCACGAGGGGCCGCATGCGGAAGTTGCGCGGCGGCGCAAGGGTACGGGCGGCCTGCAGGACGCCGCGGCTGGCTTTGGGGTCTGAGGCCACGAGGGGAAGGACGTCGAGGTCGTGGTCTCGCCAATGGCGCACCCATGCCCGGGTCACGCCGGGGTCTGCCAAGTCGCTTTTATTGAGCACGACCACGCAGGGCTTGGCGCCGCGAAGCTGGTGGAGCAGGGGATTGCGGCTCGCCGCGGGTAAGCGGGCGTCGAGTATTTCGATGACCACGTCGGTCTTGGGCAGCAGCTCCGCCAGTTGTCGACGGGTGCGGTGCATGTGTCCAGGGAACCATTGAATCGATTGCATAGGACCTCAAAAACAGCGTGCGCCCCCAAAGAGGCGCACGTCAGGGAAAACTTTCGGGAAATCCGGTTAGTGGGTGGCGCCGAGTTCCGTTTGCACCTGCTGGACGAGCTCTTTGGCCCGCAGCAGCTTGTCCTGCTGGTCCGGGGTGAACATCTGCTCGGACATGTACTGGGTCTTTTGCGCCATTTCCTGCAGGATGGAAGAGAGCAAGGCCGCCCTGGTCTTGGTGGGCAGGGTTTCCAGATCCGCCACCTTGGTTTCCAGGATGCCCATCTTGGTGTCCAGGCGGGTTACGTGTCCTTTGATGGCGGCCAGGTCGTGGAGCTCATCCGTCAGGCGTTGCACCCCGGTGTGGAGGTGCATGTACGCGGCGGCCAGGAGCACGATGAAGGTCAGGGATGCAAAAAGCGCTGCTTTACTCCAAGGAAATCCCGTCTCTGGTTGGGGGACGAGGCGTTCTTCGGGTGAAGGCGCCTCCTCTTGCAGGGAGGCTTCCATCTGCGGGGCAGATGCGCTCAAGATGGCTTCCACTTCGGAATCGGAAAGCCGCTCTGGGGCAAGACGCTGCGCCAGTTTGGCGAAATCTTCTTCAAGCGGGGCGTCTGGCCGCGCCACCGTGAGGATTACCCGCCGGGGGCGTTCTTCCACGTCGTCCAGTTCCAGGTGTTCGGCAAGGTTCATTGAATCACCCTCCTTGATGTGTCCATCCCGTAGCAGCTTTTTGGACGAAAGGCCAGCACAAGCCTGCGACTATCCCAAAGCGGCGATGCCCACGGCGCGTTTGATGCGCGCAAGAAACGGGGCGCTGACTTCCCGCGCCTTTGCCGCGCCTTTTTGAAGGATTGCTTCAATATGCTCAGGATGCCGCATCAACTCCTCGTAGCGTCGGCGCGGCTCCGCGAGTTCTGCATCGATGAGTTCGAAGAGTTCCTGCTTGACGGTTCCCCAGGCGATGCCTTCGGTGAAGCGGCGCCGCATGTCTTCGGTCTGTTCTGGGGTGGCGAATGCCCGGTACATTTCAAAGATGGGACAATTGGGATCTTTGGGCTCGTCCGGGCCCTGAGAATTGGTCACCATGCGCATGATCATCTTGCGCAGGGTCTTTTGCGGGACGAAAAGCGGGATGTAATTGTTGTAGCTTTTGCTCATTTTGCGGCCATCGAGGCCCACCAGCACGGCCACCGATTCATCCACGCGCGCTTCCGGGAGTACGAAGTGCTCACCATAGTGGTGATTGAAGCGCTGGGCGATGTCCCGTGTCATTTCCAAATGTTGCACCTGATCCTTGCCCACCGGGACGACGTGTGCGTTGAACATGAGGATATCTGCAGCCATGAGAATGGGATAGCAGTAGAGCCCCATGGTGATGCCGGCGTCGGGATCGGCGCAGCGCTCTTCTTCATTGGCCTGGACCGCGGCCTTGTAGGCGTGGGCCCGGTTCATGAGCCCTTTGGCGGTCATGCAGGTGAGAATCCAGGTGAGCTGGGGGATTTCCGGGATGTCGGATTGGCGGTAGAAGGTGATCACATCTGGGTCAAGGCCCAAGGCAAGCCAGGTGGCAGCCACCTCGAGGGTGGACTGATGCACCTGTTGGGGATCGTGGCATTTGATGAGGGCGTGGAGGTCCGCCAGGAAGAGAAAGGAGCGGGTATCGGGGTCGCGGCTTTCCGCGATGGCAGGGCGGATGGCGCCCACGTAGTTGCCCAAATGGGGTGTGCCTGTGGTGGTGATGCCGGTGAGTACGGTTTTCATGCGGTGTTTTCCTTATGCCAACAAAAGTGCCTGCGCCAGGCGCAGGGCAGGACGGATGACGAACGAGAGGGCTCCGGTCATGGCGAGGATGAGGATGGCGATGAAGCCGAAGCGCTCCCAACGAAGGTACTGGGTTGCCAGGTGGGGCGGTAAGAGCCAGGCGACGACCTTGCTGCCGTCGAGAGGTGGGATCGGCAGGAGGTTGAAGACCGCTAAGGCGACGTTGATGGAGACCCCGGCGAGGGCGATGCCGGCCAGGGGGCGGCCCCAAAAGGCCGCCTGGGGGGTGCTCCAATCGACGGGCAGGCTTTCGAGCCCCCAAAACAGGAGTGCGAAAGCAAACGCCACGACGAGATTAGCCGCAGGGCCAGCCAGGGCCACGAGCACCATGTCCCGGCGCGGGGAGGCGTAGTAGCGTGGGTCCACGGGCACCGGCTTGGCCCAGCCGATGGCCTGGGTGAGTACAAGGGCGAGGGTCCCCAGGGGGTCGAGGTGGCGCAAGGGGTTGGCCGTGAGGCGGCCGGCCAGCCTGGGCGTGGGATCCCCCAGAAGGTACGAGACCCATCCGTGGGCCACTTCATGGCAGGTGATGCCCACGAGAAACGGCACGGCCATGATGGCCAGATGCTGAATGGTTGCAGCGAGTTCGTCCATGGGAAGGCGGGCTAGCAGGAAGCCTCCTGCGGGGCAAGTTCGGGTTCGCCCCAGCGAGGCGCGAGATCATGGGGCAGGCCCAGTTGGTCCAGGACCCGTCCTGCAAAGGTGCGGGTGAGGTCCTCGATGGTGCGGGGGTGGTGGTAAAATCCAGGGCAGGGAGGCATGATGACCGCTCCCATGCGGCCAAGGCGCAGGAGGTTGCGCAGATGGATTTCCGCAAGCGGCGTTTCCCGGGGAACCAGGATGAGGGGGCGGCGTTCCTTGAGGGTGACGTCCGCGGCCCGGTGCACCAGGTTGCGGCCCGCGCCTGAAGCAAGAGCCCCGAGGGTGGCCATGGAACACGGGCAGATGATCATGCCGTGATGCATCCAGGAGCCGCTCGATGGCGGCGCGGCGAGATCATGCGCTTCGTGGACGGCGGCAAAGTGTCGGGTGATCGCTTCCTGGGGCGGGCCTTCGTGCTGGAGCACCAGCCGGCCCCCAGGGGAGATGATGCCATGGAGCTCCACCCGGGGGTGGGCTCCGAGTACTTCGGCGAGGGCCTGGGCATAGGGCATGGCGCTGGCGCCGGTGATGGCCAGAAGAATGCGTCGGATCATCAATGTGCTTGACAAGAGTGCGGTCTCCTTCTTAGAGAGCTTCTCCCGTGCGCAATTAGCTCAGTTGGATAGAGCGTTAGCCTCCGGAGCTAAAGGTCGCAGGTTCGATTCCTGCATTGCGCACCAGGTTTTTTTCGCGGGTTGCAGCGTTGGCTGTGACCCGCTTTGTTTTTGAGCGCGCGCCGCGCTGGCCGCGTTTCCCGGGGGCAGGGCGGCAGGCGTGTCTGTATCGGCGCAGGACTCCAACGTCAAAAGGCGGTGGGGCCTTTTTTTTTGTGCGCTTCTTCGGCATGGATCAGGGGGATGCATAGAGCATGGAGGCGCATATGGGACGGTGGCGGCGGGTGATCATCGGCTTGGGGGTCGTGGCCTTGGGGGTGCTGCTTGCCGTGTGGCGGCCGCAGGTCGTGGAAAATCTCGACGAATGGTTGGGCGACTATCGCTTGCGGTGGCGCGGACCGATCTCTGCCCCACCGTCGGTGGTCATCGTGGCCATTGACGAAAAGAGCATCCAACGTCTGGGCCGCTGGCCGTGGTCCAGGTCTACTATGGCCCGGGTGGTGGACGCCCTGACTCGCGCCGGCGCGGAGCTTGTGGTGTACGATATCATTTGGAGCGAAGCCGCCCAAGGAGATGCCGAACTGGCTGCGGCCTTGGAGCGTTCTGGCAATGCCATCCTCCCCCTGGCCTTCGATTTCGAGGCCGACCATCCCGATCAGGACACTTCCGTGGTGGCACAAATGAGTCCCCTTCGGGTCAGCAACCTGGAGCATCTGCGCCGCTATCCTCCCATCCAGGCACGAGGCGCGTTGGTGCCACGGCCGGAACTGGTGGATCAGGCCATGGCCCTGGGGCATATCAATATGCTGCCTGATGCCGACGGCGTGCTGCGCCACGAGCTGGCCGTCGTGGCCCATGAGGGATATTTCCAGCCGTCGGTGGCGGTGCGGGCCGCAGCCGTGTATTGGGGCCTTCCCGAGGGGAGGATCCAGTACGTCGCCGGCCAAGGCTTGGTTTTGGGGGATCGCTTCGTCCCGCTGGATGCGTGGGGCCGTATGCGTATTCCATATTACGGGCCAGAGGGGACATTTCGTCGGGTCAGCGTGGCGGACGTGCTCGACGGCAAGGCGGACCTTTCCGGGGCCATTGCCTTGGTAGGGGCTACGGCGGTGGGGGTGTACGACTTGCGGGTGACCCCCACCTCGCCGGC
>DPEO01000043.1 GCA_003530935.1 Desulfomicrobiaceae bacterium | reverse complement strand
CGGGGCGGGGGGGGAAGGGGGGGGGTCCGCCGGCGCATCGGGGGCCCCCCCGCGCGCGCGGTGGGCGGGAGGGGGCCCCCCCGGGAGAGGGGGGGGGGGGGGGGGCCCACCGCCGAAAAGGAGGGGGGGGGGGGGGGTTTGTTTGCCCCGGGGCGGGGCCCCGGGCGCCCCCCGGGTTCCTCCCCCCCGGGGGGGGCGGCCCGGGGGCTCCCGGCCCCCCCCCCCCCCCGCCGGCGAAAGGGTTTTCCGGCCGGGGGCGGGTTTTCGCCGGGGCAGTGAGCGAATGGAGACGCGCACCTTCCCATGGTGGGCGGCGACGAGATAACAGGCGAGATCACGATGGCCCTGGGCCAACATGGCCAGCGCACTGGCAAGTTCATGGCGGAAATGGGGGTGTTCGTAGGGTACGCTACGACTCGCGGACTTGCCCCAGCAGTGCAGTACATCTGGCAAGTCAAAATCCGGTTGGGCAGTGGCGGTAAGCGCGTTCTGAAAAACGTAGTAGGCCTTGCCCCAATCGTGCCAGCGAGCGGCGTGGCGCAGTTGGCGCGCTTCTTCCGGTGTCAGCAGGTTGCCCAAGGCCTGAACGATGTCGTCCATCTCCTCCACCACCTGATTGGTGTGCGCCGCGATGGTCTGCCAGATTTTGCGCTCGGTAGACCAGGGATCGCTCTCGTTGCCTTCTGGCTTCTGGCCTGCGCTCCCCAGCGGCGTGACGGGGGCGGCAATGCTTATGTCGAAGCCTTTCTCGGCAGAGTAGCCACCAACGCTTGCATGGAGCAGGTAAATCTGGCCGGGGGTGATCCGCTCGGCGCGCGTCCAGCGATCCTCGAGGAAGTCCCAGCGCCAGCCGTTTTTGCTCAACCAGTCGCGTGTTTCCTTGTTGAGCGGGGCGGGGCAGAGTTCATCGCGGCCTGGCTCTGGCTGTGGCTCTGGGCGATTGGGGGTGTCACCCTCCCAGTCCCGCCAGAACACCTGCACATCGTGTTCATCATTCTCGCGGATATAGAGCGAGATATCGATATCAGCGCCGGTCAGATCGGGTGTCGTGTCGAAAAGTTCCTCGACGGTGCGGCGGCGGATGACGTGATCGGCTTCGCAGGGGTAGAGTGCAGTGAGCCGCTTCTCTGGAAGCTTTGCCAGGTAATTGCGCAGGGCACGTGGGCCGGCATTGCCCAATGCTTTGAGTTCTGCGCGGGCAGCTTGCAACTCCTCTGGTGTGTACGGGGCAGCATTTTTCGACGCGCTTTTGGCGTCATCGATTTGTACATCTATCCAAAACACATGAGCTTGTTGGAACTCGCCTTTGCGATTGCACCGTCCTACGCGCTGCACAAACGAGGGCCATGGACATAGTTCGGAGAAGAGGGTGTGGGCCGAGATGTCCACGCCGGCTTCAACTACCTGCGTAGCGATGACGATGCCGCCGCTCTTTTCCATCTCCAGCAGTTGTTGCAGTTTGGCCTTTCGCTCCGGGGGACGGAAGCGGGAGTGCAACAGGAGCAGATCCTGCATAGGTTCGGATGGTGTTTGCTCGGCGGTCTTTTTGCCTTTGCGCGACGCTGGCTGAGTTGCCGCTCTGAGCGCCTTGTATAGCGCCGCTGCTTTCTTCACGGTGTTCAGCACCACCAGTGTCAATTGACCATCCTGGTGGGCGCTGCGGATTTCATCGGCCAGCTTCTTTGGGTCATCGGCCATGTGGTGCGCTTTGCTCAATGCTTTGCTGGCATTCAAGCGCTGGGCAAGATCGCTCGTTGCCTCTTGCCACTCGTCATCCTTCAGTCCATGCAGATCCAGGCTGGCCACCTTGGGGCGGAAATCCACTGTCGCCAGCCACTCCGGGCGCAAGGTGGCGGAGACCCATAGCGTAGGGCATTGGCCCCACACGCCGAAACTTTCGCGGAAGGCGGCCAGTTGCGCGCTGGTGGCCAGGCCGCTGCCCATCAGTTGCACTTCATCGAATACCCACAGGCAGTCGTTGTTGAGCAGACCGTAAGGCAGCGGCCAGTGGGCGCGGCCCAGCCCATAGCCGCGATTGAGCGCGCGGGAGAGCAGCATGTCCTGCGTGCCGATGAGCACGGCCTCGCGCTCAGGATATAAATCCCAGTCGTTGTCCGTTTCGCCGCCGAGCAGTACATTGACGCCGATTTCCCCGGTCAGATTTAACTTGTCCATCCAACGTTGCACGCGCGCTTCGGTTTGCTCCACCAGCACGCGCATCGGCAGGCAATAGACCAGCCGGCGCGGCGTTTGCTTGCGGATTTCGTCGCCTGCAAAGCGCCGGCGCCACAGCCAGGCCAGCACGATGGCCTCGGTCTTGCCGGCGCCGGTGGGCGCTTCGAGTAAGTCGGGCCATGATGCGCGCTGGGCCAGATGGCTTTGATAAGGATATGGTCGGCATCCTGTGGCGCCTTGGAACATCTCGTCAAAACATGCAAACAGCATAACGGGCTCCTTGGAGAGGTTCGTAGCGAGGCCCCTACCACCTCCTCGGGCTCAAAACCTGAGCCTGCGGCATCTTTTGGGGCCTCTGCGTTGTCGCGGAGGGAGGGGCGGTTTTGGCCGCTGCAGTGGGTCTTGGGCGCCCGATGGGCTTGGGCTCCTGGCGTGGAGCATGGAGTGTTTTCCTCTGCCTTGGGGTTCATGCGACGTGCCTCTAGCGGAATGCGCAGCGCGGTGTCCATGCCGCAGGAAATCGGACTTGACACTTTGGAGTTTTGGGTTGCCTCGCCCTGCGCCTTGGGGTAGCGGACGCTACCGTTAAGGAGGAGAGGCGATGGAGACACGGACGACGCCCATTCCCGGGGTGATCTTGGTGCGGCCGCGACGCTTTGAGGACGAGCGGGGGGCTTTTAGTGAGACCTACCGCGAAGACGTATGGAGTGCGGCGGGGGTTGCCGCCCGTTTCGTGCAGGACAACACCGCCTGGTCGCGTCGCGCCGGGACAGTGCGGGGATTGCATTTTCAGGTCCCTCCCCATGCCCAGGCCAAGCTCGTGCGGGTGGTGCGTGGCCGCATCATGGATGTGGTGGTAGATTTGCGGCGGGACTCACCGAGCTATCGGCGCTGGGAGGTCTTCGAGCTCGACGCTGCGGCCCGCTGGCAGCTTTTCGTACCCAAAGGACTGGCCCATGGGTACATGACCTTGGAAGACGACACCGAGGTCGCCTACAAGGTGGATGCCTTCTACGCCCCGGAGGCTGAGGCGGGCATTCGCTGGGACGACCCGGATCTGGCCATTTCTTGGCCATCGCTCGCCCCCGTCGTCTCACAAAAAGATCACATGCTCCCCCTTTTGGTGGAGGGGAACTTCTCCTGGACCACTGCGGCGTGGGAGGGGGAGTTACAATGATTTGAATACGTTGAATTCTACCTGGCTTCGTGATTTTTTTCATAAAGTCTTGACAGGGCCAAAGGCTCGTGCGTAGAGCTCGGCATTATTTTTTTGTTGTTTTTTCAACATTTCAACGCGGTAGGAGGAGAGGACCGTGGCAAACTCGAAAAGCAGCGTCGTTCTGCCGTTTCTCGTGGGTGTGGTGGCGTCGCTGGTCCTGGGGTGGTGGGCATTCCCCAAGGTCTTGTACAGTCAGAAGACCCAGCCCATCCGCTTCGACCATGTGGTGCACGTGGAAGATCAGGCCATGACATGTGATCAGTGTCACACGTTCCGGGAGAACGGCTCCTTTGCTGGCCTGCCCACGACGCAATCGTGCGCGGATTGCCATTCGGACGTGCAAGGGGAAGACCCCGAAGAGGAGCGCTTCGTCACCGAGTACGTGCAGCAGGGCAAGGAAGTGGAGTGGCTCGTGTACCAGTACCAGCCGGACAATGTCTATTTTTCCCACATCGCACACAAGGATATCGAGTGCACCAAGTGTCACTTGGATGTGGCTAACATGAAGAATCCTCCGGTGTACTATGAAAACCGCATCTCCGGGTACAGCAAGAACACCATGAAGATGTGGGAATGTGAGCGGTGTCATGCCCAAAATGGCGCCAGTAACGCCTGCTTCGTATGCCATAAATAGAGGAGTGGGACATGGGACTTGATAGAAGAAGCTTTCTTTCTCTGGTGGCAGGCGGCGTTGTCGGCAGCCTTGCCACTCCGGTGGTGTGGAAGACCTTGGATGACGTCTCCATCTGGTCGCAGAACTGGCCATGGATCCCTCGTTTGAAGTACGGCGAGGAGACACTCCTTCCCTCCTTGTGTAAGCTGGGTACGGATGCCTATGGCGTTCAGGTGAAGCTGGTGGCTGGCCATCCGGTGGCGGCGTACGGCAATCCCGAGCATCCCCTGAGCCGCGGCGGCATCTGTCCTTTGGGCGCGGCCAGTGTGCAACTCCTCTACAGCCCATCTCGGGTGCGGAGCCCCAAGAAGCGCGTGGGCGATTCCTTCGAGGATATCTCCTGGGAAGAAGCCGAGGCGCTTTTGACCGAGCAGCTCAAGGCCGCAGGCAAGGACGTGGCCTTGGTGAGCGGGGATGACACCGGTAGCGCGGCCGAAGTCCTGGCCGGACTGGTGGCGGCCTTGGGTTCGGAGCAGACCTATTTCATGCCCAGTGAAGGCGCTGCCGCTGCCGCGGCCTTGGGGCTTTTGGGCGGCGACGGTCTGGTGGGCTATGACTTGGAAGGGGCGGATTATGTGCTTCTTCTGGGTGCTGACGCCCTGGGCGCGTGGGGGACGACCCTGCGCAACGCCAAGGCCTTTGCCGATGGCCGGGAGCGGGCCGTGCGTGTGGTGTACGTGGGCCCGGCCATGACCGCGACCGCTGCGGTGGCCGATGCCTGGATTCCGTGTACGCCGGGCACTGAGGGCGTCGTGGCCATGGGCCTGGCCAATATGATCCTGGAGCGCCGTGCGCTGTCCAATGTGGCGGGGCTGGAGCAGTTCCGCAAACAGGCCGCGGGCTTTAGCCCGGATGTGGTGGCCACGCGCAGCGGTGTGGCGCCGGAAACCCTGCTCGGCTTGGCCAAGGAACTGCTTGTGGCAGGCAAGCCCCTGGTGGTGCCGGGTACGACCGCGGCCCAAGGGCTGGCGGTGTCCGACGCTGCGGCCGCTTTGGCGGTCAATGTGCTGCTCGACCGCATCAATATGCCGGGCGGTGTCATGGTCCTGCCGTGGGGCCCCAAGGTTGTGGCCGCCGCCCCGGACAAGAAGGCCATGATGGGCCGCGACGTGGTAGGGTACTTGGCCGCCGTGGCTGCGGGGAACGCGCCGGCGCCCAAGGTGCTTTTGGTGCATGCCGCCAACCCCGCGTACGCGCTGCCGGACCTGAAGACCATCCAGACCGCCTTGGATAAGGCCGGATTCGTGGTGTCCTTCAGCTCCTTCATGGACGAGACTGCGGCTCAAGCGGATCTGATTTTGCCCGATAGCCTCACCTACGAGCGCTACGACGACGCCTACACCCCCTATGGTTCGGGGCAGGCCAATTACACCATGGCCGCGCCCATCCTGAAACAGCCGCTCTTCGCCACCAAGGCCGCCGCGGACGTGGCCCTGGGCGTGGCCGCCAAAGCGGGCGTCGATTTGGGCTTTGCCTCCTTTGAGGAGGTGCTCAAGGCCAAGGCCGAGGCCCTGGGGCTGGATTTCGAAGCCGCGGCCACGGGCACGGTATGGCTGGGGACGGAATTTGCCGTGCAGCAGTTGGACCTGGCCAAAGTCCAGGCTCCGGCCCTTCAAGAATCTGCCACGGACGTCACCCTGGTGCCGGTGGCCAATTTGAAGATCGGCAGCCCCAAGGTCGCTACTCCGCCCTTTGGCACCAATGTCATCAGCCCGCGGGAACTCCAGGGCAAAGACATGGTGGTGGCCATGAACGCCGCCACGGCCTCCAAGCTGGGGGTGCGTGCCGGTGACGCCGTGACCCTTTCGGGGGCGGGTGGTGAGTGTCGTGCCCGGGTGCGCATCTTCGAAGGCGTTGTGGACGGCGCAGTGATGGCGCCGCTAGGTCTCGGCCATACCGCATGGGATGCTTTTTCCAGAGGCAAGGGCGCCAACGTGTTTCAGATCCTGGGCACGCAGACGGATGTGGCGGGCTTTACCCGCTTTGCCACTGCGCCGGTGGGCGTGCGCAAGGCCTAAGGCGTCACTTTTCTGCACCCTGGAAAAGAGAAGAGGATAGCAGCAATGCAACATATGGAATTCAAAGTGAAGTGGGGCATGGTCATCGATCTCGACAAATGTACGGGATGTGGGGCCTGTTCCATTGCGTGTCGGGCGGAAAACAACATTCCACCCATGCAAGATGCATCCAATAAATTGCGTACCACGGATTGGATGAATATCTATGAACTCTCTAATGGGAAGAAATTTCCCGATCTGGAGATTGCTTACCTGCCGCGTCCGTGCATGCAGTGCGGCAACCCCTCGTGCTCCACGGTCTGTCCTGTGGTGGCAACCACCAAGGACGAAGAGGGCGGAATTGTGAGCCAGGTGTATCCGCGCTGCATCGGGTGTCGGTACTGCATGGCCGCGTGTCCCTATCATGCCCGCTACTTCAACTGGTTCGATCCCATTTGGCCGGAAGGCATGGAAAAGACCCTCACGCCGTACGTATCGGCCCGGCCCCGCGGCGTAGTGGAAAAATGCACCTTCTGCCATCACCGTTTCAACGCCGCCAAGGAGCAGGCCCGTGCTAATGGCGCCGATCCCTTGGATTTACCGGAAGATGCGTATATTCCGGCCTGTGCCGAAGCCTGCCCCACGGGGGCCATTGTTTTTGGCAATCTCAAAAATCCCGAGCACCGCGTGGCCAAGCTCGCTGCCTCCAAGTATGCCTTCCGCCTCTTGGCGCGGCTCGGCACGGACCCGCAGGTGTACTACTACTCCAAGCGGGATTGGGTGCGGCAGCTGGGAGACAACTACCTGCAGAAGGAACTCAAGGGAGGCGAGCATGTCTGAGAGAGAATTCTGGCCTGAGGGGGTGGAGCGCTGCGATCTGGGCAAATTTTTGGCCTGGCTCGGCTTCATCTCGATCTTCCTCTTGTGGGGTGCGTACGGCGCCTACAAGGTCCTGGGCACGGGTATCGGTGTCACCGCCCTGGACAACTATTTCAGTTTCGGTTTGTGGATCACCTTCGACCTGGCGGTCATCGCCTTGGGCGCGGGCGCCTTTTTCTCCGGGTTCTTGCGCTATATCATGCGCATCGATGAGCTCAAAAACATCATCAACCTGGCGGTGATCGTCGGCTTCCTCTGCTACTCCGGCGCCATGCTCATCTTGGTGCTGGATATCGGCCAGCCGCTGCGGGCCTGGTTCGGCTATTGGCATCCCAATGTGCACTCCATGCTGACGGAAGTGATCTTCTGTATCACCTGTTACTGCACCGTGCTCATCATTGAGTATGTGCCCCTGATCCTGGAGAATCGCCAGATCGCCAAGAACCGCTTCTGCCATCATCTGGCCCATAACTTCCACGTGTACATGCCGCTTTTCGCGGGCATTGGCACCTTCCTGTCCACGTTCCATCAGGGGTCCCTGGGCGGCATGTACGGTGTGCTCTTTGGTCGGCCCTTTGTGTTCCGCGAAGGCTTCTTCATCTGGCCGTGGACCTTCTTCCTGTTCGTGGCCTCGGCGATTGCTTCGGGCCCGGCCTTCACCATGCTGTGCGCCACTTTCATGGAGACCATTACCGGTCGTAAGCTGGTGAGCTACGAGACCAAGAAGCTCATGGGCAAGATCGCTGGTCTGCTCCTGTGCTTCTACATGTTCTTCAAGATCCTCGACACCTATGCCTGGGCCAAGGGGATCTTGCCGGGCATGGGCCTGACCTTCGATCAGATGTTCAATAGTGAAGCCGGTTATGGCAAAGGATGGTTGTGGGCGGAGCTCTTCTGGTGCGGCATCATCCCTGCCATCATGCTGGTGACTCCGGCGGTGCGCAATCGTCCTGCCTTGTTGTATACGGCGGCTATCCTCGATTGCGTGGGCATCGTCATCAACCGCTTCGTCTTCACCGTGCAGGCCCTGGCCATTCCCGTCATGCCTTTTGATCAGTGGTTCTCCTACTCCCCCAACTGGGCGGAGTGGTCCACCTCGCTTATGATCGTCGCGTACGGATTCCTGGTCATGAGCCTTTCCTATCGCTATCTGCCCATCTTCCCTCAGGAGCGGGCGCTGAACCGGTAGTCGGGAGCTTCCTCAGTAGAGAGGGCCGCCGTACGGCGGCCCTCTCGCGTTTGGCTATCTCACAGCACAGCAAACGATCGTTGCAGCCCAATTTTTCCAGTGCATCAGCCTCATGCACGGTGTGCATCGTGCATGAGGCCGATTGTGTTTCTTGCCTAACGAACCTCTCCATGCTTCCGTCCACAGCTCATGCACGGCCAGAGCTGTGAATGTGCGTGATAACCTTGCGGCTTGCTGACGCGGCCAGGATCCGTTTGGAGCATCCGCTGGGCAGGCCTTGTGTGCTGTGGTGTTCCGCGCTGGGGTTTGGGCGGAGGCCAGGACAAACGCTTGGAAGGACAACGGGAGTCAGCGGCGGAGGAAATCGAGGCCGGTGCGCTCGATCACCTCGCCGAACCGTTCGCCTTGGCAGTGCCGCAGGTGGTGCTCGATGCATCTGTGCACCACCTCCAACACCATCTGCGGGGAGGCGAGCTCGGGAAGTTCGGTCCCCAGGCGGGGATGGCGGCCGAGCTTGCCTCCCACAAGCACCCTGTAGCCGCGCCGGTCTTCCTCGATGCTGCCAGTGGGGCACACCCGGATGCACTGGCCGCACCCCAGACAGCGTTCCGGGGCGATCACGGGTGCGCCTCCGCTCAGCCGGATCGCTCCTTCTCGGCAGACGGCAATGCAGCGCATGCAGGAAGCGCACGTCGCCGCTCCCGGCTGGGGGAATACGGCGCCGATGCAGCCCACATCCACGATCTGCGGCCGCGAGCAGGCGTTGGGACAGTGGGAGATGGAAATCTTGAATTCATGATGGGACTTGAGGGGCCCGCGGATCCTTTCTTGCAGCTGGCTTTGGAGGTCCAGGGAGTCCAGGTGTCGCTTCAGGGCTTGGAGAAGGTCGTCGCCGTTGTCGATCCGGTTGGGACAACCTCGGTCGCCGAAGCAGCTCTCCACCCGGTAGCCCTTGATCTCCCCTTGGTGTTGCTGGCGTTGCCTGGGGCAGGCGGAGAGATGCTCCCCAGGACTTGCTCGGCGAGGATCCTTCTGGTTTTTCATTCGGGACTGCGCGAAGGATGGTGTCTGCCGTATGCTTTCTTCTGCGTTCTTGGTCCATTTCATGGTGCACCTTGGGGACGGTTGGGGTGGCGCCTGCTTTACTCGAAAAGTTGTCCGGAGGCTGATGAGCGCCGGATACTCTGGATGTCCGCGTTCGTTCTTTGATCTGGGTCAAGGAGGGCGGAAACGTGTTCGTGCTGCTGGGCACCCTTCGGCACGGGGGCGCCAATGTTTTGCGTGGTCCGTCCCTGGCCGGCGCCGGATCAAGATACGAGCGCCACAACACAACGCGGATGTCCAAAAATCCCAAGACTCTCAAAGCGGCGCCGCAGTTTGACACTCCTGCCGGGTGCTTCTATGCCCACGAGCACATTGGAGGTGCCCATGCTCATGGATCGTCACGGCCGCACGGTGAGCTACTTGCGGCTGAGCGTCACGGACCGGTGCAATCTGCGCTGTCTCTATTGCCGGCCTGCGGAAGCTATTTCCTTCATCCCTCATGAGCGCGTCCTTTCCTACGAGGAGATGATCGAGATCGTGGCGGCTGCCCAGGAGCTCGGGGTGCACAAGGTGCGCCTGACCGGCGGAGAACCGTTTGCCCGCAAGGATTTCATGCCCTTCGTGGCGCGACTGCACGCGCGCTTTCCCAAGCTCGATCTTCGCATCACCACCAACGCCACCTTGCTTGCTGGTCGCATGCCCGAGCTTCGGGACGCCGGGGTGCGCACCGTGAATATTTCTTTGGATACGCTGTCGCCGCGCACTTTTGCACAAATCACCGGGGTGGATGCCCACCGCGTGGTGCTGGCCGCCATCGAGGAGGCTCTGGCTTCCGGCATCCGGGTGAAGATCAATGCGGTTGCCCTGCGCGGTATCAATGACACGGAACTTCCGGCCTTTGTGGATTTTGCCCGCACCTACGGGGTGGATGTGCGCTTCATCGAGTTCATGCCCATCGGCTACCAATGCCGCTGGACCGAGGAAAATTTTTGGTCCGCCGAGGAGATCGTGGCGGCCTTCCATGCCATGGAGACCCTGCGTCCGGAAACCAACACCGAACCCCATAGCGGTCCGGCCCGCATGTATCGTATCATCGGCTCGCAAGGCCGTTTGGGGGTCATCTCTGCGGTGAGCCATCACTTTTGCGCCAGCTGCAACCGGCTGCGGGTGACCTGCGAAGGCCGTTTGCGCACCTGTTTGTTTTCTGACGAAGAATACGACGTGGCCGACGTGCTGCGTCGCCCGGACTACCAGCGCACGCAGCTCTTGGAGCTCTTTCAGCGAGCCAATGCCGCCAAACCTTTGGGATATGAGCTCTTGGCGGCCCGCAAGCGGAACAACGTATGCCAGCGGGTGATGACCACCATTGGCGGCTAGGAGCGGCCGGTCTTGGAGGAAGGGGATGGCCCTGGCCCTTTTGACGGTTTGTGGCGGGTGACCATGCGGTCCACCTCTTCCGGTGAGGGCGGGATGGCGAGCAGCGGGGCGCTGCCTTCGAGCATGGTGTCCAGGTTGTGGGTCTCGATGTGCAGATCCGCGCCGAAGGCGTCCTCCTGTAAGGCGAGATATGCGGTTTTGGCAAAGGCCCGGGTTTTGGCCCACCAGCTGCGGCCTTTGCGCTCCCAGAAACGCTGCGAGCTGGCATAGGCATAGAGTCCGGCGCAGGCCAAGGCGGCAAGGTTGGTGCGGATGGCGCTTTTGAGCGCCTGGGAGACCATGTGGCGTGCTTCGCGCACAGCGGCGTGGGTTTCTGGCCGAATGACGGGAAGTGTGGGTGGTTTCTGGGGCATAGGTCCTCGGTGCGTTGAAATACAGTGCGGCCTTTTAGGTCAGGGATGGGGGTTTGGCAACGGATGGAGCCGACGGTGGAGCGGGAGATTCGTTTCGGGGACGCCGACGTGGCCCGGGAGGTCTGCGGCCCGGGCGGGGCGTTTTTGGAGACCGTGGCCGGCATGACCGGACTTTCGGTGAGTAGCGTGGGGGCGACCGTGCGCCTTGCTGGCGAGGATACCATCATGGTGGACGTGGTGGCGGAATTCTTTGCCCAGGTGGCGGATTTGGTGCGCGCGGGCTACCGCCTGTTCGACCGGGATGTGGAGCAGGGGTTGCGCCTGATGCTGCGTGACCCCAAGGCCAGGCTGGCCCAGTATTACCGGGAGTCGGTGTTTGTGGTGTCCTCGCGCAAGTCGGTGATGCCCAAGACCGGTCGGCAGCGGGAATACATCCATGCATTGCGGGAAAGTGATCTCACGTTGGGCATTGGCCCTGCAGGCACGGGCAAGACCTACTTGGCCGTGGCGGTGGGGGTGTGGTTCTTCTTGCAAAAGCGGGTCAAGCGTTTGGTGCTCACCCGTCCGGCCGTGGAGGCCGGGGAAAAGCTCGGATTTTTGCCCGGCGATTTGGTGGAAAAGGTCAATCCGTACCTGCGCCCCCTCTACGACGCCCTGCACGACATGCTCGACCCGGTGCGCGTGCAGGAGATGATGGCCTCGGGCAGTATCGAGATCGCGCCGCTGGCCTTCATGCGCGGCCGCACTCTCAACGACGCCTACGTCATCCTGGATGAGGCCCAAAACACGACGCCGGAGCAGATGAAGATGTTTCTCACCCGCTTGGGCTATGGCTCCCGGGCGGTGGTCACCGGGGACGTGACCCAGATCGATCTGCCGGGCCACGTGGACTCCGGCCTGGTGCAGGCCATCACCGTGCTGCGGGACGTCCCGGGCGTGGCCATGGTGCACTTCGATCAGGCCGATGTCATCCGACATCCTTTGGTGGGCCGCATCGTGCAGGCCTATGAGCGTCATGCCCGCAGCGCGGCCTCCGATCCTTCCCGGAGCAACTCCCATGGACATCGTCGTTGATACTTTTCCCGATCCCCGCCTGCCTTTTTCCCCTTCGGAGCTGGCGGACCTTGTGCGGTGTTTGGCGCGCACCTTGCAAATTCCCCTACACGGCTTGGCGATCCGCATCACCCACGACCAGGAAATGGCCGAGCTCCATGCGCGTTTCGCCGGTGGTCTGGGGCCTACCAACGTGCTCAGTTTTCCCACCGAAGAGCCCGACCGTCTGGGGGATCTGGTGCTTTCTGCCGATACCGTGGCCCGGGAAGCGGAACTCTACCTGCAGCCCTTCCGGGCGTACGCGGCCCGGCTCGTGGCCCATGGGCTCCTCCATTTGGCGGGGCTGCCCCATGGACCGGAAATGGACGCGTTGACGGACCTGGCGGTAGCCCAGTGCGTAGCCGAAGTCCCGGGATTTGCCTGGGGGGAGCCGTAAGGAGGAGGCGTGCGCTACTTTTTGGGGATGCTGCTTATGCTGCTTGCGGCCTGCGCCCCGCAGGGGGATGCCACGCTGCATCTGCACGGGGTGAGCTGGTATGCCGATAGCGGGGTGGTGTTGGGGGCACTGGAGGAATCGGTGGTCCCTGCCAATGTGGCAAGCGTGCCGGAGCGGGCGTTGGTCTTGCCTTTCGTCCTGGAAGGCGAGGCCCAGCACCGCCGCGCCATCAGCGTGGGACTCACCGGCACGCTGTGCGATGTGTGGCGGCGCTTGCGGGTCTTTCCCGCCCTGGAGTTCGATGCCGACACCCGCGTCTCCAGTCGGGAGGAGGCCCTGGCCTGGGCCCGGACAAAGGGGGCCACGGTGTTGGTCACGGGCCGCCTGCATCCGGTGCTCGTGGGCGGCGGGCTCGGGCGCACGGAGATCGGCGTCCAGGTGGAGGCGGTGTGGGTGGCCACAGGGCAGACCTATTGGAGCGCGAGTCAGGCCGGCGTGCTCGAAGGCGCTCCGGTGCGGGACTACGTGGTGGTGCGGCGCGCCGAGCGTTTGCCCCGGCATCCGGAAGTAGCGGTCATGGCCGCCATCGCCGAGAGCCTTGGGCAGACCTACCTCGCCCATGGCGAGGAGATGCCGTGACTTTACAAGGCCGGGCCTTGCTTTGTAGCGGAATTTTTTCCGTAACCTTTAATTCCAGGCAGACGCTATGAAGCATTTTCTTTCCTTTGCAGATTTGTCGACCCAGACCGCCATGGCCCTGGTGCGCCGCGGCGCGGCCATGAAGGCGGAGAATTTCCGCTCCGAGCAGCTTTCGGGCAAGACCATTGCCCTGATTTTTGAAAAGGCTTCCACCCGGACACGGGTGTCTTTTGAGGTGGCGGTGCGCCATTTGGGCGGGTCCACCATCTTTCTTACTCCGGCGGACTCGCAACTGGGCCGAAGTGAGCCCCTGCGCGACACCGCCCGGGTGCTTTCGCGTTATGTGGACGGGCTGGTGGTGCGTACCTTTGCCCAGGCCAATCTGGAAGAGCTCGCCCGCTTCGGCTCCATCCCGGTGATCAATGCCCTCAGCGATCTGCTTCATCCCTGCCAGGTACTCTGCGACGTGCTCACCATGTACGAGCGCACGCCTGACCTTGGGTCGCTCATCGTGGCCTGGGTGGGGGACGGCAACAACATGGCCCATTCCTGGATCGAGGCCGCCGCGCTCTTTGGCTTTACCTTGCGTCTGGCCACCCCGGCGGGATTCGAGCCCGACGCCCAGGTGGTGGCCGCGGCCCGCGCCGCCGGCGCCCGGCTGGAACTGGGACACGACCCCAAGGCCGCGGTGCGTGGGGCCCATTACGTGAACACCGATGTGTGGGCCTCCATGGGGCAGGAAGCCGAGGCCGGAGCACGGCTTGCCGCGTTTTCCGGATTTCAGGTGGATGCCGCGCTCATGGCCCTCGCCCATCCGGAGGCCAAGTTCCTCCATTGTCTGCCCGCGCACCGCGGCGAAGAGGTGAGCGAGGAGGTCTTCGAAGGTCCGCAGTCCATTGTGTTCGATCAGGCGGAAAACCGCCTCCACATTCAGAAGGCCATCTTGGAATGGATCTTTGCGTAGGAGAATACGACCCATGAGTGATATCAAAAAAATTGTGCTCGCCTATTCGGGCGGCTTGGATACGTCCGCCATCCTCAAATGGCTGGCCGTGACCTACGAGTGCGAAGTCATCACCATGACCGCGGACTTGGGGCAGGGAGAGGAGCTTTCCGGTATCGAGGAGAAAGCCCACGCCACCGGGGCCACCAAGGCCTATGTGGTGGATTTGCGGGAGGAGTTCGCCCGGGACTACGTCTTTCCCATGATGCGCGCCGCTGCGGTGTACGAGGGCGGCTATCTGCTGGGCACGTCCATCGCCCGGCCGCTCATCGCCAAGAAACTGGTGGAGATCGCCTTGGCGGAGGGCGCCCAGGCCGTGGCCCACGGCGCCACGGGCAAAGGCAACGACCAGGTGCGTTTCGAGCTTTCGGTCATGGCCCTGGCCCCGCAGATCCGCACCATCGCCCCGTGGCGGGAGTGGTCGCTGCGCTCGCGCACGGACATCCTCGCCTTTTGCCGCGAGCACGGCATCCCCGTGCCCGTGACCGAGGCCAAGCCCTATTCCTGCGACCGCAACCTGCTCCATTTGAGTTTCGAAGGCGGGGAGCTGGAAGATCCGGCCGCAGAGCCCGGCCCAGGGACGTATCTCTTGTGTGTGCCGCCCGAAAAGGCCCCGGACACCCCGGAGGAAGTCACCGTCGTCTTCGAGGCCGGAGATCCCGTGGCGGTGAACGGCGAGCGCCTGTCCCCGGCGGGCATCTTCGAGCGCCTCAACGCCTTGGGCGGCAAGCACGGCATCGGTCGCCTGGACATGGTGGAGAACCGCTTCGTGGGCATCAAGTCCCGCGGGGTGTACGAGACCCCCGGAGGCACCATTCTCTACCGCGCCCGGCGTGATCTGGAAGGCATCACCATGGACCGGGAGCTGCTCCATCTGCGCGACAGCCTCGTTCCCCGCTATGCCGAGATGGTGTACAACGGCTTTTGGTTCTCCCCGGAGCGCGAGGCCCTGCAAGCCTTCATGGACAAGGCCAGCGAGCGGGTCACCGGTGAAGTGCGTCTGCGCCTCTACAAGGGCGGGGTATATCCGGTGGGCCGGACTTCCCCGTGCTCGCTCTACAACCCCGACCTTGCCACCTTCGAGCGCGATGAGGTCTACAACCAAGCGGACGCTGCGGGCTTTATCCGCCTGCATGGCTTGCGCCTCATGGCCCAGGCGGGGCTTGGAGGCCGGTCGTGAGCCAGGCCAAACCTTGGGGAGGGCGCTTTGCCGAGGCCACGGCCCCGGAAGTGGAGCGCTACACCTGCTCCTTGGATGTGGATCGGCATCTGGCCATGGAGGATATCGCCGGCTCCAAGGCGCACGCCCGTATGCTCGCCCGTCAGGGCATCCTCACCGAGGCCGAGGCCCAGGCCATTGTGGACGGCTTGGAACGTGTGGCGGAAGAGATTCGCTCCGGCGTCTTTCCGTGGCGGGAGTCCCTGGAAGACGTGCATATGAATATCGAAACCCGGCTCGTGGAGCTCATTGGTGAGCCGGGCCGAAAGCTCCATACCGGCCGCTCCCGCAACGATCAGACCCTGCTCGATACCCGCCTGGCCACGGCGAAATTCGTGCGCCAGTGGCGGCAGGCGTTGGTGGAGCTCATCGGCGTGCTGCTGGCGCGGGCCAAGGAGCACTGCGAGACGCTGCTTCCGGGCTGCACCCATTTCCAGCCCGCCCAACCGGTGAGCCTTGCCCATCACCTCCTTGCCTATGCCCAGATGTTCCGGCGGGATGTGGAACGCATCGATGGCTTGCTCCCCCGGGTGGAGGTCTCGCCTTTGGGGGCGGCGGCGCTGGCGGGGACCACCTATCCCCTGGACCCGGCGGCCGTTGCCGCGGAAGTGGGATTTGGGGCCGTCTTCGCCAATAGCATGGACGCCGTGGCGGATCGGGACTTTCTGGTGGAGGCGGTGTGCTGCGCCAGCATCATCATGATGCATGCCAGTCGGCTGTGCGAGGAAATCGTCATCTGGGCCAATCCCCAATTGGGCTTTGTGCGCCTCCCGGATGCCTACAGCACCGGTTCTTCCATCATGCCGCAGAAAAAAAATCCCGATGTGGCGGAGCTCATGCGGGGCAAGACCGGACGGGTGTATGGCGATTTGGTCGCCCTCTTGACCATGATGAAGGGACTGCCGCTTACGTACAACCGCGATTTGCAGGAAGACAAGGCGCCGCTCTTGGATGCCCACGCCACGGTGCATGCCTCGGTGCGGCTGCTTGCCGGCATGATGGCGTCCATGGAGTTCGTGCCGGAAGCCATGACCCGCGCGCTGCAGCGAGGATATATCAATGCCACGGAGCTGGCGGACTACTTGGTGACCCGCGGCGTGCCGTTTCGCGACGCCCATCACCAGACCGGCGCCGTGGTGGCCTACGCGGAAGGCAAGGGGGTGGGGCTGGAGGACTTGTCTCTGGAGGAGATCCAGCGCTACGCCCCCAAGGCCGGGCCGGAGGTGTTCGACGCCCTGCGTTTCGAGGCCGCTGTTGCCCGGCGCAACACCCCCGGCGGGACCGGGCCGGCGGCCGTGGCCCGGCAGATGGCGGATCTGGAGGCGTGGCTGGATGCGCAGCCTGAGCGCGCTCGTGTGTCGTAATGCTCCAATGGGTTATTGACGCTGCCGGTAACTCAGGCTAGCGCAACCCAGGCCTGAAAAAAATACGTTGGAAGAGGGAGGTACTATGCGGTGGGTTTTGCTGGGGCTCGTGCTCGTGGGACTGACGCTTCCGGCGCTCGCGCAGGAAAACCGCTATGTGGGGAGCCAAGCTTGCGCGGATTGTCATGAAGCCCAATATGCCAGTTATAAGGCCAACAGTAAAAAGGCCCATTCCAGTCGGACAGTGCAGCAGATGGCCTCGGACCTCACGGAAGAGGAACTGAAGAGCTGCTTTGCGTGTCACGCCACAGGGTATGGCAGTCCCGGCGGGTTCGTGAGCTTTGAAAAGACCCCGGACTTGGCCGACGCGGGCTGTGAAGTGTGTCATGGCCCGGGCGGGGCGCATGTGGACTCCGGAGGGGATACCTCGCTCATCAAGGGACGGGGCGCCATTCGCGTGGAGGACTGCATGGGGTGCCACACTCCTGAGCGGGTGCGGGCCTTTGGGTTCAAACCCACCCTCTATAGCGGCGGGCACTAGGAGGCGGTCATGGAACTCTTCAAGCGTTCTTTGGGCGCCAAGCTCATGGCCATTACCGCCGTGGTATTGGTGGTCGTCTTTGGTCTGCTACTCATGGTGGCCTCGTGGAACCAGCGTCGGGCGAGTCTTGCGGAGATCGCGCACGGTGCGGAGCGCATGAGCGAACTCCTCTCCATGGCCATCGCCAAGCCCATGAGCATTGGCGACAACGAGGCCACGACGGAAAAATTCGCCGAGATTGCCGCCAAATACCGCGATGTGGAGGTGTACCTCACCAATTTCAAAGGCGAGATCACCTATGCCACCAAGGTGGATACCCTGCGTCAGCCCCTGGCCAAGCCGCTGCCGTATCCGCAAGTGCAGGCCATGGTCCAGGAGCGGCTGCGCACGACGGGCATGCACGGAGAACTGGTGGATCTGGACGGTATCCCGTATTTCCTCGAGGTCCGCTCCGTGCCCAATGCCCCGGAGTGCCACCATTGCCACGGCAGCTCGCAGCCCATTCTTGGGGCCATGGTGGTGCGCCAGGATGTTTCGTCGCAGATGGGGTGCTTGCGTACCGCGCAGGCCATGATGGCCGGGCTCTTTGCCGCTGGCTTGGTGGTTCTGCTCGTGGTGCTTTCCGTATTCTTGCGCATTTCTGTGGTGCGTCCGCTTACTCGGGTGGCGGAGGCTACGGCCCGGGTGAGTGATGGGGATTTGACAGTGGAGGTGCCGGTCACCAGCCAGGACGAAGTGGGGCAGCTTGCCCGAAGCGTCAACACCATGGCCGCCCGGCTCCGGGACCTTTTGG